>NZ_MVDO01000123.1 GCF_002006755.1 Wohlfahrtiimonas larvae | reverse complement strand
CGCAGAATTTATAAAAGCGAAGCAGATGCACAGGATGCAGCAGAAAACGAGCTTAAAAAACTCAAACGTGGTGTTGCATCATTTTCTTTTGATCTTGCCATTGGTAACCCTGAATTAATTGCAGAAAGTCCAATAAAAACATTAGGATTTAAGAAAGATATTGATGAAAAAGATTGGATTGCAGTGCGTGTACATCTTAACTTTGATCAAAATGGATTAGTTTCACAAGTCGAAGCAGAGATGAAAGAACCTGAAGAGGAAAAAGAATAAGGCCCGCATTGCGGGCTTTTTGTTATGAAAAGTATTCTTGACTTAATCACAACAAAATCAGTACTTGTGCGTTATAATTGTATAAACCAATAAAATATGGTAACAATATGACTAATAAAGATATTTTTGATGATCTATGCGATATTGCAGAATTTAAACACGAAATCTTGCAAGTTAGAATGCTCATAAGAATGAGCGATGAAGAGTTCGATTTTTTCTCAAGTCAAATATCAAGAATTGTAAGAAATGTGCCAGTGACAGCTATTGAAATAGCTCACATCATTATTGGCGGTGCGATGCGTGGATTCAAATTGAATGAGTTGCCTGCATTTTTAAAATTTACTGTAAATGTGATGTTTGCTTTAAATGATAATGTTGATATAGCTGCTGAATGTACGGATACTTTGACTAATGCATCTTATGAAACATGGGAGTTTGATCAGGATATTGTAGATAGTACTAATAGTGTTTTAAGATCAATTGTGTATCTAACTAATGTAATTAATGGCAACATCATATTCGTGAAGTAATAAATAAGCCCGCTAAATGCGGGCTTTTTGTTATCTTATGGACAAGTATTATCTAATCCAAATTTAATCATGTCAGATAAGGAAACTTTTATTTTTCCATCTTTTTTCCAAATTGGGCTTATATCTGATTGTGCGCCACTAAAAAATTCAGGATTCATTTTAGCATTGCCATTTAAAGCATAAGTACCGCCATCTTTCCCATAACTTACAACAAATAAAGAATTATTTGCACGGCACCAAATCGCAACTTCATCAACAGTAAATGGCCATGTTCCTTTGAACTTACTTTTTTCTATAAAAATGCTAGTTGGCATTGTTGGTTTTGTAGAAGTTTGTGTTATTTGTTGTGGTTCATGCTCATCATCCCCAGAATTCAATGCTGCAACAACAAAACCCAAAAGAATGATGAAAGCAACAAAGCCAACAGCACTATTATTTTTCTTATTCTTTGAACTTAATGCGTTGTCTTGGCTAGAATGCGGGCTTAATAGATTATAAAAACTTTGTGCCTTTTTCTTATCTTGAATTTTCAATAAATGATGATTAATGCTGAATGAGGTACCCAAAAAGCCTGATTTGAAAGGAGATAGCGATATATCATTTAGGTTAATGGATTCAATATTTTCACCCATTAATTTCTTTTGAACAAAAAGAACTCTTTTATCTGTTACAGCGACTAAAAATCTAGTGTTTTTAATGTTTGCAATTAAATAATCATTGATAGTTTCATCTGATAACAATGCACTGCTTAGAGTTTTGAATTCTTTTTGTTTATGTATCTTATCCATCATCAATCCCTTCTTCTATTTCTGAACAAAGTACCTGGTTCAGTATGAACCACTGCACCAATGATTTCAAAGTCATTCGGTGGGTTTTTCATATCAACTTGGAAAGGTTTATAAAGTGGATTTGTACTAGATATTTCAATGATGTTATTGGGTAATTTCTGCACGCTTTTAACGATCAAATCACCATTCATACGAATAACATAGATGCCTTCGCCATATAACTTATTAGCTGTATCTATCAACATTACATCACGATCTTCAATCAAGCCAATCATAGATTCACCGCGGGCCGTAATTGCGATCAAGTTTTTATAATTTACTTGTAGATACTTTTCTACCCAATATTTTCTATATGCCATGCTGAAAACATAGGATTCTGAATCAATCGCAGAGCCATTGCCAGCACTGGCACAAACGTCATAACGTGGCACAAAGCAGAATTCATCTAAATCTACTAAGTTGCCTGCATTGTCATAAATAATCGGATCAGGGTTATCAGATTTAACACCTGTGATGATGTATTGCACATCACAACCTATTTTTGCGATATTTGAAAAATATTCTGAATCAGGTTTACGAGTACCTTTTTCATAATTCATTTGAGCATTTCCGCCCACACCTGCTATCTCGCCAAACTCTTTTTGGGTCATTTTTAAGTTGTCCCTAACTTCTTTGATTCTATATCCGATTTCTATCATTTGAATTGTTCCTCTTTAATTACACTCAACTGATGCAATAATATGTTGACTTTATGTCAGTTGATGGGTAATATCATAAATACAGTCATTTGGAGTATTAAAAAATAAGTCATTTGTTAAGTCATTAGGAGTATTATCTATGAAAAACAAGCTATTTACAAGCGAACAGCGTACAGAACAAGTAAGAGTTGCATTAACTAAAAAAGAATTAGAAGCTTTAAAATCAATAGCAAACAAGGAAAATAGACCCATCGCAACAACAGCACATGCATTATTAAAAAAAGCTATTAAAGATTATTCATGAATAATCAATCAAACGGAGAGATCATGGACAGAAGAACACCTCATTCGTTTAGTTGCCCGCAATGTGGACACAAAGCGAAGATTGTATTTACAAAGGTGATGACTGATCAAACGAGAGAAAAGTCATATCAATGTTCAAACATTCTGTGTTCTTCGACATTTGTCACGCATGAAACGATCACAAGATTTTTAATCAAAACACCTGCCCAAAACGGCAACTAATTAATTTTTAAGGAGATTCAATTATGACTTTTGCTAGTCAGGGGATTTTTTTACCCAAAAATCAGTTAAAGCAACTTTTCGAGAATGCTGCAAAAACATTTAAGTGGGTTGCAAAACATGCACGCGGTCAAGTTTTGACGCAACAATTCAATGATAAAGCATTCGTAATGCAAGGCTTTGCCAACACTTTGGATCACATGGATAAAGCAACTTTATTGGATGCTTTGGAAAACATGCGTCATGCGTATTACGAAGCAGCAGACAACATTGCTGATGAAAAAGCGACGTATCGCTTATTAAAACTCGCATTGCAAACACATGATTTTGCACAAAAGGAGCGCAGACATGGCTAGAGAAATTAAGTTTAGGGCATGGCTTGGCGGTCAAAATAGATATGTTGGTGTAGATGCTATTGATTTCGATGAAGATAGTATCAGAATTAACGATGAATATTTCTTTCTTGCTGATTTACAACAATACGCAGGCTTAACTGACAAAAACGACAAAGAGATTTATGAAGGTGACTATGTAAAAGTTACGAGCCACACGCCAGCTTTTTGCCAATTTGGTTGTGATAAAGATTGTGAAGGTGTTGTTGATTTTCTTGAGTGCGGCTTTGTTGTTACTGATCGAAAAACATTTGCAAGACCTCTTTTTACAGAAATCTGTGACATTGAAGTAATCGGAAATATCTACGAAAACCCTGAGTTATTAGAGGTGAATCATGATTAGCTCGGTCATTACAGTCACCAACGGTATTACGCTCAAGAACATCACAGACAATGAGCCAAGCATCATTCTATTCACGCGCCAACAATGTGTTTCATCTAAAAAGATGATTCATATGATCGATGAGTTAAGCAAAAAACAATCTCACATTGCTTGTGTGAATGTGGACATGAGCCCAAACAGCACAGGCAAAACATTGGCGCATCGCTTCAACATTGTTGTAGCCCCTTCATTTGTTGTGTATTCAAAAGGCAAGGAAGTGTTTAGGGGCTGTGGTTTTACGCAATTTGAACGATTCATCACAAATTGGGGTCAATATGTTTAAAGAGATGGAACGAAGCCAACGCGATGAAATTGTTCGTCGCTTTCAGGCTGAAACAGGGGCAAAACCACAAGCCAATGGCGAACGCTATAAAAAAGGCGTTTGCCCTATGTGTGGCCAAAAGTCATTGTGGATCTTTGGGGATAATCCGTGGAAGATTCAGTGCGATAAGCTGAACTCATGTGGTTATGAGATCAGCGCACGTGAAATGTATCCTGATGTGTTTGATAACTTTTCTAAGCGTTATGCTCATGAAATGGAAACGGATTCACGCGCAATTGCTAAAGCATACTTGAGGGAAGCAAGGGGCTTTAATACAGCAATTGTGAATAGTTTCACACAAGAATCATACACAGATTTTTCAACAAAAGCGACAACGCCAACAGTTCGTTTTGCAATGCCAGGGGACGGATTTTGGGAACGCTTGATCGAAAACTTGGAAAGCTTTGAACAGAAAGCACGTTTTAAACCTGGTTATTCTTATAAGGGTTTAGCGTGGCAAGTACCTGATTTAGACGCTAGTAAAATCAAGCAATTGTGGGTAGTTGAAGGCATTTTTGATGCAATTGCATTGTTGCACCACGGCATTTATGCGATCAGTGCAATGAGTGCAAATAACTTTCCTGATCATACTTTGAAACAAATCTATCAAGCCAATCATCGTGTTGAATTGGTGATCGCATTGGATAGTGATGTTGTGGGCCGTAAATCATGCCTAAAGTTTTATGAAAAAGCACGTGAAATTGGCTTTGGCAAAGTTAAAGTTGCGATCACAGGCAATGAAGATGATTGGAACGACAAGCATTTAAAAGAAGCATTTAAACCTGAAGATATTGAAAAATACTTCTACAACGGTGCATTGCTCACAGCGAAAACGCCAATTGCAAAAGCTCAATTGATGTATGAACGCAATAGCTTCAATCAATTTTATTTAGAATTTGGCAGCAGAACGTATTGGGTAAAAGTGGACGCTGAAAAGCTGAATCAAGATAAAGAAGTGGAAGAAGTCGAAGGTAAGGAAGATAGCAAAGAAGTGGTTTCTTTCAAATCAGCTTGCACCGTGACACAGATCGCCAACTGTACCATTGATTTTCTATACGCACAGCAAGAGATCGGCACGAATGAAAAGTTTTATTTTTTGAACATTCGCACTGATAAAAATCAAAATAAGGATTCATTCAATCCGAAACATCTGGGCAGTGCAAGTGAGTTTAAAACACGTGTGATGAACACTGTCACAGGCGCACAATTCACAGGTAAAACAGAGCATTTGGATAAGATTTATGAAACAAAAGCAGGCAGTTTGCGTGATGTGAATACAGTTGATTTCTTTGGTTATGCTAATGAAGTTGGTGCATACATTTTTAAAAAGTTCGCAGTGAAGAATGGCCAAGTTTTTAAGATCAATGCTGAAGAATACTTTGAATTACCTAAGCAAACATACATTAAAAGTACGTTTGACATGGAAAAGTTTGATCCCGCAATGGAATATCAAAACACTTGGACAGATGATTATTTTGATGTTTATGGCGTGAAAGGTGTTGCTGTATTGGCTTATTGGTTGGGTGCATTATTTGCTGAACAGATTCGTGCGCAATTTGGCTCATATCCTTTTTTAGAATTAACAGGTGATGCCAATGCGGGTAAATCATCATTGTTAAGATTCCTTTGGAAAATATTGGGTCGTGCTGATTATGAAGGGCAGAACCCAAACAATGGCAGTAAAGTTGGTTACTTACGCACATTGGCACAAGTGGGCAACTTGCCAACTGTAATGATCGAATGTGAAGGCTTCAACTTAGAAGATTTAAAAACATTGTTTGATGGTGGCTATTTACGTACCACAGGCCAAAAAAACATGGGCAATAAAACACACATGCCTAAATTTCGCTCCGCTTTGGTTTTATCACAGAATGAACGAGCGATCACAGAAGGCTCACGAGATAACCAATTAGCACTGTTACAACGCTTAATTTATGTGCATTTTGACACGACACGCCACACACCAGCACGCAGAAAAAAGGCGCAAAGATTAGAAACGATGGATATGAAAGAGTGTTCAGGTTTTCTATTAGAAGCATTGAAGCATGAGAACCAAATCATGCAAAAGCTGAATGAAGTGTTTGAAGGGTATCAAGATCAGATCATGGCCATTCCTGATATGAACGTGACACGTATCGGCTTGACGCATGGCTTGATGTTATCGCTTTTAGATGCATTGGCAATGATCATTGATATGCCCGAAATGTTGATCAATAACACACGCGAATACATTTGCAGAATTGCATCAGAACGCCAAACAGAATTGAAGCAGGATCATCCAAGTTTGGAACAGTTCTGGGATGCTTTCGATTACTTAGAATCACAGGGTTATCAAGTGAATCATTCACGCAATGATGATTATTTAGCGATCAATTTACAGCAGTTTTATGCGTTATGCGGTGACTTAAAACAGCCGTTGGATGACATGAAAACCATCAAAAAACTATTACCAACATCTATTCGTTACAAGTACTTAGAGCACAACAAAACAGTGAATTCTAAATATGACGATCCAAAATCACTGCAACAGGGTTTTAAAGCATACAAATCATTACGTTGTTATCTATTTGCAAGAAAATCTAATTTAAAAACAGGATCTTAATCATGAACGACAAATTATTAAGCATCAAAGATATTGCTGAATTAGTGGGTTATTCATTAGTACACACAAAGCGCAGCATCATCACCCAACCTGATTTTCCAAAGCCTATCAAGTTGGTGCCGAAAGGCTCACCACGTTGGAAGCAATCAGAATTATTGAAGTATTTTGACACTAGGAAGGAGATTTAATATGAAGTATTACATTGCATCAAAAGATAGTTCATTTTACAAAGATATGTTGCAGTTTTATAAAGACTATAAAGTTTTAGTTAAAGCATTCTTAGATTTTAAAAAAGCACATGGTTTTGAATCTGACTTGGTGGTTTTTGGTAGTGAAATTGGTATTGAGTTATCTGCAAATGATCATAAAAAATTTAAAGATGAATTTCTCAAAAAACCTTCAAGATTAGGTGTTTATTACCTCAAAAAGAAATCACCATTGTTGAAAGATTGGCAAAGTCGTATTGAAGGTGTGAAATTTTTTGAGCGTCCTCATATTTGTTTTTACATGCAAATGTACACACATCGCACAACTCAAAAATCATTCTGTGGCATCGATGATGTTTTATATGTTGGCATTGATCTTCATGGGCCAGAAGTTGGTGAAGAAGAGTTGAAATGGTTAACAGAAATCAAACCGAGTGAATTTTATTTAGCACATGAAGCAATCGTTGCAAAAAAGGCAGGCTCCAATGACTAAATCAGAAGTAGCTCAAATCAATGAGCGTATTGCAGGCATCCAACGCATCATCATCTATTTACGCAAACAACAAGATGATCTATTCAGCAACAGAAAACAGCAATCTAAAGCTTATAAAACAATCGTTGATGAAATCAAAGATGCAAAAAAACGCA
>NZ_MVDO01000122.1 GCF_002006755.1 Wohlfahrtiimonas larvae | reverse complement strand
AAGATGATCTATTCAGCAACAGAAAACAGCAATCTAAAGCTTATAAAACAATCGTTGATGAAATCAAAGATGCCAAAAAACGCATTCAACGACTTGAAAAAGCAAAGGCGGGTTAATGCAAAACTTCACAATTAAATTGGGTAGCTATGAATACATCATAGCTGCACAAACTTATGAATTGGCACACTTGGAAGCAGTTAAACAACATTTAGAATTGGGGAGAGGTTTTTATGAGTAATGAAAAAATTGTATGCGCAGCAATTGAAGTTAAATATTCAATGGGTGGTGAATGTGCAATTGGTATTCTTTGTGGTGTTGATTATCAATCAATAAGAGACAATCCTATATTTTCTTCACTTTATGATAATAATATTTATTCTGAAAAACATGGGTTTATGACTAATTCAGGTCGTTTTGTTGATCCAAAAGAAGCTATGAATATTGCAATTAATGCGGGTCAATTAAAAGTTATTATTGAGAAAGAAAATGAATATTTCAAGTGTAGCCAGCTCGAAGAACGTCAAGAAGTATTAGACTGTATTGTTTCTGATATTTTGAGTTTACAGAACTTTTATAAAGATAGAGATTTAACAACTGAGGATTTGTATTAATGAGCATGGCAGATAAACGCGACAAAACGTCATACATCATCAACAATCCGATCAAGAAATTGTTGAATGATCACGGTTATATGTTGAATCGAAACAAAACCAAAAGCTTTGATGGCCAATTTCTTTATAACGTATCAAAAATCAGTTTGGCAGGCATCAAACACATAGATCAGTTCAATCGCAATGGCTTGATGGATGCTTATCACAAGGGTGTTTTGATTCAGATGTTGGAAGAGAAGGAAAGCAGATTATGAAGAACCAGGTTAAAAAACAACAAGTAAAAACAGCTGAATTTTTTATGATCTCAAAACTATTCAGCAATGGCCAAGTGACAGTGAAAGCCAATGCCAAAATCAATGGATCTCTGATTAAAATCCGTTGGCCCTTCAATTCACGTGATGAAGCTGATCGTTGTATTGATCAGATGTATGATAATCCTGTGAAAATTGCACAGCGTTATGTGATGTTGTTTAGGAAAATTTAGACAGTAAAAAAGCCCTTACGGGCTTTTTTTATGATTTTAACAAGATGAAATTTATTCTAAATCTTCAAAGTCTTCTTTGTGTGATTCAAAATAATCATTGATATCATTTTGATCTAAGTGATCAGATGATTTTTTATCATAATGAGGTTTAATTACATCATTGATGATATCAATTAATTTATTTCGATTATCTTCACTTTCTTTGTAACCATTTTTTTGTAAGAAATAATTTAACTCATGATCTTGAACGGTGCTAATTTTTTTTCCTGCAGGAGTACCAGACATTATTAATACCTCACTTTTTATCAAATTTATAATATTAAGACTAATCTTAATGCGAATTGTGATAGTGGGTGATGTTTTTTAAATTTCAAGAGGTTATCCCAACCTATCAGCTAATTCTTTAGCAGTTGGATTGTAGTAAATCATCAATGATTTTAAATCACGATGCCCAGTCATTTTGGCTAAGTCCAAAACGTCTAATTTTCTTGCCAATCGTGTGCATGCTTCATGCCTTGTATCATGAAATGTTAGATCAACTATTTCGCATTCTTTCACAGCTCTTCTAAATGTTGTGCTCACTACATCAGCAGTAATATCAAATACATAACCTGAACGCTTTGGATTCATCATTTCAAATAATTCAACAGCTCTGCGAGAAAGTGGCACATTACGACGGAAACCATTTTTAGAATTTGGGATTCTCAAGTATTTATCACTCAAAAAAACATTGTTCCATGTCGTTTTAACAATTTCACTTTGTCGCATGGCTGTTTCAAGTGCAATCAAAAAGATAATAGCAACCACGCCTTTTTGCGTTGTCGGTGTTTTATTTTCTTCAAAGCCTAAATTATTTAAAATCAATTCTATTTCATGTTCAGCATAACGACGATCACGATGTTCAGGTTCTTTTAATCTACGAACTGAACGAACAGGATTTGTTTGCATCCACATCCAATCTTCTATGCACGTTTGAAAAAGTGCGCTGAATAATGTCATTTCTCTATTTTTAGTAGAGTTGGACACATCTCGTTTATCACGCCATTCTCGCATTACGCGTGGTGTGATTTTGACAAGTGGATAATGTAGCGGGCAATAATCTTGATTCAAGTATGATTTGATCTTTGTGATTTCCCAATCGCTGCTTTCTTTTGTCGGTGATACTTCTTTCATATAACGTATCAACGCATCTTTTAAAGTTTTGGTTTCATCAACTTCTTCACGTTCTCCTAGGCGCATATCTTTTTCAGTACGTTCTACCCATGCCCATGCTTCAGCTTGAGTATCAAATGATTTACCTTTTGTTTTAGTGATATAGTTGTGTGTAAGTTTTGCGCGAGCATAATATTTCTCGCCACGTTTTTGCACTGATCCCATTTTAAAAAGCCCCTATTTGATCACTATAGATGATTTTCTATGATACTACATGATACCGAAAAACATTGATACTACTGCTTTTTAGTATCATGAGGCATCATTAAATATCCTTTATTTGCCCTCCTTCGGTACCAAACAAAAGCTCTAAAGCCCGCTAAACAGCGGGCTTTTTTGTGCCTATAGGTTCAGTTGTTCAGAAAACTGTTCAGAAAAGTGCGTAGTTTTTGGTCAGATTCTTATTTATCAGTATAAGGCTTTAATAATTTCATATGCTCTTCTAGGTTGAGCTGTTTGAGATATTGTCTAATCTTTCTATCTTTATTCATTCTATAAAGAGGATTTAACGATTTTAATTCAGGGCATGCTTTACATAAGTCATCCCAAGTTGCTTTACTGTCTAGAACCATTTTAATGGTTACTGAATCCATGTTATTTGCTCGAAGGTTCTTTTCAATATCTGAAAGATCATGATCCTTTTCTATATTACTCTGAATTGATTGTTGACTATTAGAGCCATTAGGTATTGCATGTATAGGATTGTTGCTTAATGTAGCGGTATCAGTGAGGGTAACAAGATTATTAGTATGTTTATTCTTACTAGTCCTATTACACGCTGTTTTAAACGAACTGTAATTAATTAGAACCTTTGTGTCATTTGATAACATCTCGCATAACAACTTCATTGAGATCATTGGCAATAATTTTTCTATTAAATCAAAATTTAATCTCACAAACTTAGATAGACTATGTCTCAAAATAAACGAGTCATTGTCTTGTGCATTTTCCAATAGTTCATCATAAAGTTTTTTCATCATTTTTCCTGAATGTTATAAATCATGGGCTCCATTTTAGCAAAAAAGAATCTTTTTGGCTCTTTATGAATCTTTGTGAATTTTTTTGTTTCTATTTGTAATCAGTTGATGCTTATATCTGTTTTTATGCATAGTTACTCTATTTCATTGAGCCAAATTGAATCTAAATGAAGCTTTTAGGCACCTAAGAGATTTGATAGGATTATGTTAGTTTTTATGTATAAATACCGAAGATATAGGAAGGCACGACAAGGAATGTTTACAAAATGCTTCGCATCTTGAAACATACCTCTGTGCTTAGGGGAAGCCCCTAAAACCCCTTATGGAGCAAATCTAACGATTTTTGATAAAGAAGAGCCAATAAGATAGCTATCTGTTCTTTAGCCGATATATATGGTCTTTAATTATTCTGTTTCTGGCTCTATTAATTTGTACATGAGGTCTTAAGAGCTTGAAATATTTTTAATATGCATCGGAAACTCATTACAATCTAACAAAAGCTATTTATCTTATATAACTTATTAATTACTATAATATTTATCTGTTAGATAATTTTATTACAACTTCTAACATTGTTAGAAAATTCTTCCAACAAATATCTAGAAAATTATTCTTTAAAATCAATTGTGTAAGAGAATATGTAATATTTGTTAGATGATGTTAGAAAAAATAATTACAAATAACTCTTTAAATATTAAAGAGTTATTTATAGTTTTGCGCAGTTGTTAGCTTGTAATGAGTTTCCGATAGAGATATAAAATATCGTATTACTTTTTTAATAATTCTTTGTAATGCAATTCTTTTGTGATCATTTTTCTTTGTAGCCATTGATTTAATAACCAACTAAGGATAATGATGACTGGTATGATACATAAATATATGATCTTAATAGTATGATTTAATTGGGTACCGAAAAATGCGAATACTGTCATAGAGAATAAAAGAAGAGTGCCAATAATAATGAAAATGGTCATAATTCTTTTATGATCTTCAAAAATATTTTCTTTCACTACCTTCGTAGGTACAGTCAACTGTTCTTTGATGTGGTGTTGTTTCATAGTTCTTTCTTTCTCAATCTTCATTTAAATCACTACCTAAAACTCGCATTACTGCTTGTTTAATAGGGAGGCTAGTTTGACGATATAGTTCAATTAATTGTGCCTCATTTGGGTTTAATGAGGAATCGGATGCTTTACCTGTAATGATATAAAGAATGTCATAGCCTAAGGTTGCTAATCGTTCTAGGTATTCTATATCTGGCTTTCGTGTACCTTTTTCATAGTTATATTGTGTAGCTTTACCTACACCACCAAGTACTCCAAACTCTTCAACACTATAACCAGCTTGCTCACGAATTTGAGTGAGTCTTTTTGGAAATTCTAACATTGTATAAAAAATCCTTGAATTTATAAGTTTGTATACTATAATGCATCTATGAAGCCTCTCTTGAGGCTTGAAAGAGTTATCAAATAGGTATAACTGAGGAGATAAGTTTATATGAAATCAGATGTAGAGCCAAGTAAACGAACAAAAGTCATAAATATTCGTGTTAAGCCTGAAGATGCTGAAAAATTGCAGTTATTAGCTAATCAAAAAGGATTGGCACTATCTACATATTGTTATTTGCTTCTTAAAAATGAAGCAGATCAATATAACGTTTAAGTAATCATTTTTAAAAGATCAATATAGCTTTAATTAGCTAGGGGATTTTTTTATCTAAATTTTATCAATCAATTACTGAAACTCTGGTTTTAGTGATTACGGGATTCTTTTGCCTGAAATATAGGAAAGTCCATGTCAGAGAAAAAAGAACGGTACAACAAACAATATAATCCGGAGCTATTAACAAATACGGCTTTGGTGAAAGAATGTTTTAAAAAGTGGCAATCAAATACTTCAGATTTAGCCTTTTACGTCACCATTGGCTATACAAGCTATTGGTGTATTGTTGATGATACTAAATTAAAAATTATTGATTCTACAATTGAATTAAACACATTCACGAAGCATATTGCATTAAGTGAAATAGCCAATTGTTCTATCACAATTCTATATTCACAAGTGGAATCAGGTTCGGAAGAATGTATTTATTACTTAGAAATTGCACAATCTAAGACGAAAAAAGCCAAAAGTGCATTTACGGCAAAGCAATTGGCAGGTAAATCAGATTTCAAACAAAAAATCATGGCAACGCTTTCAGGTGCAATTTATACAGGCAACGCTGAGCAATTAAATAGAATATTTTTGGATCAAGCACCATTATTAAAACAGTACAAACCATACCGTATGTAGGTTATTTTACTGAGATTCAAACATATGTTTATCCTGATTATGCGGTTTACCAAGGCAATATCTATCACAAGAATGCAGATGATTTCTTTGCTTTGCCTCATGGTTATGTCAAAAGTACTTTTGAGCTATCAAATTTCAATCCAAGTATTGAGTATA
>NZ_MVDO01000121.1 GCF_002006755.1 Wohlfahrtiimonas larvae | reverse complement strand
CAATTTATACAGGCAACGCTGAGCAATTAAATAGAATATTTTTGGATCAAGCACCATTATTAAAACAGTACAAACCATACCGTATGTAGGTTATTTTACTGAGATTCAAACATATGTTTATCCTGATTATGCGGTTTACCAAGGCAATATCTATCACAAGAATGCAGATGATTTCTTTGCTTTGCCTCATGGTTATGTCAAAAGTACTTTTGAGCTATCAAATTTCAATCCAAGTATTGAGTATAAAAATGAATGGCTAGAGGCCTTTATTATCGTATTTGGTGATAAAGGATTGGTGGCACTAACTTATTGGATGCTTTCTTTATTTGCTGAGCAAATACGTGCTAAATATGGCATGTTCCCTTTTTTAGAAGCTACGGGTGAAGCAGGTGCAGGTAAATCATTATTGATTGAATTTCTTTGGTTGTTAGTTGGCAGATCAAGCTATGAAGGCATTAATCCAACAACTTCCACTAGAGTTGGTCGAGCAAGAACATTAGCACAAGTGTCAAATTTACCTGTAGTGTTTATTGAAGGGGATATTAATGATCCGAGCAGTGGCAATAACCATAAACAAAAAGCCTTTAGTCCTGAAGAGTTAAAACCATTGTTTAACGGGCGTTCTCCTCGTACTAAAGCTACCAAAGATCATACAAATATTACAGATGATATGCCGTTTAAAGGTTCTGTGGTGATTTCTCAGAATCAGAAGGTATCAGGTTCGGAAGCCATTTTATCTCGATTGATTTATTTGCACTTTGATCGTTCGCAGCACAATGCACAATCACGAGAGGCTGCTAGTTATTTAGCACGTTTATCAGTTGAAGAGGTTTCAGGGTTTTTATTCTATGCATTGAAGAACGAACAACTCATTATGGATATTGTTGATCGGACTTTTCAAAGTAATCGTGATCATATTATGGCATTGCCAGATGTCAAAATGGAACGCATAGGATCTACTCATGGTTTGATGCTATCAGGTTTACAGGCTTTATCTGAGATTCTACCCATTACTGATAATACTAAACAAAAGGTAATGAATTTTATTGATCAAATTGCGATTGAACGTGAACGGGATCTTATAAGTGATCATCCTGCATTAGATCAATTTTGGGATGTGTATGAATATTTTGAGAGCTTGGTACAACCAAATCAGCCTTATAGTCTTAATCACTCTCCTAATGACAGTGAAATAGCCATTAGCCTTGGTGAATTTTTTCCTCACGCAAAGCTTAATCATCAAGCTCTTGAGGATATTAAATTAATTAAAAAGATCATTAAAACCTCAGTGAGACACCAATTCATCTCAGTCAAAACAGTTCGTAGTCCTATCGCATCTAAGTCAATGCGTTGTTATGTATTTAAAAAGTGAGGATAACCATGAGTAAAAATTTATTAACGATCTCTGATTTAGCTGAAAAATTTAAATTTTCAGTCGGACATATTAAACAGCAAATTATTAAGTTAGAAGGATTTCCTGATCCTATACGTTTTAGTCACAGAGGTGATCCAAGATGGATTGAAGCAGATATTGATACATTCATTGAAAATCAGCGAAATAATTCATATTAGGAGAGGGTATGGGTAGTATTACTAAACGTGGCAAAAGATATCTAGCTAGAGCTCAATATACAAGAAATTATATTAAAGAAACTAAAAGTAGGTCTTTTAATAGTCACTTAGATGCCTTAATGTGGATAGAAAAAACAGAAAAATCTTTACGCTTGGGCAAAAGCCAAGCCATAGATACAACTAAGAAAGTTAAGGATGCTGTGATCCGCTATCGTGATGAAGTTTCACCGACCAAGAAAAGCAAAGAATATGAGGTTAATCGCTTAAATTACTTTCTCAGAATGAAATCATTTCCTTCAGAAGTGCCATTGCATACACTGATTACAAGAGATATTGCTGCATGGCGTAATAGCCGCAATATTTCTAATTCATCGAAAAATCGTGAAATATCCTTGCTCAGTGCTGTGTTTGAAATGGCTAGGATTGAATGGAATTGGATGGAAAAGAATCCTACTCGTGATCTAAAGCGATTAACGCCACCACCGCCAAGAAATAGACGTATATCTGATTTTGAAATCAAATTATTATTGGAAAATCTAGAGTTTGCTGATCAACCACCAACGATGCAAAAACATAAAGTTGGGTTGATATTCTTATTGGCTTTAGAAACGGCAATGCGCCAATCCGAGATTACGACATTAGATTGGTCACAAGTGTCATTAAGAGAGCGATCAGTGACATTATTAGCCACAAAGAATGGGGATAGAAGGCAGGTGCCTTTATCTTCAAGAGCACGAGAATTATTTGAATTAATGAATCCTAAAAATCATGGCAATATCTTCAACATTACCGCTGATACAGTTTGCACGACTTTTAGGAAGGCGGTTAAAGAATGCAATATTATAGATTTAACATTCCATGATTCACGCCATGAGGCTTGTACACGATTGGCTCAAAAATTAAAAGTATTAGATTTGGCAGCAATGATTGGGCACCGAGATTTAAAATCACTAATGATTTATTACAATCCGACTGTTACAGAGATAGCACGCCAACTAGATTAGATGAACGGCTCCTTGTGAGCTTTTTATTATGTGTGTAATAGAGTGACATAGAAGATGATTTATAACTAATTGATTCTATTTATATGTAAGCGACTATTATCAATATTTGTGACATAAACGTATGTATTGTTTTGTGACATAAAATAAAAGGCTCATTGTGAGCCTTTTTTATGTGAGATATGCATACAAATTATTTTTGAGTAGGCTCTATAGCTTCTTTGATTTGTTGAGCAATTCTCTCTATGACAGGAATAACTACACTATTACCTGCTTGTTTATACAAATTAGCATTGCTCACATCTTTCGGTAATTTATAGTTTTTAGGATAACCTTGGAAATTGAAACATTCTCTAGGTGTTAGTTTTCTGATTGTATCAGGTTTCTTTTGGACGTTCAGTAATGGCACATTGTGCCCACCTGTCCCCATATTAGCTGTTAAGGTAGGGCATAAGTTACTTTTGTTTGCTCTGACATATTGTCTACGCCATTGATACAAAGTTTCAGCATCAGTAACATCTTCTACTAATTGGTTAAAGAAAGGGGTTTTTTCAGTATAAAAATAGCGAGATTCAATTGTTTTTTCATCTTCCAACATATCTTTAATTTCAGTAATTAAAGGAATTGGATCAGGAAACTTGAAACGCTCAAATGCTTGTTTATCTTTAAAGCAAACAATATAGATTCGTTCTCTATTTTGTGGAATATTGCCATATTCAGATGCATTGAGAACTGAATGTGCAACATGATAACCATGCTTATGTAATGTATCTAGGATAACTTTAAATGTATTGCCTTTATCATGGTTCACAAGGTTTTTAACATTTTCTAGAAATATGATGGGTGGCTGTTTATCAGTAAAGATTCTTTCGAGCTCGAAAAACAAGTTGCCACGGCCTTTTTCATCATCAAAGCCTTGTCTGTATCCCGCAACGGAGAACGCTTGGCATGGGAATCCTGCTAGCATAATATCAAAATCAGGTATTTCACTGGATTTTACATCTCTAATATCTCTATTATCGATAGTGAATTTAAAGTTTTCTTTTAAAGTTGTTGCGGCAAATTTGTCTAGTTCATTTGCATAAATAGTTTCAAAACCCGCATTGTCAAAACCTATATCTATCCCGCCAACACCTGCGAAGAATGAAGCACATTTCATAATAATTCCTAACTAAACAAATTTACAAAAATGTATTTTATATGAAATACATTAAAATTGCAGCTTTATTTTTCTTTATATTTCATCTAGTTAGCTTTATTGATAACTATAGTAAGTTGATAATATTAATATTTTTGTGTATACGGTTGAGATTTACTATTAAATATATATTAATGACTAGTAATATTTTAAAAGATTTTGGCCAAACAATTCGATTAATTCGCATGGATAAAGAATTAAGTCAAGAAGAATTGGCTCATCGATGTGGTTTTCATCGCACATATATTGGGATGATCGAGCGTGGTGAAAAAAATATTACTTTAAAAAATATTGAGATACTTGCTAGATCATTGGATATACCTATATGTGAGTTATTTAAAGATGCAAGATAAAGAAGATTTTATTGAAAAATACATTGTCAAAATTAATGATGGAAAGTTCACTAAAAACAAAAAAAATAAAGCAGATATGGTGAAAATCTTTGTATCTCAAACTAATATGCGAAATTACTTAAGAAATAAATTTTTGGATTATATACAGAACGAAGATAATATTTCTACTTTATTAGTAACACTAAAGGACAATGAGTATACAAGAAAAGAAGTTAAGGAAATTGCTAATAAACATGGCTTTTATCATGTAGATCTAGAGACTTTTTATGATCAACAATTATTTTTAAAGATTAAAAATAGTTTGCACACCGAAGATAGTGTTTTTAAAGAGGAGTTAATAAACAGTATTTTAACAGTTTTTGAACATCATCTTTGTAAGCCAACTGCTGAAGACCTAGACACTTTTGATAAAAATGGATTTAAGTATATCAAAGCGGACTTAAAAAAATTAACTGAAAAAGTAATTGATTTACTTGGTTTTGGTGGTTTTGCAATGAATCTACAAAATATTAATGCTGGGGTTATGACTGCTAATGCTGGTGATAGTGCCCAATTTTTATTTATTAGCCGAGCAATTCTTGCTGGTTATAATTGTTCTAACGTTGACGTAAGGTCTAGTCGATATGATGCGGTAATTGATTTTGAGGGTACTTTATTACGTATACAAGTTAAAGGAATATCTGGCTCAACAATTTCTTTTGTAGATAGGGATAGGGGGGGGCAAGGAATAGATCATAAACATAAGAGTAATCGAGGCAAAAGAATTACAGCGAAAGATTGTGACTTGTATGTGGCTGTTGATAAAGAAGTAGGGCTCTGTTATTTAATTCCAATAGCTGAAATGGATGATAAATATCCTGACGAGAAACAAGCAAAAAACATTTCAGTAAAAAAACTACAAGAGTATAAGGAAAACTGGGCTCAAATTGAGAAAGTTGCTAAGCAAAAATAGGTTAATAATATTAGGATTAATATAAAGATGAATCAAACATTATGGAACTATTTCTCTAGTGAAGAACAACAAGAATATATAAAGTTTCTAAAAATTTTTGGCGCATTATCTGGGCTTTTTAAAGATACTAATGAAGGTAGTAACGCATCTAAACCATATTTGTATTATAGAAATCACGAGCAATTATTTGCTAGAGTTTTTGATGTCGAAGATTTAACTCGTTATGATTCAGCTTTTGATGCCGTAGGAAATTTTAATGGGCATAGAATCGGTATTGGATTAAAAACTTGGATCCATACAAGAGATAAAACTTTTCAGAAAGTAGCAGAATTTAATAAGTTAGCTCCTACTGTAATTAGGCCTTTGATTGCTAATGCAGAGCCATTAGAAGTGGTAAAAAAAGTTGCTTCTTTACGTAATGAGAGAATAGGCTTAGATTGCCGTACCTATAAAACAACATCCGAGATCTATCACAATATTACGCGAGATAGTAATGTGATGAATATTGTAGAATCCACTTATGATCTAGTTGATTTAGACTCCCTTCGACTACTTTCTGTTAAGGATGATAAAAGTGTTTTTGACTTTGAAGATAAACATAAAAAGTATAAATTTTATGTTAGTAAAAGTGTGCTTTTGCAAGAATTTGATGCATCACCAAATTGTGTCATCACTCAAATACCAATTAAGCAATATAGTGATCCTTTTGAGCTGATCGAACATATTCAATTAGAGGGTAATATCAGCCAATCAATAGATAAGAAGAATGTTATTTATTTGCCAATTTATTCTGATAGAAATTATGTAGTAGAGGAAAAATCAGGGTTTAATGCATGGAATGCTGCCTCGAAAGTTAAAGGATCAGATCGGTTAAGACCTGATTTTGAAGCATATATTCCTATCCCAATATGGATTCACCATCTCTTCCCTAACTTTTTTGGTTTTGATGCTCTAGATAAAGAGGCGCGTAATAATTCTATTGGATTTAAACTACATCTCCCTGACGGTAATTCTTTTGATGCAATTGTGACTCAAGATAATGGAAAGAGTTTACAGACGAACCCACAGAGTATTTTAGGAAAATGGATTCTACATGATGTTCTTGGGGTAGAAGCAAGACAATTATTAACGATTGATAGATTAAGATTATTGGGAGTAGATTCTCTAAAAATTACTCGTATTGATAATGAAAATTTTAAAATTGATTTAGCAGATACTTATGCTTTTGAGAATTGGAAGTTGGACTTACAATCAGATATTGAGAACTGTTCTGC
>NZ_MVDO01000120.1 GCF_002006755.1 Wohlfahrtiimonas larvae | reverse complement strand
GACTCAAGATAATGGAAAGAGTTTACAGACGAACCCACAGAGTATTTTAGGAAAATGGATTCTACATGATGTTCTTGGGGTAGAAGCAAGACAATTATTAACGATTGATAGATTAAGATTATTGGGAGTAGATTCTCTAAAAATTACTCGTATTGATAATGAAAATTTTAAAATTGATTTAGCAGATACTTATGCTTTTGAGAATTGGAAGTTGGACTTACAATCAGATATTGAGAACTGTTCTGCAATCAAGCAGAAACCAATTTTTAGGCCTTATTTGTCTAATTAACTTTATAGAAATAAATATGGGTTTTATGTAGTTTATATATACCAAGTTGATAGGGTAATTCCCCTCTCCTAAAAATAAAAGCATATGATGTAGGTTGTATTTACGATATTATCGGATGGGTGGGATAATGAACTTAGATAAGAAGTGGTAATTTTATGGCAATTAATGTATTTGAAATTGGTTTTGATAAGGTAATTGATAGTAGCTTTATAGTTGGTTCTACTAATTATAGTTATGCTATATCTCATTTAAGTAACCTGATTGAGAAGCTTGAGATTCAAAGAAAACTTCAGCAATCAGCTATTTATAAACGGTTAGAGCAAGACATTTTACGAGGATGTGTAATGCCTCCAATTACTGTTGCCTTTGTTGATGAACAAATTCAATTTAGGGATGAAGCTCAAGTTCAAAAATATATTGAACAGAACATTCAATCGGCTTTTATCCTTGATGGTATTCAAAGGTTAAACTTATTAAAAAAAATTGAAGATCAACTCTCACCAGAGCTTCTTAGCAATGGCTTAATCGTATTAAATATACTTATTTGTCCATCTATGGATAAGTTATTATACAGAATGGTTACATTGAATAATGGGCAAAAACCTATGAGCCCAGCACATCAAATAGAAATTTTGACAAGTGCGGATGTTGGTTTTGAAGAATTATCTCGTAAAATTAAAACAGAAAAAGATGGTTATAGTAAAGATTCACTGAATAAATCAGATTTAGTTAAAGCATATATTGCATTTTTAGGAAACTCAGTCAATATTGATAATCAAAAGATAATTCAATCTAAACTAGATGAGCTAATAGCAGAAAATATTATTGAATCATTTGGGTATGAAAATGAGAGGATTGAGTTTAAACAAGTAATTCAGTTAATCTCTGATTTTTCAAGCAATAAGGCTTTATTTAATTGGTTTCGGGTGGGTAACAATTTGATAGGATTCTGTGTAGGTATATCTAAGGGGTTTCAGCACATTAGGTCCGAGAACCCAGAGATGTTAAGAATAAATTTAGAGAAGCTAGAAATAGTATTTGGTTCAATCGACAAGTCTAAGATTAGGGTCAGCACATTTCGAAGAACTATGGTTAAAAATTTCATAGAAAACTATGGGGTTTTAAAAGATAAAAGTGAGAATGAGATTCTTGATTTTTTAACTAGAATTGTGTGATGTTAGTGAAATGACTGATAGATTTGTACCTATTGAGACCCTGAAAGCGCATCAAATTGTAGGGCTCCCACCTAATGTTATTTTTCAAGCAACATCGAACATTAGATATTATAAACTGGAATTGTTTAGATTATTAATTGGTACATCTTCCTTTAAATGCATTATTTCTGATGAGATTATTGTTCAAAGAGAAAATTATTCTAAATTGCCAAATACGTATAACAAAAATATTAAACCTAAAATAGGTCGATATATTGGAATAGATACAAAGAAAATGGGAAAAGAGTTAACTAATAATAATAATCGTGGATTCTATGACGAAATATTAAAAGAGTATTATTCTTATTTTTTTGAAACAAAAAAAGAAAACCATACTACGGCATTTATTCATATTTATAGAATTTTGGAAAGAATAGCGATTTGTTTGCCTTTAGTATATGCAGCATGCAGTAATGATTATAAAGGGGTGTATAATGATTTTAAAAAATATATTCTTGACGATAAAACTGGAGAGTTAAAAGTCATACAAAAATTTGTATCATCATTTATTGATGCTAGTATTTTGCAATCAACCGTCGATATAGAAATACAGCCCTTGCAAAGTAATTTTCACGAGAACCATTTTAATGCAATTGCAAGGTTTAACCTACATGAATCAAATACTCCATTCAGCCAAATAACTTTTAAATATGAAAAAGTATTAGAATTCATTATAAAAGTTAGAAATGCTTATTTTCATGCTTTAACTGGATCAAATAATTCATTTAAAGCAGATGACATTGTATATAGCCAGGATTTTTTTAAGATGATAAATCCATTATGTTGTAGTTGGATGTCATATTTAATTATCCAAGTTATGAAGTTAGAATTAAAGTAGTATCTTACATAAGCAAGTATGCTAAATAGTGTGAAATAAGAAAATTTATAGAGGGATGAGGCTTAATGTTAATATTTTAGAATATATATTGTTCAAAAATAGTACCAATTTATTCTTATCTGACTATATCCTGCATTACTATAAATGTAGCTATATCAATAGATTTGGTATTGTAGAGTTATCTGAAACACAGCCTACAAACTCTCCTTCGGTACCATACAAAAGCTCTAAAGCCCGCTAAACAGCGGGCTTTTTTGCATCTATAAGTTCATTAGTACAAAAAAGTGTCTAGTTATTGACCACCTGTGTTTCTGCATATTTCTCAATACCAGTGATTATGAGGTCAAGTCCGGCCTTAAAGCGACGTGTAAAATTTTCTGTAAAAATAGTATTTTGAGCTTGTTGGTTAATTGGATATTTATCTTTTGCAAGTTCTGAAAATGCTGTTTGACGAGAGATAAGATTAATTCCATTTTGGGGGCTTAATCCTTGTTCTTCCATGACTAGCCCTAAAATATAATAGATCACTGTAAAACTATAATCTACAGCGGTTTCTTGATTGACACCAGCCGTTAAAAGAGCTTGCATCAAAGCCTCATTAGTTCTTAAAACATTATCAGAAACAATATAAGTTCCTGCAAATACTCGAGCACCATCTCGATGGGATGATAACGCATCTCTTAACTCTCCAGCAATTTGGCGTATTTGAGTTTGCCATGAGGATTTAGAGTCAATATTGATTGCAACTCTCTCAATCATACTATCAGCTAAGCCATCAATTAAGGCTTGTTTGTTAGCAAAATACCAATAGAGGGATGGGGCTTGCATATTGAGTGCAGTGGCAAGTTTTCGCATTGATAATCCTTCAATGCCTTCTAAATTGAGGAGTTCCAATGCTTTGTTGATGATCGTTTCTCGTTTTATTTCCAATTCATGCTCCCAAAAAAATTTGCTTAATCTAACACTGTTAGTGTAACATTATTTAGAAATCTAACACTGTTAGATTGTAGGAAATATTGAAAAGTATATTGGATAGAACGGCACTTTTAGGAGCGATTTTCATGAATAGAATATTTATCCCTGTGGTTATTGGGGTTATAGTAGTGGCAATTTATGCGCTTAATCGTTGGGATTATTGGGTAAGTGAGAGCGTGACGCAATCTACTGAAAATGCTTATTTTGAAACTGATGTAACTATGTTAAGCAGTAAGGTTTCTGGGCATATCGTGATGTTACCAGTAAAAGATTATCAATATGTACAAAAGGGCGATTTAATTGCCGTAATTGATGATAAAGAATATCGTTTAGAGTTGTTGAAAAGAGAGGCTGATTATCAAAAAGCAGTTGCTACTTTAGATAATCTTGCCTCCGAGATTGCTCAACAAGAAGCTAAGGTAGCAGAAGCAAAAGCGAATATTGAGATGGCAACGATTCGAGTCAAGCAACAACAAAAACATTTTGATCGCCAAGAAAAGCTTGTCAGTAAAGGAGCGCTCTCTCATGAACAATTTGATAATACCGAAGCGGGGCTAGATCTAGCACGAAAATCTTTCGATATTACGCAAGCTCAATTAACATTAGAAGAACGCGCGCTTGAGCTACTTCAAGGACAGAGAAGAATCCGACAGGCCGAAAAAGATGCAGCATTTAGCACTATGGAAATTGCAAAAGAGCAATTGAGTAATACCAAAATCAAAGCGCCATTTAGTGGAACTTTGGGGAAAATTAATGCTAAGGTTGGGGAGATTGTGATGACGAATACGCTCATCGCTTCGATTATTCCACAAGATATACTTTATATTATGGCTAACTTTAAAGAAACACAGTTAGCTAATATTCGGTCCGGCCAGATGGTTGAGATTCTGGTGGATAGTTTTCCAAGAGAGAAATTTGCTGGCATTGTTGAAGAGATTGCCCCCATAAGCGGTGCAAGATCTTCCAATTTGCCCATTGTTAATACTTCTGGAAACTTCACAAAAATTGTGCAACGAATTCCTGTTAAAATTATGCTCAATTCTGATGGTCCTCAATATGCCAAACTTCGTGCGGGAATGAGTTTACGAGTCAATGTTGATACAAGCAGTAATTAA
>NZ_MVDO01000012.1 GCF_002006755.1 Wohlfahrtiimonas larvae | reverse complement strand
CTTTGATGATCTGCCGTAGGTTTCAACATAATAGGATTCATATCCACAGTTGGCGAAATGCCTGCGGCTTCTGCTTGTGTGGATTGTGCAATCGCCATTTCTGTACCATCGTCTAATATCACACTAAAATTGGACATATTCTGCGCTTTAAACGGCGCAGGTTGATAACCATCTTGTTTAAAGATGCGACAGAAACCAGTAGTAATCACACTTTTCCCAACATCACTGCCTGTGCCCACAAACATAATCGGTGCTAATTTTTTCATATCATCCTTCTTTGTTCATCAAATATGGCAAGGCTTCTTGCAAATCATCCATTAAGTATTGCACATCATTTTTTGTTAATGGCCGATAACCAAAGGCAACACCAATCATATCAACACTTGCTAATTTTGCAGCTTCTCGATCATCCAATGAATCACCAATCATCACAGCATCTATTACTCCAATATTCAGCGCTTGCAATGCTTTTAATAACAAATCAGGCGCAGGCTTATGTGCACCATCTTGCCCAGCAATGATCACATCAAAGTATTTATAAACATTCAAAGATTTCAATAATGCATATGTCAGTTCATTTTTCTTATTGGTAATTAAAGCAATGGCAATATTACGCTCTTTCAATGCTTGTAATAATTCTAATGCACCTTTAGATAAAACAGTTTGCTCACAAATATGCGCCAAATAATAAGCTTCATATTCATCTGCTAAAGCTTGAATGAGTTCATCAGTAATGCGATCTAAGTTATTCTCTAAGCTTTCCTGCAAGGCTCGCTCAGCTAATAACCAAACGCCATCACCAATGTAATGTTGTACATTCTGATCATCTATCGCAGGTAAACCCAATCTTTTTAATCCATATTGAATCGCCGTAATACGATCTGGCAAAGTATTGACTAATGTGCCATCTAAATCGATCAATACGGCTTTAACCTTACAATCTTTCATATCATCTTCACTTTAAACTTTTCAGCTCAAGTTTACAGATTTTCCACATCCTTTGCTGTGATAATTATGCAATTTTGGCAAACATAGTTCCATAATTGAAACGATAATCGACTATTTTATGACTTATAATAGCTTCAATCTTTTAATTATTCCAAAAAGGAAACAATGCAATGAAAAACTACAAAATCTTACGCAGTGAAGATCGTGGCTACGCTTCTCATGGTTGGTTAAAAAGCCATCATTCCTTTAGCTTTGCCAATTATCAAAATCCTGAATGGGTTCATTTTGGTGCTTTACGCGTGATCAATGATGACGTTGTGATGGGTGGTCGCGGTTTTGGTTCGCATCCACATGATAATATGGAAATTATTTCTATTCCGTTATCAGGCGATTTAGCACACAAAGATAGCAATGGTAATGAAAAAGTGATCAAAAATGGTGATATTCAAGTGATGAGTGCTGGTACTGGCATCGTTCACAGCGAATATAATGCCAATGCAGATACAGATGTAAATTTCTTACAAATTTGGGTTTTCCCAAATGAAAGAAATGTCACACCTCGCTACCAACAAAAAACCATTAATTTTGATCAAAGCCACAACAATTTCCTCACATTACTATCACCTGATCGTAATACTAAAGATAGCGTTTGGATTCATCAAAATGCATGGTTCTCATTGGCAACTATAGATGCAAATACAGCTGTAAAATATCAAAAGCATGATGCAAATAATGGTACATACATCTTTATTCTAGAAGGTGATGCAATGGTACGAGATGAAAAACTCAATACAAAAGATGCAATTATGTTTGATGATTTGGCAGAATTTGCAGTAACAACTAAAATCAATACAGCTAAAGTCTTAATTTTAGAAGTTCCGATGAATTTCTAAAATTTCAAAGCCATGCTGATTACGTTTAAAGCGGACGTTTAAATCTAAAATAGCAATCCCATAAATGCGATCTAGATTTTGATGATATGGTGGCAAAGGATTCTGAGCAATCACAGATTGAATCAGATCCTTTGCTTTTTCATCCAATAAATTAAATGCCATTTGTGCAGATGCATGAATACTTACCCTGCAATTTTCAGGTGCTTCCTTGGCAAATTGTGATTCAGCATCCAAAATGCTATCCGTAAATGGAATGTACGGCTTAATATCATAAATAGGCGTACCATTCACAAGATCATGCCCTTCCACTGTGATCATCACATTATCATAATCAATCGATACAATTTTCACAGCAGATAATCCTAGGCCATTCGGACGATATGGGCTACGTGTTGCGAATACCCCCATTTTTTGATTACCACCTAAACGCTGTGGCCGAACCTTTGCATCACCCTGCCATTCATTTTGATGAAAACCAAAAATCAACCAAATATGGCTATAGTTCTCTAAGCCATCCAAAAAGTCTTTAGATTGATAAGGCGGAATCAATTTAATCTCAGCTTCCGCCGATGTCACAAGCCTTGCTTGACGAGGAATACCAAATTTTTCAGGATAGCATCCCTCAATGATCGCAATCGGTTTAATATTCATTACAAAGGATATTTCGCCAAGAATTCTTCTTCATTCATCACCGTGATTCCCAATTCTTCAGCTTTTGACAATTTAGAGCCAGCTTTCTCGCCTGCCAAGACAACTGTTGTATTTTTAGAAACAGAGCTAGCAACTTTTGCCCCTAACTCAATCAAGCGATCCTTAATGCCATCACGGGAAAAATGTGCCAATGATCCTGTTGCAACCCAAGTTTCACCTGATAGTGGTAAATCACCTGCATTAGCAATGGGTGCAGGGTATTGAATTTCTACAAAGCTTGTTAAACGCTGTAATAATTGTTGACTAGCTTCGTTACGGAAAAATTCCACCAAATGATTCGCCATCACAGGACCAATATCATCAATTTTTTGAAAGTTCTCAGCCGTTTCATTTTGCAATGCTTCTAATGATGCATACTGATCTGCCAATACACGTGCTGTTGCTTCTCCAATTTCACGAATACCCAATGAATATAAAAATGCACTAAATTTAGGTTGTTTACTACCTTCGATACTTGCCAAAATATTATCTGCAGATTTCTCCCCCATTCTTGGCAACTCTAATAATTGAGCTTTATTTAACACATATAAATCAGCAGGATCTGTTACTAGATTTTCATTCACAAAAATCTCTAACCATTTTTCACCCAAACCTTCGATATCCATCGCTTTACGAGATACGAAATGCTTTAAGCGCTCAATGCGTTGTGCCTTACAGCTGAATCCACCTGTGCAACGGGCAACCGCTTCACCTTCCACACGTTCAATTGCTGAATCACATACAGGGCAAGTTTTTGGAAATAGAATTGGACGAACATTTTCATCACGATGCTCCAACACAACTCGGATTACTTGAGGAATCACATCGCCTGCGCGGCGAATCATCACTTCATCACCAATCATCACTTGTAAGCGATTAATTTCATCTTCGTTATGCAATGTTGCATTTGATACCATTACGCCTGCAACATTCACAGGTTCCAAACGCGCAACTGGCGTAATTGAACCCGTTCTACCTACTTGAAAATCCACATCCAACAATGTTGTGCGCGCTTCCATTGCTAAAAACTTATGGGCAATTGCAAAACGTGGTGCACGGGAAACAAACCCTAACTTTTCTTGCAGTGCATATTGATCCACTTTGTAAACAACACCATCAATCTCATACGGTAATTGATCACGATTCGACAAAATTTTCTCTTGATAAGCAATCAAATCCTTCACATTTTTCGCACTTTGATTCAATGGACAAACAGGCAACCCCAATGATTGCAAGCCTATCAATGCTTCTGAGTGCGCTGTAAATTCTTGAGGATTTTCTTCAATGATACCAATCCCATAAGCATAAAAACTTAATTGACGTTCTGCCGCAATTTTGGAATCCAGCTGACGAATACTGCCAGCTGCGGCATTACGAGGATTAGCAAATGGTTTCTCATTTTTCTTCAAACGCGCTAAATTCAATTTTTCAAATACTGACTTACGCATAAATGCTTCACCACGCACCTCTAATCGTGCAGGAAAATTCCCAGTTAATACCAATGGAATGCTTTGAATGGTCTTAACATTCTCCGTCACATCTTCGCCTTGTATACCATCACCTCTCGTTGCTGCACGCACCAAACGGCCATTTTCATATAGAATACTAATTGCCAAACCATCTAATTTTGGCTCTGCCCAATAAGTTAATGTTGCCAATTCAGATGATGTCAACTTTTCACGAATCCGTTCATCAAACCTCATTACATCATCTTCATTAAATGCATTATCCAATGACAACATAGGCATTTCATGCGTAATTTGATTAAATTCCTTTAAAATCATACCCCCCACTTTTTGCGTGGGCGAGTTTGGTAAAATTAACTCTGGATGCTCTGCTTCCAATGTTTTTAATTCAAGAAAAAGCGCATCAAACTCTGAATCAGTGAGCTCAATTTGATCCAATACATGGTAGTTATAATTTTGTCGATTAATTTCTGCCACTAATTCGGCAATACGATCCCTAATTGAATCACTCATTTTTCTTCCCTAACTTAATTAATCTTTCGTCCATAAAAAATGTTCTTAAAATTTATTTAAGAACACTTTTTATCTTTCTTTCATAATATTAATACTTAATGATTTGCTCGATGCTTTGCCCAAGCTTGCTGTTCAATTTCACTAATATCTGATAATAATTTTTGCACATACTCTTGATCAACAGGTCGTTGATTTTCATCCAAAAGTGTACCACCTAACTCTTGACCAAAAAATGCCGCAGCTTTCAACATATACTGCACTGTATTCATGTGTGCATCTGGCCCAGGAATTTGAGCAAAGAACAATAAACCTGGGATTTCCGCTTTTAAAATTTCTGGGTCATTGAAACTACCAGGATGAATCATATGCGCAATGCTATACATCGGTTCATCGCCTAAATATGTTGTCACAATCTGCTGCAAAAATCCTTCGCCACCAATCATTAACTTAAGATCATGACCTACTTCCAAAACTTCTTGGCCTAAATAGGGCTGATCATCAGGAGCTTTTAAAATCAAAGCAACAGTTCGAATAGCCGCAGGGCGTGCAAGGTTTTCTTCATTAGCAGATGAAACAACTTCTTTATTTCCCATCAAAGATTCTTTCATACGCGCAAAGAAACCTTTCTTAACTTCCGCTTCTACAGATACAGACTGAGCCTCAGTAATCAGATCATCTTGCTCGCTTTGAACTTTTTCTTCATGAATATCTTTTTGAGAGACGGATTCGATAGTTTCTTCAGTTTTGACAGCATTGGATGCAACAATGTCATTCCCATCATCCTCAAACATATCTTTATCCTGATCTTTCGGTAATTCTTTCTGACTAAATTCAGAAAAACTACTATCAATACTAGGCTCTATTCTATCGCCATCTTCCTCATCAATTTGTTTTTTCAATACAAACCAATAGACGATACAACCTACAATGATTATGAGTAAAATAATAGATCCGATTGATCCAAGCATACCTATTTCCTTATTCGCGTTTTTATATCTGATAAAGGTGATAATCAAAGCTCTATCATACTAAAAAAATAACATTTCAACTATTTAATCTTATCGCTTTGATTGATCAATACCCACAACGGTTGCAGTCAAACGATCAAATAATGTTTGTTTTAATCCTCGTTTATCATAAGCACCCATGATAAAAATACCCAATAGAATCAACAAACCAATACTACCCAAAAAGGTTGCTAGAATAAAAAATGCAACAATAATGAAAACTTGTCGCAATGCAGCTTGTCTTAGCAAAATTTGCGGAGAAACTAAGGAATAAACCTTAATTCTAAATAATTTTTTACCCAAAGTCGCATTATATTTGCTATCTAAAATACCAAAATATAATACTTGAATGGCAAATACAAAAAACATCATCTGCATAATTAAACTGGCAAATTCATCATTCCCCATATAACTATCGACAATATTTCGGATGTCTTCTTGAGTAGTTGCATTATTCATGGCTAGAGATAATTCGTGAATAGGCATTGTATTGAATAAACCTAATGGCCCTAATACTAATTCTAATAATAGATTAGAAATAATCATACAAATAATAATATCTAATAAATATGCCATAGCACGCTTCATCATAGGTGCTGGTTGCACACGAACAACAATTTTCTTTGGTTCATGAGCATCTGTTGACTGAACATCTTTCAATGTTTGCTGAATTTTAGCAAAGGCATCTTCTAATAATTGCTCAGTTTCTTTTTCAACATCCTCAATAGTTTGGCGATCTTGATTCAATGGCTCAATCTGAATCATCAATCCCAAATCCCCCAAATAGTCGCGAATATATTCGGCTTCCTCTAAGGTTGCTTCTTTCTTAACAACAATCTTATCTCCTGAAAACCATGATTCAAAAAAGTCATCTTCTTTTTGATAAGCACCTGCCAAGGCTCGTATGGCCATTTCTTTTGAATGCCCAGTTTTCAATTCGCCATGAAAAAATGCTTGATATTTCGATTGTTCCACTGTCTATCCTTAAAATTAACTTATTTTAAATCGCCCCATTTATTCATGAGATTATGTTCAATATCCAGCTGATCTAAAATTCTAGCCACCATAAAATCAATGATGTCATTCACTGTTTGCGGCATATGATAAAAACCAGGATTAGCAGGCATAACAATTGCACCTGCTTCGGTTAACGTTAACATATTTTTTAAATGAATGGCATTCAAAGGTGTTTCTCGAAGCACAATGACTAGAGGCTTGCGCTCTTTCATCATAACATCCGCAGCACGCTCAATTAAATTATTAGATTGCCCTGTTGCTACTGCGCTCAATGTTCCCGTTGTGGCAGGTACAATCACCATTGCTTTAGAAACATTAGAGCCTGATGCCATTGGGGCACTCCAATCTTCAATCCCATAAACAGTCACTAAGGTTGGATCATCACATTGAACCAACGATAATAAACGTTCTTTTTGAACCTGTGGCTGGCTACCCAACTGAATATCCATCTCCATCGCAAAAACTAATAAAGCAGCTTTGCTAATAACAATATTTAATGGATAACCATAAGATAATAATACTTCAATTAAACGTAAACTATATTGAACACCAGAAGCGCCTGTAATTGCGATAGAGATTCTTTCTTTCTCTTTGACATTAGGCATTTTCAATCTCTTTTAAATTTTGCTCACCAAAATCATAAGATTTACCACAGAATTCACATGCAACACTTACTTGCCCTTCTTCGGTAATAATATTTTTAAGCTCATCAATTGAGAATTGTTTCAATACACCTATGGAACGATCACGAGAACATTGACATTGAAAATGCAATGACTCTTCTTCAAATAAACGGACATCATCTTCTGAATACAAACGATACAATAATGTTTGTGTATCTAATTCATCCAGTTCTTCTGCTGTCACGGTATCTGCTAAATGACAAACGCGATTATAAGCATCTTCATCTTCCATTTCGCCTGGAATACGTTGAAGCAATAATCCACCCAATGTTGTTTCTGTATTACGCAAGAATAGAGATGTACGTAACTGCTCGGATGTCTCAAAATAGCGCTCAATTGCAGCACTGATTGAATCATCAATCAACGGGATTACGCCTTGATAACTACTTTCAATTGAATGAGCATTTTCGATTGTAATCACAACACGACCACCTTCCGTCAACTCTTTAAAAGTTGCATTTTCAGGTAAATCATCTTGATAGGTTGCAGTTGCGCGGAAGCCTCCATCATGTGTAATTTGCACAACCAACATATTCAAAGCGCCCGTTGCTTCAATCTGAAGCGTCATTTTGCCTTCAATCTTAATGGTTGCACTTAATAATGCTGCAGTTGCAACTAACTCACCTAAATATTTTTTAACAACTTCAGGATACTCACGTCTTTCTAAAACTTCTTGCCATGATGTTGTTAAACGGATGCGCTCACCACGAATCGGAAGATTCTCAAATAAAAAGCGTTGTAATATATTTGCATCATTTTGCATGATCTCACCCTGAAGTAACACTGTAAAATAGCAAGTATACTACAACATTTCCATTTTTGGTTTAGTCACATGTACACTTAATATTCGACGATCATCCACTTCTCGTGCTGTGAATTGATAACCTTGCAGCTCTAAAGAATCTCCTATAGATGGTACCTTATCAAAAATATCCACCAATAATCCTCCTAAAGAACTATAGTCATCTTCTTCATCCACTAAACCACGAACCCCCAATGTTTGTTCCACCAAATGAAGATCACATGAACCAGCGACTATCCATTCATTTTCACCCACTTCTTCAATGGATGCTTTTTCATCCTCATCAGGGAATTCACCTGCAATTGCTTCGATAATATCTAATAATGTAATCACACCATGAATAGAACCAAAATCATCTGTCACAATGACCATATGCCCACTTGTATGGCGGAAAATATCCATCATCTTTAAAACTGTCGTTGAACGATGTGAATAAATGGCTTGTTTAATTGTCGTTTCACGATCTAATTCACCTGTGGTCATTAAATCTGAAATGATGTCCTTTGCACGCGCAACACCGATCACTTCATCTAAACTACCATCACATACAGGAAAATAATTATGAGGAATCTCTTTGACTTGCGCTAGAATTTCCTCTTTAGAGGAATGAATATTGATCCATGAAATATCATTTCGTGGTGTCATAATTGAACGAATCACACGATCGCCTAAGGTTAAAACGCCGCTCACCATATTTCGTTCATCTTCACCAAAGAGCTCTTCTAATTCTGCATCAATTGGGTTATCTTCGGCCTCTTCTTCTTCATGCTCTTCAGATTTATCATTAGTACCCAACATTTTCAAGACTAAATTAGCCGCACGCTCACGACGTGAATATTTACTTTCACGCTTTAAAATATTTCTATTAATCAATTGGTTGATCAGCTCAATAAATACAGAGAAGCCAATTGCCGCATAAATATAGCCTTTAGGTACTTCTACACCAAACCCTTCCATGATCAGGCTTAAACCAATCATTAAAAGGAAACTTAAACATAAAACCACAATGGTTGGATGTCGATTCACAAATTCAGTCAATGGACGCGCAGCAAATAACATCAATCCCATAGAGATTGTCACTGCTGTGATCATTACCCATAAATGTTTAGCAATACTTGTTGCGGTAATCACTGCATCAAATGAGAATACTGCATCTAACACAATAATTTGTAAAACAATCGGCCAGAATTTAGCATAGCCCTTCGACTTGCCTTCGATAATAACGCCACCTTCAATGCGCTCATGAAGTTCTTTCGTTGCTTTTTGCAATAAGAAAAAACCGCCAAAGATCATAATCAGATCTCGCACAGAGAAAGAGTGTTGAAAAATGGGGTCAGTAAAAATCGGATTTGTCAGAGTAATCATCCACGTCATGACGGACAATAAACCAATACGCATAACTAAAGCTAAACTTAAGCCTGTGATTCTTGCGTGGTTTCTTTGACGAGGTGGAAGTTTATTAGAGAGAATCGCGATAAAAATTAAATTATCTATACCTAAAACGATTTCTAAAACGATTAAGATTATAAGCGAAACCCATATCGACGGGTCCAGCAGAACTTCCATATACTTCCTCTATAGTGACAAATGAAGCGTATAATGTGCAACACTTTCTTTTTTGATGCAAATACTTTTACAATAATTCACATTTTTTGTGCTGATTTTTAATTCAAGTCATATTCAAGTTTAAATTAAATATATAATGCTTTAACAATCAAACATCACCTAATTTTATCATTCTCAAACTTTATTAATAACACTATAGCAATGCATCTACTCAATAATAAAAATCAAGTCCAAACATAATTTCCATCAGATACAATCCAAACAATCCCGACAGGACAATAAATCCACCACCACAGACCTAAGTCATCTAGATCATTATCCTCATTTATATAAGGAAAACATGGCCATTTATTTTCAATTAATCTCAATTGTTCTTTAACTGGTAAATTAACTAGATTTTTTGTCCCCATATAATTAAATTTCACTTTTTCATTTAAAAGCATCTTTTCTAATAAACTAAAAAAAGCCTGAGTCCTAAGTTGAAAACCCGAGACACTTTCGAAATCATATTGCTCGTCAATTTTCTGCAATTCTATACAAAAATTAAACCACATAGTGTTTAAAGAAAATTGAAATTGTGTTTGTAATGCCCAATTGTATAAGTTATCTAGTTGTTCTTCATTCAACATAAGAAACCTCTATTATTTTAGAATCCTAGTCTAAATTAGACTATATCCAATATAATTTATATTATAAATTTTTGCTCATAGAAGTATCTCTCTATTCGTGCCTCAAAATGTTATGATTACTATCATTTCACAATAGTGACTGTAATGATTTGCTATAAAACATTATAGATAGGATTTTATTTTTAGAGCAGAACCAATGACAAAACAAGAGAAAGCCACGACTCATACGCCCATGATGCAGCAATATTTAAGCATCAAATCATCTTACCCAAACATGCTATTGTTTTATCGCATGGGGGATTTTTACGAACTGTTTTATGATGATGCGAAACGAGCTGCGAAACTTCTCGATATTACATTGACAGCTCGTGGGCAATCCGCAGGTGAACCTATCCCAATGGCGGGGATTCCTCACCACGCTTCTGAAAGCTATTTAGCAAAGCTTGTGCGTGCAGGCGTATCTGTTGCCATTTGTGAACAAGTGGGCGAAGTACCTGCCAAAGGCCCTGTAAATCGTGAAGTTGTGCGTGTATTAACACCCGGCACATTAACAGATGAATATTTATTAGACACAAAGAAAGATAACCAAGTGGCAGCCATCGCCTTTGTCAATGACAAATGGTTATTATCATGGTTGGATTTATCCAGCGCACGTTTTATGTTGACCGATCCATTATCAGAATCTGAATTGCTCTCAGAATTAATCCGTTTACAACCTTCTGAGCTCATTGTGCCAGAAGAATTAGCCATCCCTGAATCCATTTCAAGAATGACAATCGTGCAAAAATATCCTGATTGGCATTTTGATTTAGCCCGCAATGCAGAAAAATTATTGAGCCATTTCAAATTAAACTCATTACAAGGCGTTGGTTTAACGAATGATGCTTTGCCAATCATGGCAGCAGGTGCATTATTAACGTATGCGAAAGAAACACAAAAGAGCGAATTAGAACACATCACAACTTTGCACATCGAGCACATTGATGATGCTTTGATTTTAGATACAACCACCCGCAAAAACTTAGAAATTGAGCGTACATTAAGTGGTGGTACAGATCACACATTAAGAAGCTTAATCGACCACTGCCAAACGCCGATGGGTTCACGCTTATTATCACGTTGGCTCAATCGCCCACTCCGTGATCAACGCATTTTAAATCAGCGCTTAGATTTAACTGAAAGCGTGGAACATTATGTCAGCACATTAAAACCCCTATTGAAGCAAATCTCCGACATTGAGCGCTTAACAACACGCATTTCACTGAAATCAGCGCGCCCACGCGATATGATTCAATTGAAGGAGAGCTTAAAACAAGTTCCTGAGCTTGCCAATATCATTCATCAATCAGATACAATCCAAGTGATTAATCCTGACTGGTTGCAGGATTTAGTCGCACATCCTGAATTAGTGGATTTATTGGAACGTGCGATTGTAGATGAACCGCCTGTATTGATTCGTGATGGTGGCGTGATTCGTAAAGGCTACAATGCGGAATTAGATGATCTATTAGCGCTCAATCATGAAGGCAAAAATTTCTTACTGCAATTAGAAGAAGACCAAAAAAAACTCACAGGTATTCATCAATTGAAAGTAGGCTATAACCGTGTACATGGTTACTACATTGAAGTGCCCACGCAATTTGCAGATCAAATGCCTACAGAATATGTGCGCCGCCAAACGTTAAAAGGTGTTGAACGTTATATTACGCCTGATTTGAAGCAATTCGAAAATAAAATTCTCCATGCCAAAGAGAATGCATTATCCCTTGAAAAACAATTGTGGGATCAGTTATTGGATAAGTTGATTCCCCATGTCACAGCGCTTCGTTTATTGAGTGATGCGATCGCTCATGTGGATATTTTCACGAACTTCTGCACACTTAAAAATTCTTTGAATTGGCATCGCCCTGAATTCAGCAATAACATTGGTATTGAGATCACCAATGGTCGTCATCCAATTGTAGAATCCACAATTTCACACCCATTCATTGCCAACAGCACATCATTAACGCCAAATCAACGTATGCAGATTGTGACTGGGCCAAACATGGGCGGTAAATCCACCTATATGCGCCAAACAGCATTGATCACCCTGCTTGCTTATATTGGCTCTTTTGTACCTGCGGATGCTGCGGTACTTGGCCCTGTGGATCGTATTTTTACACGAATCGGCGCACAAGATGATCTATCATCAGGGCAATCCACATTTATGGTGGAAATGTTAGAAACTGCAACGATCCTCCATTATGCAACAGCAAAAAGTTTAGTCTTAATGGATGAAGTTGGGCGCGGTACATCAACATTGGATGGTTTATCTTTAGCTTGGAGCGCGGCTGTTTATTTAACAACTCAGTTAAAAGCGTTGACGATCTTCGCAACCCACTATTTTGAAATGACAGAGCTCGAAAACCTCTATCCTGAAATTGTGAACTTGCATTTAGATGCTGTAGAACATAAAGATCAAATCATATTCATGCATGCTGTGAAAAAAGGTGCAGCCTCCAAAAGTTATGGTTTACAAGTTGCAGCACTCGCAGGTATTCCGCCAAAAGTGATAGAAATGGCAAAAAGTAAATTGCATGAACTAGAACACTCTTTTGCTGCTGCAACAACACAACATGCAAAAGCAGAGCCGCAAGTACAAACACAATTGTCACTGTTCACAGAATCGATTCATCCTGTGGTTGAACACTTAAAATCAATTAATATTAATAATTTAACACCAAGAGATGCATTAAACCTATTGTATGACTTACAAGATAAGCTATAGTTGATTTAGAAGCCTTTAAATTTATTTGGACGTAAAAGCCAAGGTTTTGTAATCTTGGCTTTTTATTTTTTAATCATATATGTAAACAATGTTTTTATTTGAAAACATAGTATGAGCATGCTAGATTCAAATTAATTATCTATAAACGATTCATCACAGGAGAAACCATGCTTCAACATAATGTATTACTTGGCATCGCAGCATTTAAAGATGAAATGATCGCCATTCGCCATAAAATCCATAGCAACCCTGAATTAAGTTTTGAAGAGACAGAAACTAGTACTTTAGTTGCCTCATTATTAGAAAAATATGGCTATCAAGTGACTCGTAACATTGCCAAAACTGGCGTTGTTGGCCAACTCAAAAATGGTGATGGCCCAAGCATTGGTTTGCGTGCAGATATGGATGCTTTGCCAATTCATGAAGCAACAAGTTTATCCTATGCCAGCCAAAATAAAGGAAAAATGCACGCTTGTGGGCATGATGGACATACTGCAACATTACTCACAGCGGCACGCTATTTAGCAGAAAACAGGGATCTGTTTAAAGGCACTATTAATGTTATTTTCCAACCTGCAGAAGAAGGTTACGCAGGTGCCGAAAAAATGATCCAAGAAGGATTATTTGAAAAATTCCCCTGTGATGCAATCTTTGGTTTCCATAACTGGCCAGGTTTTGAAGCAGGTCATTTTGGCTTTCATGCAGGGCCAAGCATGGCTTCAGCTGATACTGTTAAAATCACAATTGAAGGCAAAGGCGGACATGGTGCAATGCCCCATTTAAGTGTTGATCCCGTGGTTGTTGCATCATCAATTGTGATGGCACTACAAACAATCGTTGCACGCAATGTGAATCCATTGGAAACAACCATCATCACTGCAGGTACGATTCATGCAGGTTCAGCAAGCAATATCATTCCCAATGAAGCCCATATGGAATTGACTGTGCGTAATCTGAATCCTGATGTTCAAGATATTGTGGAGCAACGCATTAAAGATACCGTTGAATATCAAGCCAAAAGCTATGGTGCAACTGCGAAAGTTGAATACATTCGTGATTATCCATTACTCAATAACTCAGAGAAAGAAACAGCATTTGCTGAAAAAGTTGGGCGTGAATTTTTAGGTAATGATTACATCATCCAAGATTTTAAACCCATCACAGCCAGTGAGGATTTTGCTTTTATGTTACAAAAAGTTCCTGGGTGTTATGTCTTTGTGGGCAATGGTTTAAATGGTGCCCAAGGTTGCTCTTTGCACAATGCACATTATGATTTTAATGATGAAATCTTACCTGTGGTTGCATCCTATTGGGTGAAATTGGTGGAAGCATATTTAAAACCTTAAGATTGCTATAGCACGCTTCTTTTTTTATGGTATTGTACTAAAGCAATAAAAAGCGCTCAAAGCCTTGATCATAGGCGATCAAGGCGAAGTTTTAAAAATGTGAGGTCATAAAAAATGTTAGACAATACAACCACTTCACCCATTTTGCTGTATGGCACCAGCGATTGTCATTTATGTGAAGAAGCTATGGATATCCTCAAAGAAAATCACATTCCTTATGAGTTTATCGACATCGCACACGACAACAATCTTGTAGAACAATTGGGTTGGTTTATTCCAGTGATTAAGCTGCAAGAAGAGATGATCAAAAGCCCAATTGATTGGGATACTGTGTTACCAAAAATCAAAGCGACTCTCGACATCTAATCACAGATTGATCCCATAAATTAATCATAAGCTCGTCTTTCAATTGTCCGCCTGATATAGTTGGCACATAAGAAACGAGCTTTATTACATTAAGCTTCAAGGTAATATCTTCTTCAATTTCAAAACGCTTTAACGCTTCTAAAATCACATCTGTTGGCCATTCATCATTGTATAAACCCACTGTCACATGAGGAAAATAATCATAATTCTCTTCAAAGTGATCGTATTTAGCCAAGCTATCATTCAATCTTTTTAAATCCCCCTGAAGATCTAATACTTCAAAACCTGGCGCAATTGCATAACTGATCAAAATATTGCGAATGGCGACTTCTATTGCATTCAATTCTAACGACAAAATCTTTTCAACATCTTGCTCAATGACATCTAAGCAATAATCATCATGATGCTGTTTTTCAGTGGATAAAAACCCACAAGGCGCTAATGTAATATGCGGCTGACGTACATAGTTAGCAATTAAATATGAAGATAAATGTTGCTGCGCTGCTCGATAACGCTGTAAAAATAGATCATCACTGAACTCAAGCACCCACACAGCATATTTTGATCGCCCCTTATGCCATGCATAAAAATCATTATTTAAAGAGCCATATGTTTTAGGATATTTAAGCAATTCTGAAAACATTAGATTATACAGTCTGTTCTATATTTAAACGTTTAGTTTCCCATCTACGAGACTTCCAGCGCCAAGCATTCACTAAACCACGTACCCATTCATCACATAAGAAACCGATCCATATACCAATCAAACCCATTTCTAATACGAAGCCAAAGAAATAACCTACAGGAATTGCCAATCCCCACATAAATACTAATGCTGCATAAAATGGGAATTTTGCATCACCCGTTGCACGAAGTGCATTGACCATTACAATATTTTGCGTACGCCCAACTTCCAATAAAATAGATAATAAAAAGAGCGGCAGCAATAAATTCATAATCACAGGATCATCTGTAAAACGCCCCACGATAAAATGACGTGCAAAATAGAATACTACCACCACAGCAAATGTCACAAGCATCCCTGTTCTTAAACTTTTAAAAGTTCGCTTGTAAGCATCATTGAATCTTGATGCACCCACCAAATGCCCAACTAAAATCTCATTACCAATACCAATGGCCAAAGCAAATAGCATTAACATATATGATAATTGTAAATAGATATTATGTGCCGCTAACGCATCTTCGCCCATTTTCCCCACAAATGCGAGCATCACTAACATTTGCGCTGTCCATGATAAGTTCTCACCTGCCGATGGCAAGCCAATTTTCAAAATCTGTTTTAAAATGCCTTTATGAAACTGAAAGAACATTCGCCATTCTAACTTCACTTTAATACCAAAAAATAATAGATAAAATAGCAAAGCAACGCCCACCATACGACCTAACAGAGTTGATAATGCAACACCATGCAATCCCATTTGAGGAAAACCAAATAGACCATGCAAGACAAGAACATTCCCTAAAACTGTCACAATATTCATAATCAATGAAACATACATCGGTGCTTGAGAATAGCCATACACACGTAAACATGATGCTAAAATGATTGCAACAGCCTCAAAAATCAAACAAATTCCAATGATATGAAAATAGTCATAAGCCATATCTAAAATAGTTTCAGGTGTATTCATCACTTCTAATAAAGGGCGACCAAAAAACCAAATGGCTAAAAAGGTGATAAATCCTAAAAGTAAATTTAACGTAATGGATAAATGTATTGCTTTACGTGTAACTTCTCGATTACCAGCGCCCAAATATTGGGCCACAACAATGCTACAGCCAACGCCAATGAAATTAAGAATCGCTACACTTGTTTCAAAGAACTGATTACTTGCAGCCGTAGCAGCCACCATCTGCATAGAAACATGACTGATCATCCAAGTGTTGATCAACAACGTCACAAGATGTAAGAAAATATCGATGAAGATCGGCCAGCTAATTGAGAACAGCGACTTCTCCGTCACGATATGAGTTTGAGATGATGACATAAATTTTTACTGAACTAAAAAGGCGCATTATATACTGTTTCCGCTTTAATGGTATAATTTAGGTATTCATATCGCGATACATTTTAATATCATAAAGGAAGAAAAATGAGTGAAGTAAAATCACGCCCTAATATCTTTTTAACAGCGCTTGGCTGGCTATTTTTGGTGATTGTTAGCTTTGTCATCTCTCGCCCATCATTACTATTTCCAATCTCCTTTATCCCCGTCATCACTATCCTACTATGTTATTCACTCTATTCAGAATATTCCGAATTCAGAAGGATAGCTCTAGCAATTGGTGCATTATCATTTTTATTTAGCGCATTCACCTTAATTTCTGCATCCTATATGGATACATTACCCAACAACTTATTGAACTTAGAATTTAATTATGGGTTTATGTTAATTTTAACCACATGGCTCTTTGTCGTTGTTAGCGGTTTTATCACTACAATTTTTATTCTCGTTAAAATTATTCATCGCCATTCATCCGCCATGTTAATGCTACTCATCAATTTCATTGTATTTCTTGCGGGCTTTTACTTCCTTCGTTGGTTCATACCTTATATGCTACAAGGGTAATCACTTGAAACAAATATGCGTAAAAAATAGAGATAATGAAATATTATCTCTACCACTTTTTAATAAAACTTATAACTTACATTAATAAACATTACTTAAATACAAAATTGCATAAAACTTTAATTTTTAGCACTAAAATTGCTTATACGTGTAAATTTAAACATTAAAAACGAAAAGAAATATTTAGAATTAGAATATAATAAATACAAGCAATACATTTGTTTCTGACAACAATATTTAACCTTTGATTAGGAGTTATTATGAAAAACAATAATGCACAAAACATCCAAAACTTTGATCTTGCATGGCATGATTTCAAAGGTACTGAATGGAGAGAAAAAGTTGATGTGCGTGACTTTATACAAAATAACTATACACCATATGAAGGGGATGACTCTTTCTTAGCAGGCCCGACTGCAAGAACAGAACAATTATGGAAAGAATTATCAGTATTGTTAGCCAAAGAACGTGCATGCCCAGGCGGCGTTTTAGATGTTGCAGATCAAGTAGGTTCTCGCATTGATGCTTTTGATGCAGGTTATATTAATAAAGATTTAGAAAAAATTGTAGGCGTACAAACAGATGCACCATTAAAGCGCGGATTATTCCCAAATAGCGGATTCCGTTTAGTTGCCAACTCATTAGAAGAAATTGGTCGTTCTTTAAGCCCTGAATTAGAAAACATCTATTCTAACTATCGTAAGGATCACAACCAAGCAACATTTGATATGTATAACTCTGTGATTCGTGCTTGCCGTTCTTCTGGTGTCATCACAGGTTTACCTGATGCTTATGGCCGTGGTCGTATTATCGGTGACTATCGCCGTGTAGCATTATATGGTGTTGATTTCTTAATTAAAGCAAAAGAAGCTGATAAAGCAGAAACAGATAACTGGGAGTTCAATGAAGATACTTTACGTTTACGTGAAGAGATGTCTGAACAAATCCGTGCATTGGGTGAATTAAAAACAATGGCAATGAGCTATGGTTTTGACATCAGTCGCCCTGCTGAAACAGCACAAGAAGCAATTCAATGGACATATTTTGCATACCTAGCTGCAACTAAAGAGCAAAATGGTGCAGCAATGTCATTTGGCCGTGTTTCTACATTCTTAGATGTATATATTGAGCGTGACCTAAAAGCAGGTAAAATCACAGAATCAGAAGCACAAGAGCTAATTGATGATTTAGTCATTAAATTACGTATCATCCGCTTCTTACGTACTGAAGATTACAACCAATTATTCTCAGGCGATCCAACTTGGGTAACTGAATCCATCGGCGGGATGGGTAAAGATGGCCGCACATTGGTTTCTAAAAACAGCTTCCGTTTCTTACACACATTATATAACTTAGGACCAGCACCAGAGCCAAACTTAACCGTTTTATGGTCAACAAAATTACCTAAAGGCTTCAAAGATTTCTGTTCTAAAGTTTCTATCGAAACAAGTGCAATTCAATATGAATCAGATGATTTGATGATGCCAAAATGGGGTGATGATTACGGTATCGCATGTTGTGTATCAGCAATGGCGATCGGTAAGCAAATGCAATTCTTCGGTGCTCGCGCTAACTTAGCAAAAGCATTGTTATACGCAATCAACGGCGGCGTGGATGAAAAATCAGGTAAATTAGTTGCTAAAGGTTTCGACACAATCACTGATGAAGTTTTAACATACGACAAAGTGATGCCAGCTTACGATAAAATGATGGATTGGTTAGCAGAAACTTATGTAAAAGCATTGAATGCAATCCACTATTCACATGATCGTTATGCTTATGAGCGCATCGAAATGGCACTGCATGATCGTGATATCCTACGTACGATGGCTTGCGGTATCGCTGGTTTATCAGTTGCGGCGGACTCATTAGCTGCAATCAAATACGCAAAAGTTAAGCCAGTTCGCAATGAACAAGGTATTGCAATTGACTTTGAAATCGAAGGTGAATTCCCAGCTTATGGCAACAATGATGAGCGTGCAGATGAAATTGCCGTCATGTTGACTGAATCTTTCATGAACAAAGTGAAAGCACAGAAAACTTACCGTAACTCAGTACCAACACAATCAGTATTGACCATCACTTCTAACGTTGTTTATGGTAAAAAAACTGGTAATACGCCAGATGGCCGCCGCGATGGCGAACCATTTGCACCAGGTGCCAACCCAATGAATGGCCGTGATACTTCAGGTTTCGTAGCAGCAGGTGCTTCAGTTGCTAAAATTCCTTATGAAGCAGCATTGGATGGTATCAGCTGGACAGCTTCAGCAACACCAGGGGCTTTAGGTAATACATTGGCTGATCGTGTGAATAACTTAGCTAACTGCTTAGATGGTTACTGTGGCGCAGATGGTTTCCACATCAATGTTAACGTATTTGATCGTGATACATTAGTAGATGCAATGAATCATCCTGAAAAATACCCACAATTAACTGTTCGTGTATCTGGTTATGCTGTGAATTTCATCAAATTAACCAAAGAACAACAAATGGACGTTATTAACCGTACATTCCATATGAAAGCATAATATACTGATCAGTATATAGATATGGGGCATACTACGGTATGCCCTTTTATTGTAAAATAAGTTTAAAAATATTCCACTAATACCTTGCCTGCAAGGCGAGATATTAATCGTATAGTTAGCCTTAGAGCCATTTAACTATATTGTGATGATAAATATTAAAGGTGATGCATGAGCAGAGATCAAACTTTGATACCGACCGTTTCCCTTGCAGAGCTTGAGAAACTAGATTTAGACAACTCCACCAAACCTGCTGGCGTAATTGCACCAGTTGTCATCAACGAAGATAATAAGCTCTCTGGCTTTGTTCACTCCATAGAAACAGGTGCAGCTGTGGATGGTCCCGGTGTTCGTTTTGTGATGTTTAGCGCGGGTTGCCAATTTCGTTGCCTATATTGCCATAATCCTGATACTTGGAAACTCCGTAATGGCAAGCTCAAAACTGTAGATGAAATCGTCACTGAAATTGGTAAATATGCACGCTTCTTAAAATTTGCGGGTGGCGTCACATTTTCTGGTGGTGAACCTTTAATGCAAGCCAATTTCATTGGCGAAATCGCCTACCGTGTGAAGCAAGAATACAACTTACACATCGCATTAGATACTCAAGGATTTTTAGCTGGTCACTTGGATGATACATGGTTTGATAACATTGATCTTATTATGTTAGATATTAAACATATTGATCCTGTAAAATATCAAGCATTAACCGCGCAACCTCTACAGCCTACGCTAGATTTTGCCCATCGCCTTGTTAGAATGGGGAAACCTATGTGGATTCGTTATGTATTAGTGCCTGGCATATCAGATGATCTCGCAGATGTTGAAAAACATGCCCAATTTGTCAAATCACTACAAGATGAATCTCTGGCACTACATGGCAAGAAACTCATTGAACGAGTTGAAGTTCTGCCCTTCCATAATCTTGGTGAATCTAAATGGCAAGAACTTAATTTAACCTATACTTTGTCTGAAACTGAAGCACCCACACCAGAATTTGTACAATCTATAAAAGAAATATATAAAAAATATGAGCTACCTGCTGTATAGTTATGCAGTTTTTATATTTTAAGGATTGTTCATGAGCATTCTCAATTGGCTAACAGGACCTTTTAATAACTTTATTTGGTCCTATATACTAATCATCGGCCTTTTATCTCTAGGTTTTTACTTCACATTCCGTACTCGATTTGTCCAAGTTCGTTTGTTTAAACAAATGTTGAAAATGACTATCGAAAAAAATCCCGGAACAGATGGCGTTTCAGCATTCCAAGCATTCACAATCAGCGCTGCTAGCCGTGTAGGTACAGGCAATATCGCAGGTGTTGCATTAGCCATTGCCATTGGTGGGCCGGGCGCAGTTTTTTGGATGTGGTTAATTGCCATCATCGGCATGGCGACCGCTTTTATCGAAAGCACACTGGCTCAGGTTTATAAAGTTAAAGATGGTGATACATTCCGTGGTGGCCCTGCTTACTATATGGAAAAAGCATTAGGCTTACGTAAACTCGGCGTTGTATTCGCAGTGCTTTTAGCAATCACATTTGGGTTCATCTTCAACTCAGTACAATCCAACACAATCGCCCATTCATTCGCTTCTGCATTTGGCTTTGATTACACCGCAATTAGTATTGTATTGGTTGTATTAACGGCAGTGATCATCTTTGGTGGCGTTAAGCGTATCGTCACTTTCACCCAAGTAATTGTCCCTGTGATGGCAATTTTCTATATCGGCTTAGCTATTTATGTTTTAGTAACTAATATCACGAAAGTCCCTGAAATGTTTATGTTAATCGTGACAAATGCTTTCGGCTTCAATGAAATCGTAGGCGGTGGTATCGGTGCTGCGATCATGCAAGGTGTTCGTCGTGGTCTATTCTCCAATGAAGCTGGTATGGGTTCTGTGCCAAATGCGGCAGCTGCTGCAAACGTCACGCATCCTGCGAAGCAAGGCTTAGTTCAAAGCTTGGGCGTATTCTTTGATACCATCATGGTGTGTTCCGCTACTGCATTCATCATCTTATTATCGGGCCTATATACCAACGTTACACCAGAAACTACAGGCGTTGTATTGACGCAAAACTCACTCGCATTACAAATGGGTAATTGGGCACAATACTTCGTAGCAATCGCTGTGATGTTCTTTGCATTCAGCTCCATCATTGGTAACTACTACTATGGCGAAACAAACATCGAATTCATCAATGGCAACAAAATCATGCTATTGGTTTATCGTTTAATCGTATTGGCTATGGTGATGTTTGGCGCGATGATCAACATGCAATTAGCATGGGATTTGGCAGATGTATTCATGGGCTTAATGACGATCATTAACCTTGTGATCATCTTCAAACTCAGCAAAATCGCATTTGCTGTGAGCGATGACTTCAACCAACAATTGAAAGAAGGCAAAGATCCTGTATTTAAAGCATCGAGCATCAAAGGCTTAAAAAATACAGAATGTTGGGGCGATGAAGATAAGTAATCTTCCCTAACCTACAAAACAAACAAAAGCCCATAAAAATGGGCTTTTTTGTGGTGTTCTGGTCAAGCTAAACACTACCAAAAATCCTGCTGTTACTAAGAATCCTACGGTTTGCCCCTGTGTCTCTTCATTAAAATCTTTTAGCCCTATGATTAAGGCTTTCTTAACATCTTGACGACATGCCGGAGAATTAATGTCAATTTTACAATTTGGGCTTGTTTTTTCAGCAGTAATAATATTTTCAATTTGTTCATCT
>NZ_MVDO01000119.1 GCF_002006755.1 Wohlfahrtiimonas larvae | reverse complement strand
GCGGTGCAAGATCTTCCAATTTGCCCATTGTTAATACTTCTGGAAACTTCACAAAAATTGTGCAACGAATTCCTGTTAAAATTATGCTCAATTCTGATGGTCCTCAATATGCCAAACTTCGTGCGGGAATGAGTTTACGAGTCAATGTTGATACAAGCAGTAATTAAATGAAGCTGCAAGTAATAACACGGATATGTTTATGAGCTGTGAATGAGGAAATTGTCATGAAAAATAATCATTTACTGAGATTTTTCAGGCCAGCAGTTGAAAATAGGCCATTAGGTATTATCATTGCGATTTTTTTAGGTGCAGTATTAGCAACGACAGAAACACGACTAATTTCTGCTTCTATTGCTGATCTTCGCGGGCAATTTGCACTAGATAATTTAGAATCTTCAGCGTTAACTGTAATTCTCAACTGTGCACAACTGATTTCAATGACTTTAGCGCCTTGGGCTGCAACAGTCCTTGGTTTTAATAGAGTTCTTTTTTATCCTACACTGCTATTGGGCGTTGTAGCATTGCTTATTCCATATTTTGCCTCATTTTATCCAGCATTATTGCTCCTTCATGGTTTATTAGGATTTAGTTTAGGAGTATATCTGCCGCTCACGATCTCATTAGCACTTCGTAATGCAAAGCCTAACATCTGGTTAATTATTATGGCAGCTTATAGTTTGCGAGTTTCCATTGGTATGGATAGCGGCATGTGGATCAGTGGCTTTTTGGTCGAAGAGGATTATTGGCAATGGATTTATTGGGGAAGTGCATTAGCTGCACCAATGATTGCTTTTTTATTTTGGAAAAGTATTCCCTTAACACCTATTGATTTCGCCGTACTGAAAAGCTCTGATTGGCTTGGAATGGCACTCTTTGTTGCAAGTCTGATTTTGATCTTTATTGGCTTTGAAAGCGGGGAACGCTTAGGTTGGCTAGACTCCAAAGTTGTGGTAATTAATCTAGGTACTGGCATTATTCTCTTTTCTCTATTAGTACTTCGGGGTCGAATAAATAAGAGTAGTTTTGGATCATTAATCATTTTCACCAATCGTAACATCCTTTTTTGTATGATCATTGCTTGTCTATTTGGTTTTATAATGACACCTTCTTCTTTTCTAATACCTTCTTTTTTGGAGCAAATAGCTAGTTTTAAAGCGATACAGAGTAAAAATGCTACATTAATAGTATTTGTTACCTATATTATCAGCATTCCATTTGTCATCCATTTAGCACGCAAAATAGAAGCGCGCCGTATGATCGCACTAGGTGCTGTTTTTATTGCTTTTGCTGCAATCATTGGTACAAAGATTACTTATGAGTGGCGAATAACAGAATTTATGAGCCTATTAATTTTACAAGCATTAGGAGAAAGTATTCTATTGCTTGGGTTAATTGCAGCCTTTGTTACTAATCTAAATCCAGCTCATGGCGTTGCGTTGGGCGCTTATATTCCGCTTGCTAGGATTTGTGCCCCGATTTTTTCGGCAACTATTATGCTCTTTTGGTTACGCCAACAAAAAGAGATTGCATTGGTGAATTTAGTCGAAAATATTCTATTAAATGATAGTGACTCTCAGGTTAATATATTCAATATATTGCAGCAAGAGGCTTTAGTTCATGCTTATATTGATAGTTTTTATTTGGTGTTTTTTGTTGCTGTTGCAGTATTATTAATTGCGCTCTGTTTGCGAGTAGCACCATCTAATATGATTTCACCACCATATCTTCAAAAAAATCACTAATGTAGTATCAATTTTTTTAGTCAAAGTTTTAGTTTTTCTACAGTTTATTTCAAAATTATCCCTAAATGATCACTCAAACAAATGATAAAGAGTTTGTTGGTGATCAAGAGTAATAAATTTTTTTGGGGGTATCCAAATAGGCGATTGATTATTAATAGCGCGTTGATAAGCCCACTGTGCGATATTTTCACTGACTTTTTGATTGCTTACAATACCGATATTTTTAGAAGCAGTATGAATTTCTTGGCCATATTTTTGATTACGAGCTAACCATCGTATTAGAAAGGATGTATCTGCAAGAAAGTTATTTTTTGCGCCATTACATTTTCTATCTGCAATCACAAAGTTATGTATAGTATCTTGCTGATAGTATGACCAAGGAATAAAATGATCCACTTCAGCAGTGCCATGGATTTTTTTCTGACAATAAAAACATCGATGATCTTGTAATTCCATATATATGTCATTGACCTTTTTTAGGGACGTACGCTGTTCATCGAATAAGAAAACTTGTATGTCTTGTTGCCCTCGTAAAATATCTTTATTTTTAGGCAAGCGACGAATGAAATCAGCCCAGCTTTGTTGAACCAATTGTCTGATAATTCCACTAAATTGACGCAAACAATACATGATGTTAGGTTTTAATTGAATATATGCGTGATTTTCGTGCCAGTCATACAAAAAATTAAGATTGTGTCCTTCGATTTTTTGTAAAAAGCGTGCAGGATAATCTTTAATTGTTTTTGCTGTTTTTTTAATAATTTTTTGTCCTTCAGCACTTTTAATTGCTTGTGATAGTGTCGGAAAATTCAGCATCAGTTTTTGGATGTTTTGGATCACAACAATTTGTGGTCCTGTATTTTGCTGTAAGATAAAATTTTCTTGATTCACATATTCAAATGGTAAGCTTTGTTTCCAATATTGCTCAATAAATTGTTCGGCGATTTCTTCATAACTGAGTATTAAAGTATGATGGTTATCACTCCCATTCCTAATGGATAAATTAGAAAGAGCAAGTAATAAGGCAAATTTATAAGTAGAAGTAAAGTTGCCGGCTTCAAGTATCAACTGGATTTTCTGTAAAAATTCTAATTGTTCTTGAGCTGTCGGTTGCATGAGAATTTTAGCCTATAGTTTTTCATAATATTGGCTACTGTAAATATTAAAGATATTTAAATCAATTAATGATTAAGCAATATTGGAAATAAAATGACCAAACAAAAAAATTTTTATAATCATAGCTTTCTAGCTTTTTTTGAAAATACATTTAATGTCGATATGACCAATATTTATGGACCATTTTTAGAGTATCTGCCCCAAGGCGGGAAAATATTAGATATTGGTTGTGGCTCAGGGCGCGATGCTTTGTATTTTAAAAATATTGGTTTTAGTGTGGATGCTTTTGATTATTCCGAAAACCTGGTTCAGTTTGCTAAAGAAAAAACAGGTTTAGATATCCAACACAAAAGCTTTTATGATTTAGATTCTGTGAATGAATATGATGGAATTTGGGCGTGTGCATCTTTACTACATTGTGAACGTAGTCGATTAATTGAAGTGGTGCAGAAAATAGTTGATGCATTAAAAATAAATGGTATTTGTTATATGTCATTTAAATATGGGCATTTAGATCGCATGCAAAATGATCGTTTATTCACTGATTTAGATGAAATACAAGCTAGGGAACTCTTAAATAATTTTAAGAATATTCATTTGCTAAAATTGTGGATGACAAAAGATAATCGACCGGAACAACAAGAATATTGGTTAAATATGCTTTGTATTAAAGAATCATAAATATATTTTTGAGATATATTGAAAGCGTTATTTAGGCGCGTAAAATATCCTAGTAATGGGTCATGAGATATAGCGTTGCCGATGACCAGTGAAGGATAGTAAATGAAAAGAGTCATAGGGATTTGTGGCATTGCAATAATGGGATTGATGCTCTCAGGCTGCCAAACTTTTAATACAGAGCATGGTTATGGCATTGTCGATTATGGCAATGATAATAGTGATGCACTCAAGAACAAAATGCGCCAATTGTTGATAGAAAAAAATACAGTTGTCAGTATTATTCAATTTGGTGATGCACATACATCGACAGGCTATTTTATAGAAACGCTACGACATCTTATGCAGCAACGTTTTGGTAATGCAGGAATAGGCTGGATGACGCCTATTGCCATAAATCGCAGTGCTTACCAATGGGATATTATTAACAGTCAAAATACATTGCAGACAGATTTTCCAATGGGTGGTTATATTGCTAAGCCCAAGCATAATGGTGCAGAGATTAAAGTGGTCTTAAATTCTGGACAACCCAGAGTTGGTTTATGGAATGTTCATTTAATGCTTAAGAGTAAAACAACAGAGCCTATATCCATCTTAGATACGGATGGAAAAGCAGATTTATCTTATAGTCTAATGAATATCGAGCCGAATCAATGGCGTGTTATGAATACTGTGACAACAATGCCCTTTAGCATCAGAGCAGATAGTCAGGTGGAACTAGGTGGTTTATGGCTACAAAAACATAATCAGCCTGGTGTGATTGTTTCAGCTGTTGGTATGAAAGATGCACAATTGGTTGCATGGAATCAGTGGTCACCACAATGGTTGTCTGAACTACAGATGACTAATAGTGATTTGGTGATTTTAGAGTATGGTACCAATGAAGCATTGGATAAAAACTTAGATGCTCAAGAATACCGAACTAATTTAGTGACGAGTATTCAACGTATTCGTAAACAATTACCTAATGCAGTCATTTTATTGCTGAGTCCACCTGATTTGATGATACAAAATCAACAAAAAGGTACCTGTGTTGAGCATGTGCCAATATCTTATGAAATTGTCAAATCTACGCAAATTGCTGTAGCTAAGGCTGAAAACTTATTATATTGGGATTGGCAGAAAGCCATGGGTGGGCGTTGCAACATAGCTAAATGGTATTCAGAGGGATTAGCACAAAAAGATCTAATCCACTTAACACCATTGGGTTATGAGATTAGCGCGGAGATATTATATCAATCATTATTACAATACTGGGGAATTGCTAAATAAAAAAAGACAATAATGCTAGTATGTGTTTATAGATTGTTTAGACTGTATAATAATACTTAATTAAAGTAAGAAAACAGATAATAT
>NZ_MVDO01000118.1 GCF_002006755.1 Wohlfahrtiimonas larvae | reverse complement strand
GTGTTGAGCATGTGCCAATATCTTATGAAATTGTCAAATCTACGCAAATTGCTGTAGCTAAGGCTGAAAACTTATTATATTGGGATTGGCAGAAAGCCATGGGTGGGCGTTGCAACATAGCTAAATGGTATTCAGAGGGATTAGCACAAAAAGATCTAATCCACTTAACACCATTGGGTTATGAGATTAGCGCGGAGATATTATATCAATCATTATTACAATACTGGGGAATTGCTAAATAAAAAAAGACAATAATGCTAGTATGTGTTTATAGATTGTTTAGACTGTATAATAATACTTAATTAAAGTAAGAAAACAGATAATATTAAAAATAAAAGAGGCAGTTATGCGATATATATATAGTTACTTTTTATTATTACCGCTTTTAGGACAATCTGTCTTTGCGCAAAGTCAGTTAAATATTGAGATAACACAAGGTTCTATTCTCAAAAATAAAGATGCTAAAGATAATGTGTTTGCACTATTTGATGATTCCGCTAGTATTCAGAAAGATGTGGTGTATGTCAGTGAGCATTTTTATGGTTATGGTTCACCAGAATGTGAAAAACCCGCAGATTGGAGTGCGATTAAAAGCTCAGCAAAGTATCGTGATGGGAATTATTATGACCCATTTTCATCTGGTAATTACATTCCTTATGACCCCTTAAATAAACATAAAAATTATCAAGGCACAATTTATATTGAAAAATGCCAAAAAATCAATAGAGGGGTTGCATTTGGTGGGTTGCTGAAGCAATTTATATTATATTTTAATCAAGGCTATTTATTAGGCTTTGGGAGTACAGGGAAAGACTATTCAGCTGCATTGGCATTGAATCCTGATCCGAATAAAAAATATTCAGTGATATTGAATCCTGTGGATGATTTATCTCAATATACTAATAAGCAATGGAGTGAGTTGAATGAAAAAATCACTAATACATTCAATGTAGAGCAAATGAAAAATGCTTGGTCGCCTATTTTTCCTGCATTGTATAATGTCTCGCTCTATTTCCGAGGTCATCCAGTACCTATGACGATAGAGCACACAACAACAGGGTACAAATACCAAGAATATAAAACGCCATTGAAATATCGTTGTGCCGCAAATAAAATTGTATTATTTACCGATGGTCGCCCTAATCGTAGTTATGTCGATGTTTTTGCAAGTAATGATACAGCTTCACTACCTTCTAGTTTACAATCAAAATTGATTTTTGCAGAAAGTAAAGCTTGGAATAATGGTAAGTTGGTGATCTTAAAATCATACCCTTCACTGAAAGCCACTAGTTTATCTAATTTTTTCCAAAACCCTAATACACAATTTGCCTATATAGAAGATGGTTATACAGGTTCTGAGGATGGATTGGTCTATGAAGATTCTAAATTAGATAGAAATAGATATAAAAATGCAACTCATCCTGTTTCACAAAATGTTTTCCAAGGTTGGATGAAGCAAGATTTATTGGCAGGTCATAATGTCAATAATAGGCCGTCAATGGACTTAGGTGGTAAATCATGGACAGATAATTTGAGTGTGCCTCAAACATTGAGTGTGAATGCTGTCTTTTTTGGTAAAAATCCAACTGTCCCATTAAAAAATTTAATCACAGCGACTGATGGCAAGCATATTACTAAGCAGAACTTAGACGTCAATAGTGTATTAGAAGATGTGTCTAGTATATTATCAAGTGATGGTCAAGATCGTTTTACTAATGGTATGCCTATAGAAGATCAATACATGAGAACGCCAAATACCATTCGGTATGTTTTTACTTATAACTTAGCGAGTAATTCGGGTAATATTCATGCTTATACAATGAATAGGCAAGGTACTGCTTGGCAAGATCAGCCTGTTTGGAATATGAATCAAAGATCTTATCCTTTAAATGGTCGATTCTTAACGATGAGTTATAAAAGTCCGCTCAATCCTGTATCGGAGCAGCTCAGTGTAGAAAGTTTAAATAAAATCTACAAAGAGCGATATCAAACTGACTTATCTGATGCGTATTTACTTTGGTTAGAAGGAATTTCTGTTTTTGCCAATACAGGTAGCACTACTCAAACGCAGTTTAAGCCAAGACATTCTATCATTGGACCTATCGTTAATAGTGAACCTGCTTTTTTAGCTAAAGATAGGGAATATATTAATTTGAACTTTTTTTCAGAAGCATTGAAAAGAGAGTTCACACAATATGTGATGGCTAAGGCAAATCAAATGGATAATGAATTATTAGTTGTCAATGCTAATGATGGTATGGTTCATTTTATTAAAACAGATCGTAAGCATAATTTGTCTTTAGAAAATGGTGGAGTTCGCAGTGCAGCATATTTTCCTGGATTTTTAGCTGCTCGCTTGCAGGAAATTGTTAATTTAGACCAGCCCTTTACCTTTACGATGGATGGTGCGGCTAATATTTTTGAATTTAAGGGTAAAAATGGCAATATAAAAGCTGTAGGCCTAAGTGGTATGGGCGGTGGTGGTAAAGCTTTAGTGGGATACCAGTTACTACATTTAAAAGGTAATAAGCTAGATACAACGATTCAACCATTATTTGAAATAGTGAATGAAGATAATTTTAAGTATCAGACACAAGGATTTCAAAATTTAGGTTATACCTACTCAGGCTTTGCATTTTTTAATCGTTCTTTGAATGGCAGTAAAAATGCAGGTCAAGGCGTTGCTGTATTTGGTAATGGTATTGGCGCACAAAAATCTATTTTGTATTTTATTGATGTTGAAACGGGAGAGTTATTAAAACAAGTTACCTTATCTGATAATGGTGGTGGTGCTTCTACTCCAGCATTATCATTAATGAAAGATGAGAGTACTGGATTTCAACAGCTTAAATATGTCGTAGTGGGTGATCAATCTGGCCGTTTATATAGAGTAGATTTTTCTCAAAATGGCGCGCTAGGCTCGGCAAGTACGCCTGTTGTAATCTATGATCCAAATGCTCAGGGTCATCGCTTCTTTGATCATCCTATTACAACAAAACCTTTTTTATATATGAATCAAGAATTAGAGCAAGAATGGGTTTATTTTGGTACGGGGCGTAAAGTATCTAAGGATTTAGATCGAGGTACTTTATCTAAGAGACAACAATATTTTATTGCGGCACCTGTGCATAATCCAATATCTTTAAGCAGTATAAAAGAAATCAAGTTTAGGATTTCATCTAATATTGTTTCTTTAAATAGCAACTCACAAAAACCGAATCAAGGTTGGTTCTTGAAATTATCGACAGGTAACAAGGATTTGGGGAATAGGCTCGTTTATCAACCCGGTATGACAAAAAATGGAGATATTGTTTTTTCAACTTGGGGGATTACAGAAGGTGATGATTTGGATAGTTGCAGTGCTGATACCGGCTCAGGATTACAGATTGCTTTAAATGCAGAAACAGGTGAAATCGGCAGCTTTAATCACAGAGGTACTAATGTTGCAGGGGTATATGATGCGCTAACAGCACCGACATTACCAAGTGGCTCTTCAATAACATATCAAGGTTATTTGGGTGGGCAAATGGATCATGGCAGCATGAGCACATTAGATTTGTCAGACATTGATGAGTTGAATAAGAAAAATCTTAATACTTCTCATGGCCTTGAACAAGATCATTTGTCAGAGTGCCTTGCGACTACTAATGGTGAAGTGGACCGAGAAATATCAGAATTTTGTCACAATTTTACACCTAGGGTTTTGATTAAGAAAAGATTATCTATCCAACAATTATTCTAATAAAGAGTAGGAGTATATTTATGCAACGTAAAGTTTTGAGATATTCATTATTATGTGTTTCTTTATTACCGTTATTAGTGAATATGGGGATAACTCAAACGCTTGAAGCGAGTGATTCTGGATATGGTATCAATGGAGGAGAGGGCGCAGCGCAATCAACTACCGCTATTGATACAGGTGTAGGAATTAAAAATGGCGAAGTATGGATTTGGGGATATAAGGGATCGGGCCAACAAGGCAATGGCTCTACTAATGGAAATTTATATGATAGAGATCGAGTACCTGAAAAAATTGCTAGTTTACAAAATATTGTTTCTGTATCTGGTGGGGCCTATCATTTACTTGCGGTTGACTATGAAGGCTATGTATTTGGATGGGGTTTAAATGCCCGTGGTGAAACTGGTTGCGGTCATACAGGTATCGTTTCTATACCTTGTGAAGTGAAAGGCACTGATGGTCAAAGATTGAGAGTGAGACAAGCTGTGGGTGCTGGTGAATATAATTCTATTTATTTAGATTTAAATGGTAATGTTTTAACATCAGGCAGCTCAGCTTTTGGGCAGTTAGGATTAGGGCCAAAGGCTAAGAATACAGCGACTCCCACTAAAATTGACTTAAATGGTGAAGTTGCCAGATTAATAGGTGCTGCATATGAAGGTGGCTTTGCAGTGACATATGATAAAAATTCATGGGATACTAATGAGCAAAATGTATGGGCTTGGGGAAGAGATTTTTATTCTTCTTTAGGACTATATGCTTCTGGTGATAATTATGTGCGGTCGCCTATGAAGGTGGAGAATTTGAAACCTTATGCAAATAAAATTGTGAAAATTGCAGGGGGTTATCAATACGGCGTTGCTTTATTGAATGATGGCAAAGTTATCGGCTGGGGTTGGTATCGATCTGTTGGGCAAAGTTGTAATTCATCTCGTGTTAATACTACTAAATCGCCTATTCCTGTAGAGGTGCCATTTCCACCAAAAATGGTGAATGGTGTTTTAGTGCCTAGTAAGGTTGTCCAAATGGAATCATATTTCACTTCCACAATAGTATTAACCAACCATAATGAAATTTATACTTTTGGTACTTCAGTAGAGTCGGCTTACGATAATATCCAAGGAACTTGCCCTAAATTAGCAAATATTACGGATGAATTTAGAAATGAGCATAGTACTTTAGATAGTGAGGGCAATCGTATTCCTGGCTCTATTGTTAAAATCGGTAGAGGAAAGCATCATATAACTTATGAGATGAGTGATGGTACGGCATGGGGTGTAGGTTATAATGCAGGTGGTCAAATTTTTTATGGTGCAGGTTTAATTAGGGATTTCCCAGGACAGCAACTCCGAGATTTGCAATAGAAGATATATTTTGTTATCCCAAAAGATCTTATAGAACTTTTGGGATACGTTGTTTTTTAAGCACTGATTTTAACAGTGAGCATGCTAATGTTATCGATATATCCTGTGAGTTGATCATTAGGGTGGATTGCACCTACACCTTCAGGAGTGCCTGTCATGATGATGTCGCCAGGCTGTAGAGTATATAACGTAGATAAATGCTCAATAATTTCATTTACATTCCAAATCATATGGCTAAGATCAGAAGATTGGCGAATTTCGTCATTGACAGTTAGTTGTATTGTGCCTTCAGTAATCTCTCCTGATTGTGTTATAGGCATAATTTCGGAAAGAATTGCTGAGTTTTCAAAATCTTTAGCAATATCCCAAGGATGGCGATTATCTTTGGCTTTTGCTTGTAGATCACGTCGGGTCATATCTAAACCACACCCATAACCAAAAATATGGTGTATAGCATCTTGTTGTGTAATGTTCGCACCAGCCTTACCAATAGCAATGATAAATTCCATTTCATAGTGAAAATTATTAGTACGTGTTGGGTAAGGGATTTCAGCACCGCTAGGGACATAACTACTAGGATGTTTTAAGAAATAAAAAGGCTCTTGTTGGGTTTTATCAACAATTGTTCCCATTTCTTTGGCATGCGCCATATAATTGCGGCCAACACAAAATATACGATGGATGGGAAATAATAGTGAACTACCTTTGATTGGGATGGCAATAGGTTCTGCTACTGGA
>NZ_MVDO01000117.1 GCF_002006755.1 Wohlfahrtiimonas larvae | reverse complement strand
TGTTTTAAGAAATAAAAAGGCTCTTGTTGGGTTTTATCAACAATTGTTCCCATTTCTTTGGCATGCGCCATATAATTGCGGCCAACACAAAATATACGATGGATGGGAAATAATAGTGAACTACCTTTGATTGGGATGGCAATAGGTTCTGCTACTGGAAATATGTATTGTTTTGTCATGATGGCTCCTTTGATGAATTTTTATCATATAAAGCTTATGTTGGGTAATCAATCTTAAAATATCGTTTGAGTGCAATTTTTCCTTGTTCAGTCCAAATGGCTTTACGAGTTTATGGGTAATATTTTGACTAATAAATAACTGATAAGTGGAATATAATTCTAGATTATGGGTTTCCTTAATCAAGGCTAATCCGTATAATGTTCAATCTGCAGGAGAGAGAGATTAACTCCGCCGAAGGCGCAAACTCCCATAAACGCTCAGGCTCATGTACTGCAATCACTTAATTGTGCCAACTGGAGAGAGAAACTTAGTTTCCACCGAAGGAGCAAACAGCAAAGCTGCATAAACTCTCAGGTACCAAGGACAGAGGGAGGGGCAAATACTCAATAGGAGTTTTTGTGCTTTTCTATATTTATATTGTAGCAATTACAGCAGAAGCAATGTCAGGTGCACTCGCGGCAGGTAGGCGTAACATGGATATGTTTGGTGTTGCTCTTATTGCTTTTTTGACAGCATTGGGTGGTGGCACAATGCGAGATATTATCCTTGGTAATTATCCAATCTCTTGGACACAGCATCCATCATATGTCTATTTAACCATCTCTGCAGGTCTGCTGACAATGTTAGTTGCTCGTTATATGCAACGTTTGAATCGTATGTTTTTGGTATTAGATGCAATGGGGCTTATTGCATTTACGATTATTGGTTGTAATGTTGCTCTAAGTTTAGAACCGAAATATCATTACAGTACTTTAGTTGTGGTGATGGCTGGAATGATGACAGGTGTGGGTGGGGGTATTTTTAGAGATATTCTTTGTAACCGAACACCTCAGGTTTTACGGCATGAATTATATGCAAGTGTTTCATTATTAGTTGCCTTGCTATATTTAGGGCTAAAATATATTGGTATTGATGAGAATATCAATATGAGTGTTTCATTTGTGGTGGGCTTGAGCATCCGTTTGGCGGCGATTTATTGGAATTGGTCGTTGCCTGTATTTTCATATTCCCCCAATAAATGGCAATAAAAAAATCCCCTTTTAATAAAGGGGCAATTTAGTGAAGATGGCTAAAACATCAATTTTATTATGATCTAATGTATATTGGCAACGTGTATGAAAGGTACATCCTTTCGGTGGATTGGAGGCTTGCCTATTAAACGAATCTTGTCACATTTATCTTCTGTATAAGGATATATATAGGGTTAGCAAAGAGAAATTTTTGTATTAAACAAACATTTTGTATTTCTAAAGGTTAAAATCTTTGAAGGTGAATTGATCAATAGAGATCGTCATGAACCATATTAGGATGAACACAAACAGATTGATGGATAATTTATGATTGAAGCATTATTAGAGAAATATGCAGTTGGTGGCGGTGCCATTCTGATAGGAATGTTTTTATATTTAGTTTTCACTTTCATTGGCCGTAGATATAAAACACAAAAAAAAGGGATGGCTGCGCGCATTACAAAATCATTAATATTGTGTGGCGTGATTACTATTGCTGCCCAATATGTAATGTTAGCATTAGTAGATTTTGAGATTAAATCGATCACTCCAACTATGGTTAAATTTGCAACGAGTATTTTAATCATCATCATCTTATTGAATCGCTTGTATCAAATCATTAATCGTTTGGAAGCTGCACAAATTAAAAAACATGGTGATCCAACATCTGCCAAAATTATTGCGCGAGTATTCAAAATTGCGATTTTCATGGTTATTGTTTTATTATTTGGTGAACATTTTGGTATGAGTTTGTCAGGTTTGATGGCCTTTGGCGGGATTGGAGGTATTGCCATCGGCATGGCTGGTAAAGATATACTCAGTAACTTTTTTTCAGGGGTAATGTTGTATTTTGATCGCCCATTTAACATAGGCGATTGGGTGAGTTCACCAGATCGTCAAATCGAAGGTACTGTTGTAGAAGTGGGCTGGCGTTTAACAAAAATTATGACGTTTGATCATCGGCCGCTATATGTACCCAATGCTGCATTCTCTTCCATTAGCGTAGAAAACCCAGGACGAATGACGAATCGCCGTATCAAAACAGAAATTGGTTTACGTTACGAAGATGCAGATAAGATTGGGCTGATTGTGAATGATATCCGTACAATGTTAGAACAAGATATCAAAATCGACCAAAATCAAACATTATTGGTATATTTCAATGAATTTGCTGATTCTTCTTTAAATATTATGATCTACTGTTTTACGAAAACAACAAAATGGGCGGAATGGTTGGCAGCACAGCAAGATGTTTATTTGAAAATGATTGAGATTGTCCATAAACATGGCGCTGATTTTGCATTTCCATCTCAAACGCTTTATGTGGATCCAAGTAGTCAAATAATGATTAATAGAACAGCACCAAAACCGGTGCAGCCACCAATGCAAAATCCAAATTTATAAAATTTTTAGACAAATAACGTGATGGGAGAATCACAATGTTGGAATATTTGAAGAAAAAGGGCGTAATGTGCTCATCGCGGGTTTATTTCATTGATGCATTGAGTTATATGGCGCTTGGTCTATTTTCATCATTGTTGATTGGGCTGATTATTAAAACTATTGGCACTCAGCTATCCATTTATACATTGGTGGAGTTAGGCTCATTTGCGATGGATAGCAAAATTGTAGGGGCCGCGATTGGTGTTGCAGTTGCAATGGCATTAAAAGCGCCACCATTATTATTGTTCAGTGCAGTTTTTGTTGGGGCTTTTGGTAATAGTGTTGCAGGTGTCGCTGGTAGTTATTTTGCAGTATTAGTGACAGTTGAGCTAGCAAAGCTCCTTTACCAAACAACAAAATTAGATATTTTATTGATCCCATTTTTTATGATCATGATGGGCTATTTCAGCTCAACATTGATTGGTGTACCTCTCAATGAATTAATGAGCTATTTAGGTCGCACCATTAATTGGGCAACTACACAGCATCCTTTTGTGATGTCGATGGTTGTGGCAACGGTGATGGGATTAGCACTCACAGCACCCATCTCTAGTGCTGCATTATCTTTTATGTTGGGTTTAGATGGTGTTGCTGCAGGTGCTGCTGTGATTGGTTGTAGTGCGCAAATGATTGGCTTTGCTTCCATCAGTTATCGTGAAAATGGTATTTCAGGGGCAATTGCACAAGGCATTGGCACTTCGATGTTACAGATTGGCAATATTGTTAAAAACCCATTGATCTTAGTGCCACCCACCATTGCAGGTTTAATTACAGCGCCGATTGCGATTGTATGTTTCCAAATGATCAACAATAAAGCAGGTGCTGGTATGGGCACAAGTGGTTTTGTTGGGCAGTTTATGGCTTTTGAAACGATGGGGTTTTCTATAAGAACAATGTTATTAGTTACGATATTTCATGTGATTTTGCCCATTGTGATTAGTTTATTGGTTGACTATTGGATGCGGCAAAAATTATGGATTAAAGAAGGGGATTTAACCCTGAAGTTAAATTAATAAAAAAGCGCTGATGGGCGCTTTTTTATTGAGCAATTATTATTTCATAATGATGGCGGATGCAACTGCGCAATCAAAAGGAATAGGATCAATACTGTTACGATCATTGGCTTGATCATTCATGACGGTATTGGTGATTACTAGTGAGGCAAAGCCATCATCAAAGCATGATTCACTCTGAAATTGCAGAACTACAAAAGGATCAAAATCATAGTCAACATAAACTTTATCTTGGCTAGATGCGTAAATATCGCTTGGATGTAGTGTCATATGAGGTACCTTTAAAAGATCAGAACCATATTTTTCTTTGTATTCAGCTAATGTGAACCATTGATTTTTACGATTAGCTTCTGCATTGCACTTGGTAAAGCCTTCGGTGAGGTCATCTGTTTCACATGCCTGAGTAAACCATTTCTCTTGAATTTGGCGTTTTGCCCAATAAGCATCCTCTGAACTAACAGTGGTCATATCTAGAATATCTTGCGTTAAAGCGACATGTTTGCCTGCTTTGAATACGCCTAGTCCAGAAATCAGTGGATGAGCCATATGTGCACCTGTTGGATTTTCTGTGAGGATATATTTATATAGCAGTTCGCCTTGATCGTTGATGGATAAAGGCTGAATACGTGCATCCACCACGGATGGGCCTGTTGCAAATGCAAAAGATGCTAATAACGATGCTAACACTAAAGACTTTTTCATAATTATAAATTCCCTCGTGAGATTTCTCTAATATTAATTATCATTTATGTAACATTAGGTTAACATACTTAGTGCTAATATTGGATAAGGTTGACCTGAGCCATTAATCAAGCCACGCTAGGAGGCTTGATTTATTTATTACCGATTTAAAATCGAGAGCATTTCAGCATCCACAAATCTTTCTTTTTCAAAGAAGTAATCTCTCAATACACCTTCTGTTTCTAAGCTATTCTTGTGCAATAAAGCTCGGGAAGCATGATTTGCAGGATCAATGAATGCTTCGATGCGATGCAGTTTCAAAGTTTCAAAACCATAATTCACAATTGCTTGAATGGCTTCAGTCATGATGCCATTGCCCCAATGAATAGGATTTAGATCATAGCCAATTTCAGCACGGTTATTTTCAGTGGAAAAGTTATGAAAGCCGCATGTACCAATTAATCCATTACCTCCAGATTTTAATGTAATAGCCCAACGTAAACCTGTGGATTCCTGCACTCGATCAATCCATGTTTTGATGAGTTTTTCTGCTTCTTGTAGATGTTGAAAAGTATAGAGATCATAAAATTCAGTGACGCAATCTTGTGAGAAATATTCAAATAGATTAGGTGCGTCAGTTGGTTGAAGCGCTCGAAGGATTAAACGGTCAGTTTTTAACAAGGGAATGTTGTTGGTTAGCATATTAGATATAGGTTCTTTGATTAATGATGTAGTGTGTCATGATGGCTAAATTCTTGATCAAGAATCGACTATAAAGTTGTAAAGATTTCTTCCGCAGGTAAGCGTGATTTTGGTAATTTTGCATTGTAATCTAAATCTTGGTTTGAATAACCTATGGTGACTGCAACAATAGAGTGTAAGTCTTTGCTTGGTAGATCTAATATTTTATCGAGTTCATCAGTTAAAATACCTTCGATAGGTGTTGCATCTACCCCCATTGCAGCAGCGCCTAGAAGCAAAGTACCCAATGCAATATAAGCTTGTTTTTCATTCCATTTGTTGAGATCTTTTTGATCTTTGGAGTTTAAATCAATGAATTTTTTTCTACCTGCCGCAACACCTTCTTTTGTTGCCTCATCTAAGAAACGAAGGTCTTGATCTTCTTGTTCTGTAATGAGTTTAACATGCTGATCACCTAATGTATTTCTGACGGCAAAAATAATAGTAATGGTTGAATCTAAAACTTTAGGACGATTGAATTCCATAAATCCCGGTAAAATTTTTTCTTTGCCTGCTTCGCTTTCAATTAAAAAGTAGTGCCAAGGTTGAACGTTGACAGAGGATGGCGAATAACGTAAGAGAGTTTTAATATCGTTAATTTGTTCTGTAGTTAAATGGCGAGAAGCATCATAAACTTTGCATGTTTTACGAGATTTAGCGACATCAATGATATTCATTTAAAATTCTCCTGCTATGATTGTGGAAAGATTAACTTATTTAAAATTCACAATTGTTATAGCACATCTTGCTAGTTAGGAACATTATTCTACAGGTAGAATGGTGAATGTATGGCGAGATAAACCATGGGTTTTATCCCATTTTAGGAAATCACCAGTTTTTTCCCAATCACTTAAAACCCAACGCGTACCATTATGATGCTCATGAATATTTGGCTTATGTGTATGCCCATGAATCATAGTATTAGCAGAATATTGAGCTAACATTTTTTCTACTGCATTGTCGGTGACATCGCAATAGCATTGTTGGTTATCAATACAGGTATGACGCTTAGCTTTTTTGCTTGCTTCACGCAAACGTAAACCAATGCGAAGTCGAATAGATTTGGGCAATAAATGTAGGCATTTGAGTACTAAAGGATTGCGAATAATTTTGCGATAGCGTTGGTATTTAACATCTGCTAAACATAACTGATCACCATGTAAAACGATAATTTTTGGTGCAAAAGGTAAAGTATAAATTTCGGGCAAAATTGACATTTTGCATAGCTTGGCATAATTTTCACCCACAGCAAAATCACGATTACCATGTTGAAAATAAACATGTATGCCTTGCTCTGAAAGATTTGCAAGCTCTTTAGCTACTTTAGTTGTAAAAGGGGATAAAACATCATCACCCACCCAAAAATTAAAGAAGTCACCCAGGATAAATAAATCTGTGGCATCTTCTGCAATCTTCGGTAGAAGATTAAAAAAAGCCGCACACAGTTCTGGGCGGCTTGAAGCAAGATGAAGATCAGCAATGAAATAAGCGATGTGATCTTCATGTTTATGCATTGTTATTTCCTATGATTAAATGATTTCTACACGTTCGATGATGATATCTTCAGCAGGTACATCGCTATGACCACGACGAGAAGTTGTTTCAACTTTTTCGATGGCATCAATGATATCCATACCTTCAACAACTTTACCGAATACTGCATAACCCCAACCTTGAGATGTTTCGCTTTTGAAATCTAAGAAGCCATTATCTACAGTGTTGATAAAAAATTGGTTAGTTGCAGAATGAGGGTCCATCGTTCTTGCCATTGCTAAAGAACCACGAACATTTTTCAAACCATTGTTTGCTTCGTTTTTGATCGGTGCACGTTGGCCATCCATTTTGTTTTCCATACCTGGCAACAAACCACCGCCTTGAACCATGAAACCTGGGATCACACGGTGGAATAATGTTCCTTCAAAGAAACCATCTTTTGCGTATTGCTCAAAGTTAGCTGCAGTATTTGGTGCATTATCAAAATCTAATTCGATTGCAAATGTACCTTTATTTGTATGAAACTTAATCATGAATATATCTCCTAAAATTCAATGAGGGTTATTTTTGTGTAGAATCAGTAACTGATTCTACAGATTCGGTTATGGCGGGTTTTTCGATTAAAATCACTTTTTCGATGATGACAGGTTCTACAGGAACATCATCACGACCACGGCCATGATTAGTGGTTTGTACTTTTTCAATATTTTCTACAACATCCATGCCATTCACTACATGCCCAAAAACTGTATAGCCTGGGTTTTGTGGATTCATATAGTTTAAGAAATCATTATTAACAGTATTGATAAAAAATTGGCTTGTGGCTGAATCAGGATCCATTGTCCTTGCCATGGCAATTGTGCCTTTGTCATTTTTTAAACCGTTATCTGATTCAATATTGACAGATGCTCTAGTTTTTTTGGGTACTAAATCTTTATCCCAACCACCACCTTGGATCATAAATCCAGGAATTACACGATGGAAGATGAGTCCCTCATAATGGCCATCCACAACATATTGGATAAAATTACCCACAGTATTGGGAGCTTTTTCAGGATTGAGTTCTAATGTAATGTTGCCTTTATTGGTTGTCATTTCAACATAGATTGGTGTAACAATAGCAGGTTCTTCTGTTGCTACAGTTTCAGGATTTGCAATGGATACTTGAAATGCCAATGTTGCAATACCTGCACAAGTCAATAAACGTTTTAACACAACAAACTCCTAGATTAATTATTATAAGCGCAAGATTATCTCAATTTTGCGCTCTGAATGATACTGAATTTATGATAATGAAGAAACCATTACCGCTTTAATTGTGTGTAAGCGATTTTCAGCTTGATCAAATACAATAGAATGCTTGCTTTCAAAGACTTCATCTGTTACTTCAACACCATCTTTTAATTCAGGGAAATCTTTCATTAATTTCATGCCTTCTGTCGTTTTGCCATCATGGAATGCAGGCAAGCAATGTAGGAATTTAACATTTGGATTTTGGCTTGCTTCAATTAATGCTTGATTCACTTGGAATGGGAATAATAGCTTAATGCGCTCAGCCCATTTATCTTTAGATTCCCCCATGGATAACCAAACATCAGTATAGATAAAGTCAACACCTTTGACCGCTTCATGTGCATTTGTGAAGCAGACAATATTACCACCTGTTTCATTGGCAATCGCTTGGCATTGGTCAATTAATGTGCGTTTGGGTAATAATGATTCTGGTGCTGCGAAATGAATAGTCATACCTAATTTTGCAGCAATGATCATTAAAGAAATTGCAACGTTATTATCAGAATCTCCAACATAAGCTAACTTCACATCTTTTAAAGGTTTATCAGTATGTTCTAAGATAGTTAAAACATCCGCCAAAGATTGTGTTGGGTGAAATTCATCAGTTAAACCATTAAATATAGGAACACCTGCATAATGTGCTAAGTCTTCTACAATTTTATGGGCTGCTCCACGAAATTCAATACCATCATAAAAACGGCCTAACACGCGAGCTGTATCTGCGATGCTTTCTTTATGTCCTACTTGGGAGCTGATTGGATCTAAATAAGTGACATTGGCCCCTTGATCATAAGCTGCAACCTCAAAAGCACAGCGAGTACGGGTAGATGTTTTTTCAAAAATGAGTGCAATGTTTTTGCCAAGAAGATGTTTTTCCTCTTCATTATTTCGTTTGGCTGCTTTTAAATTACGTGCAAGGTCTAGAAGATAGTGAATTTCTTCTGGTGTATGATTTAAAAGTGTCAGCAGGTGGCGTTGATATAATGGAGAAGTCATGGCGAAATCCTTTAGTTTATGAATTGGGTAATTATCTTATACATAGTATCGTGCTAGTTTTTAGATTTTCAAGCATTTTTGTGTTGCATAATTTTTTTTAAAAAATGGTGTAGAATCAGGCGCAATAGATTAGCAATAAATAAGGAAGTATATGAAACCATTATCAGTCGTAATTTTAGCAGCCGGTAAAGGCACAAGAATGAAGTCTGCTTTGCCAAAACCTTTGCATAAAATTGGTGGTCAGCCCATGTTATCACATGTTTTATCGGCTGCGCGTGAGCTGAATCCTGCACAGCTAATTGTGATTTATGGTCATGAAGGCGAAAAATTAAAAGCAGCCTATAAGAATGAAGATGATATTACATGGGTTGAACAAAAGACATTTCTAGGTACAGGCGATGCAATGAAATATGCAATGCCAGCAATTTTATCTGATAGCAATGTATTGGTGTTATATGCGGACACACCATTGATTGATGCAAAAACATTACAAGCAATGCTTGAAAAAGTGGATGAAAAAAATCTTTGCTGGTTAACGGTGGAAGCGGATCAACCATTCGGTTATGGCCGAATTATTCGTAACGATGCAGGCAATATGGTTGCAATCGTAGAGGAAAAGGATGCCAATGTTGAACAAAAAGCTATTACTGAAGTGAATAGCGGTTTATTTGCGATCTCAAGTCATGTATTGGCAGCAACATTGCCACGCATTAGTGATGATAATCAACAAAAAGAGTTTTACTTAACAGATGTTGTTAAATTAGCATTAGAAGATGGTTTATCCATACAAACTGCAGCAGGTGACTTTACACTATTACGTGGTGTTAATGATCGGGTGCAATTATCAGAGCTAGAAGCTATTTATCAGAATCAGCAGCGTAGAAAATTAATGCTTTCAGGTGTCACAATGATTGCGCCTGAGACTGTTTATATTCAT
>NZ_MVDO01000116.1 GCF_002006755.1 Wohlfahrtiimonas larvae | reverse complement strand
ATGAAAAAAATCTTTGCTGGTTAACGGTGGAAGCGGATCAACCATTCGGTTATGGCCGAATTATTCGTAACGATGCAGGCAATATGGTTGCAATCGTAGAGGAAAAGGATGCCAATGTTGAACAAAAAGCTATTACTGAAGTGAATAGCGGTTTATTTGCGATCTCAAGTCATGTATTGGCAGCAACATTGCCACGCATTAGTGATGATAATCAACAAAAAGAGTTTTACTTAACAGATGTTGTTAAATTAGCATTAGAAGATGGTTTATCCATACAAACTGCAGCAGGTGACTTTACACTATTACGTGGTGTTAATGATCGGGTGCAATTATCAGAGCTAGAAGCTATTTATCAGAATCAGCAGCGTAGAAAATTAATGCTTTCAGGTGTCACAATGATTGCGCCTGAGACTGTTTATATTCATGGTGAAGTTAAATTAAAAGGACAAGATATTGTTATTGAGCCAAATGTTACTTTGGCGGGAGTTGTTTCATTAGGTAATAATGTTCACATTGGGTTTGGTTCATATATTACAGATGCAAAATTGTGTGATGATGTTGTGGTACATCCTTATTCTATGATCGAATCATCACTATTACATCACAATGTTGCCATTGGCCCTTATGCACGTTTACGAACTAACAGTATTTTAAAAGCGAATAGCAAAGTGGGTAACTTTGTTGAAACTAAAAATATTACATTGGGTGAAGGTTCAAAGGCCAATCATTTAACCTATTTAGGGGATGCTGAGATTGGTGTCGGTGTTAATATTGGTGCAGGCACAATTACCTGTAATTATGATGGTGCGAATAAACATAAAACGATCATTGAAGATGATGTTTTTATTGGTTCAAATAGCTCTTTAGTTGCACCTGTAGAGGTTAAAAAAGGGGCAACGGTTGGCGCAGGAAGCACAATCTCATCATCTATTTCTGAAGGTTCGCTAGCAATAACACGTGCAACATTACGACAAATTCAAAACTGGAAAAGGCCTGCTAAGAAATAAATTTATTGGGTAAAAAGCACGAAAATGGTAATATGGGCTAAAATTGTATTACCCTTAGTACAAGTTTTTGTTTTGAATATTATTGATAAAGAGGTTGTCATAATGAAAAAACACGTTTTAACATTAGCGTTATTAGGTTTTGGTGTAGTTTCTACACAAGCATTTGCTCAAATCGATGAAGCATTGGCTTCACAAAGTGGTTGTTTGGCTTGCCATAAGCAAAGCGAAAAATTAATCGGCCCTTCATACGATGACGTTTATGAAAAGTATAAAGATGACGATGGTGCAGTTGATTACTTGATCGAAAAAGTAACTGCGGGTGGTTCTGGTGTTTGGGGCGCGGTACCAATGACTCCTAATGGTCATATTCCAGCAGAAGATATCGAAACTTTAGTATTACAAATCATGCACGAAGAGTAATCCTTTTAAAAGTTTTAAGAACCGCACTGAGTGCGGTTTTTTTTATGTCTAATATTTTAAGCAATATGGTGAAGTTATTAGCATAATGATTATCATTATCGAAACTTGATCATAACTTTACAACTGTTGAAATCCTCTAATATTTGCAACGTTACCATATAACCAATGAAGCAAATATTCATTCAGATAATATTAATAATAAGAGAGGCATTTCATGAACAAAAGTCAGCGAGTCATTATAGGAATTATTGGGATTGCTATGATTGCTTGGAGTATCAATCTTTATTTGTATCCGATTAAATTGGGTGCATTTCCTATTCGTAAAGAGCTCATCAATATTACAGGTGTCATTTCATTTTTAATGATGGGCGTGATTATGTTATTGGCTGTTCGCCCAAAATGGTTAGATCGCTCATTAGGCTTAGATAAAATGTATCATCTGCATAAATGGGCAGGCATTTGGGCGATTGTTTTTGCAGGATTGCACTATGTGATTAAAATCGGCAAACCAGTATTACAATTGTTCTTTGAACAAGGTCCAAGAATGAAGGGTGCAAGACCAGAATTAACAGGCTTACAGGGTTGGCTAGATCAATATGTTGGCTTTGCTAAAGATGTGGGTGAATATCTCGTCTATTTCTTGTTGATCATCTTAGTTTTAACGTTATGGAATAAATTTTCGTATAAAATTTGGCGTTATACACATAAATTGATGGCGCCTGTATTTCTCTTACTAGCAATCCATGCAGTTGTTTTAACACCTTGGCATTATTGGTTCCAACCGTTAGGGATATTAGTTGGATTGGCAACAATTATCGGTTCAGTATGTGCAGTGATCTCTATGTTTGGTTTGATCGGCAAAACTTTAACTCATTCAGGTAAAGTTCTTGAAGTTAAAAAAATGGGTAATTGTATTGAAGTCACTTGTAAACTCTCAGGTGAATGGCAACATAAAGCAGGGCAATATGCGTTCTTTAAACATGATAAATTAGAAGGTGCGCATCCATTCACAATCGCTTCAGCAGATGAAGGTGATAATATTGTGAGATTCTCCATTAAAGCTTTAGGTGATTACACAGATTATTTACAGAATAATATCCATGTAGGTGATCGCGTAGAAGTGGAAGGCCCTTATGGTTTATTTGATTATCAACGTTCAGAATCATCACAGCAAGTTTGGATCGGCGGCGGCATTGGAATTACACCATTCATTGCTTGGGTAGAATCTATGATTCAAAACAATGATCGTGAAACTCAAGTGAATTTCTATTACTGTGCTTGTAATGAACAAGAAGCAGATTATGCAAACTACTTGCAGTCATTGTGTGAAAATTTACCCAATGTGAGATTACATGTGCATTGCAGTGACGTTGCAGGTTATTTGACTGCGGATAAATTGATGAAAGATTTGGATGAGAAAGTCTCAGACATTTGGTTCTGTGGCCCAAGTGGCTTTGCGAAAAAATTGAAATCCGATTTGAAATCACACTACGAAGCTGTTGCACCGAACTTCCATCAAGAGATATTCCAAATGCGCTAATTAATATCAACGATCAGCTACCAGAGCCTTCCATCGCGAAGGCTCTTTTGTTTTTCATTGACTTTATTTTGTACGCAATTAAAATATGCACATCTTAATTTAGAACTGATGAGGTTTGCTGACATGAACAATTAACTTGATTTGACTTGTTATTACGATCAATCAAGGAGGTTTTATGTCCAAATTTTTGCAGCTTAATCAGTTGTCTTATGGTTTGCCAAATGGCAACACAGTTTTTTCAAATTTAACTTATACATTCTCACAACCCATCACAGCGTTGATTGGGCGAAATGGTGTGGGCAAAAGCTTATTGGCACAAATCATGGCGGGGCGATTATTGCCAACGGAAGGCTCATGCATCAATAGCGATTTAGTTTATTATTTATCAC
>NZ_MVDO01000115.1 GCF_002006755.1 Wohlfahrtiimonas larvae | reverse complement strand
TTTGTACGCAATTAAAATATGCACATCTTAATTTAGAACTGATGAGGTTTGCTGACATGAACAATTAACTTGATTTGACTTGTTATTACGATCAATCAAGGAGGTTTTATGTCCAAATTTTTGCAGCTTAATCAGTTGTCTTATGGTTTGCCAAATGGCAACACAGTTTTTTCAAATTTAACTTATACATTCTCACAACCCATCACAGCGTTGATTGGGCGAAATGGTGTGGGCAAAAGCTTATTGGCACAAATCATGGCGGGGCGATTATTGCCAACGGAAGGCTCATGCATCAATAGCGATTTAGTTTATTATTTATCACAAAAATCCCATGAAAATAGCATTGAAACTGTTGCAGAAGCTTTAGAAATCCAATCTATATTGGATACATTACAGCGTATTGAAAATGGCAGTGTGGATGCGGATGATTTTGAAATTGTGGGTTCGCGTTGGTGCATTCAGGATGAAGCTCTGAATTTATTGGCTGAGCTGTCTTTATCTCATGTCACATTAACAACTGCGATGCAGCAATTAAGTGGTGGTGAGCAAATGCGCATTCGCATTGCGGCAGCTTTCTTATCCCAAGCACAAATTTTGATTTTGGATGAGCCAAGTAACCATTTGGACTATCACTATAAGCAAGTTTTATGGTCGATGATTCAATCATGGCAAGGGCAGGTGATCATCATTACCCATGATCGTTATTTATTGAACCAAGTGAACGCCATTGTGGAATTATCTACTAAAGGTTTAACAGCATATAGCGGTGCTTATCAAGATTATGTTGAGCAGCGTGATGCAGAATTAGCATCCATCATTCAGCAGTTGAATGCAGTAAAGCAAACTGAGAAAAAGCGCTTGGCAGTTGCACAGCAACAATTGGAAAGACAAGCTAAGCGATCATCCCAAGCCAATAAACAACGGAGTGAGCAGAATCAAGCAAAAATATTGCTGGATCGCCAAAAAAATCGCAGCGAATTAAGTTCGGGCAAGGCAAAAGAGCAGAGAGATAAAATTGCTGAACAAGGTAAATTAGTCATTCAATCTGCAAAAGATCGCATAGATCAGCAAGAAGCTGTTGTATTACATGGTTATGCTATGGATACTTTTGTGCCAAAAGTATTGGTGGAATTGAATCAGCTTGTATTACCGTATCTATCAACGCAATTGAGTAAGTTTCATGGGCAAATCGAGAAGGGCGATCGCATTGCGATTGTGGGTAAAAATGGCAGTGGTAAATCTGTATTATTAAAAACATTGGCGGGCAAAATTTTGCCATTACAAGGTGATGTAAAGCATCATGTAAATTTTGCTTATTTGGAGCAACTGTTACAAAGTTATCGCGGTGCTTTAGTGATCGTGGCACATGATCAAGAGTTTTTAGAAAATATTGGTATCAATAAATATTTAGTATCCACAGAACAAGGTTGGCAGTGGCAGGAAAAATTTTAAACTACCCCTTCCAAAGGAAGGGATAGCTACATTAATGAGAATCACGATGATAGTGAATAATTTTTTTCAGCTTCAATCAATGCTTCAATATTATTTTGCGTTAAAAATGGGCGAAGTGCCTGAAATTTCTCAGGTGCCCAATCATAAATATGCAATGCTAATAATTGTTGAATGATTTCTGGTGGAAATCTATATTTCACTAATTGAGCAGGTGATCCGCCCACAATGGCATAAGGTTCAACATCTTTTGTCGCAATACTGCCTGCGGCAATGATTGCACCTTCCCCAATCGTAATGCCCGGCATGATCATGGCTCGCATGCCGATCCAAGCGCCATCATGAATATGTGTATCACCTTTGCTTTGATAAGCATCGATGATGGTTTCCATAAAAGGATATAAGCTGAACCAATCTGCGCGATGTGTATGATTGCCACCCATGAGAATCACCGCTTCTGCGCCAATGCAGACATAATCACCAATGTATAACTGGTCAATGTGCCATAAAGGTTCCCATTTTAAGCTTTCTTCATCGCCATATAAATAGCGTACAACAGAAGCTTCAAAGCCCTGATCCCAACAATTGCTGTAATAGCTATGTTGACCTTTAATGATAATGTTTGAGTTTTTAACAGTTTCGTGGAGATATTCCACTTTTGACCAATGTTTTTTTTCCATGACAAAGCTCCAAATAAAATGGCAAATTCATGGAATGTTTTATCGATTCGATGCACTACATTCCAAGTGCATCAACCGCGAGCGATTCTCGGTTTTTTGAGTAAAGGATTATTGATCATTGGAGCATTATAAGTATTTATAAAACTAACTCAAACTTATAGTTAACCAGTTGACAATATTTTAAATCAAGAATATAGTTAACTGGTAAACAAAGTTAGAGTAATGATCATGACAACACAAACAGAAAAAATGTACCGAACCTTAGTGAAGCTAACGCATGCACAAGAAATACATCGAGAGAGAAAGCGTGAAGCTTTGCTAAAGGATTTAGGTAATTATACTTTGACACAATTGCATATTTTAGGCTGCATTCAACAACATGATGCTGTGAATAATAAGGTGCTCAGTGATGCGTTAGCGTTAACGAAAGCAGCAGTTTCAAAGGCTGTGAATAAATTATTGAAGGATGAATTAATCACAACGTATCAAATTGAAGATAATCAAAAGTCGATCTTTTATCAGCTAACAAAAGAAGGTGAGCACATTGCGGATATTCATCATGTATTGCATGAGCAAGCTAAAGCAAATTATTTAAATTTTTTAGCAACGATGGATGATGAAACATTAGCTAAAGCCCAGCTATTTTTAGAAGCTTTAACAAATTATTTAGAAGAATAATGAAAAAAGGAGATCAAAATATGCATAAATATCAGAAATTAGTGACGGAATCATTTGAAGTATTATTTGATGTGAATACATCAGTGGATGATGTTCGACCATTTTTCTCAAAAAATTATACGCAATGGGTGGATGGCAAAAGCTTGGATTATGATGATTTCTTTCAGCATGTTGTTGCATTGAAAGAAGTGATTGCGAAAGCTCATGTGGAATTCATTGAATTTATGGTGGAAGGCGATACAGCTGCGGATATTCACGATGTATTTGTGACAAAGAAAAATAGTGAGGATTTGCATGTGCGAGTGATTGCCTTTTTCACCTTTGAAAATGATCAAATTGCTTCGGTGCGTGAAATGACGCATTTACTGAAAGGCAGTGAAAGCGATCATGATTTAGGTTCAAGAACCTAATCCCAAAATTAAAATCATTGCGCTATAATCGAGCATCAAATTAAAAGATGTAGCAAAGTGAGATCATCGTGACAAACCAACCAAAACGCGTTTTAACTATCCAATCCCATGTTGCTTTTGGACATGTTGGCAACTCGGCAGCTGTATTTACATTACAACGAATGGGCATTGAAGCAATGCCGATTAATACTGTGCAGTTCTCTAATCACAGCGGTTATGATGTTTTTTCAGGGCAAGTATTCACAGCAGAACAGATTAGCGATGTGCTTCGTGGTTTACGCGAAAACCATTTCCTAGAAAAAGTGGATGCAGTGATTTCTGGTTACATTGGTAAAGTCGGTGTTGGGCAAGTGATTCACGATGTTGTGCGTGAAATCCGCACTCACAATCCTGATGCAATGTATGTTTGCGATCCTGTGATGGGTGATAAAGAAGATGGCGTGGGATTTTTTGTGGATGAAACGATTCCACCTTTGATGAAAGAGGCCTTAGAAAGTGCAACGATCATTACACCGAACTATTTTGAATTTGAAGTATTATGCGGAAAATCAGTAGAAACTTTGGAAGATGCTTGTCGCGAAGCGCGAAAACTGATTGCAAACAATCACTATTTGAAAACAGTATTGATCACAAGTTTTAGAGTGAATGATGCAGATGACGAGTTGATGACATTAGCAATCACAGCAGATGAAGCATGGAAAGTCATAACGCCACGTTGCCATTATGTGCCGATGCCAAGCGGTACAGGTGATACATTTACAGCATTGTATTTAGCGCATATGTTAAATGGTGATAGCGTTGAAAAAGCGATCACATATACCACATCGACTTTATATGCTTTGGTGAAAGATACACCGAATGGTTCGCATGATTTGTCATTAGTGCGCGAACAAGCACAGATTATTGAGCCAAAAGAGTTATTTATGGCAGAAAAATTTTGCTAAGAAAAAGCCAATATTATTTTCATAATATTGGCCTAAAGTAGGATCATAAGCTAGTTTTGTTATTTATGGTTTTTCGCCTGATTGAATACGTTGTTCAATCATATTTATAATAGGTTCAAGATCAGCCACAGAATCAATGATGTAATGTGCACCTGATTTTTTCATCGCTGCCGTTGCTTGTTCGCGTAATTGATCTTGTTCTGCTTTTGGTAAGGCGTTCCATTCAGCTTCTGTCATGCCAACTTCATTGCCACTTACTGTCACAGCAACTGTCCAAGTACCAGAGTTTAGGCCTTCTGCAATGCCGACAGCAGTAT
>NZ_MVDO01000114.1 GCF_002006755.1 Wohlfahrtiimonas larvae | reverse complement strand
ACGCCACGTTGCCATTATGTGCCGATGCCAAGCGGTACAGGTGATACATTTACAGCATTGTATTTAGCGCATATGTTAAATGGTGATAGCGTTGAAAAAGCGATCACATATACCACATCGACTTTATATGCTTTGGTGAAAGATACACCGAATGGTTCGCATGATTTGTCATTAGTGCGCGAACAAGCACAGATTATTGAGCCAAAAGAGTTATTTATGGCAGAAAAATTTTGCTAAGAAAAAGCCAATATTATTTTCATAATATTGGCCTAAAGTAGGATCATAAGCTAGTTTTGTTATTTATGGTTTTTCGCCTGATTGAATACGTTGTTCAATCATATTTATAATAGGTTCAAGATCAGCCACAGAATCAATGATGTAATGTGCACCTGATTTTTTCATCGCTGCCGTTGCTTGTTCGCGTAATTGATCTTGTTCTGCTTTTGGTAAGGCGTTCCATTCAGCTTCTGTCATGCCAACTTCATTGCCACTTACTGTCACAGCAACTGTCCAAGTACCAGAGTTTAGGCCTTCTGCAATGCCGACAGCAGTATCATCCACTTTAATCACAGTATGTGGATGCCAAACACCTAAATTATTAAAGGTTTGAAACATCATGAATGGTGCTGGGCGCCCCATTTTAAAATCACCCGCGCACATCACGCTTTCAGGGTCAATGCCATGTGGTTGTGCTAAGCGTTGAACTTTTTCTGCAATTTCTCTGTTGTAGCCTGTAGTTGAGCCTATTTTAATATTGCGTTCACGAAGCTTTTTGAATAATTCAACGGCACCAGGAATAGGATCAGAATAATCATCAATGGCTGCCAAATTCATCGGGATGAAAACATCGTAGAGCATTTGTGCATCTAAATCTGTTGGTGCGCTACCATGTTCTTTTGCCCATGCTGAGCTCACTTCAGGCAAAGCCAATAATGCTTTGATATGATCCAACTTTGCAGAGCCCATTGGACCACGCGCCTGTTCAATCGTTAAAGGTACATTGAACTTTTCAAATAATTTCACAAATGCACCCATTGGCGCACATGAACCATGATCAACGATGGTTCCTGCCCAATCAAAGACGATGGCAGAAATTTTTTGATCATTTTGCATAAGAATTCTCCTCAAATTTATTTAACAACAGCCATTTGTTCTAAAACGTATTTCATACTCGCAACCACTTGGCGCATCTCTTTATGGTTGATTGCACCAATACAGCCTACACGGAAAGTTTCAATTTCTGTTAATTTCCCCGGATACAAAATGAAACCTTCTTCTTTCACTGCGTTATAGAAAGATTTGAAATCGTATTGGTCATATTTGGGCGCTAAAAATGTCACAATGATGGGCGTGATATTTTCTTCATCCAAGAATGGTTCTAAGCCAATTTTTGCCAAACCATTCACAAGTGTTTTGCAGTTATCTTTATAGCGTGCCAACCTTGCAGGTTGTCCGCCTTCTTCTTCAAATTGATTTAAGGCTTCAGCTAAGGCTGCTACAACATGCGTTGGCGGAGTGAAGCGCCATTGCCCTGTTTTTTCCATATATTGGTATTGATCATACAAGTCCAAAGATAAGGATTGGCTATTGCCTTGCATACTTTCTAAAATAGCTTTGCGAATGAAGATAAAGCCCATGCCTGGCACGCTTTCTAAACATTTACCGCTTGCTGAGATTAATGCATCAAATTGAATGTCTCTTGCAGCAATGGGCAGTGCACCAAAAGAGCTCATAGCATCAATGATTAAACCAACATTGAATTCTTTACAGATATCGCTGATTTCTTTTAAAGGATTTAAAACACCTGCACCAGTTTCACAATGAATTAAACCAACATGTGTGATAGATGCATCACTAATTAAGGCTTTTTTTAATGCATCAGGTGAAACAGGTTCTCTTTCATTGAATGACAATAGTGTTGCTTTACGCCCCATTTTATTGGTGAGTGTCGCCATGCGCTTACAATAAGCACCATTATCTAAGACTAACAAATGCCCATTGGGGGGCAGTACACTATTAACCGCAGCTTCTACAGAAAATGTTCCACTACCTTGCATCGGTACGACAACATAATCATCATGACCATGAATAATAGAAAGTAGCTGAGAACGAATTCTTTTAGTGATTTGGTTAAAATCAGCATCCCATGAACCCCAATCTTTTAACATCGCTTTTTTTGTGCGCAATGTTGTCGTTAATGGTCCCGGGGTTAATAAGATTTGATCGCGATCCATGACGTCTCCTAATGATTAGCCCAACGATGTGTTGAGCGTTTGATCCAAAGTTCGATAAAGTAATAAATAGAGATGACAACTAGAGAAACACCAGTGATCATCACAGCCATTGCTGTTGCACCACCAACATCGCCAGCATCATCTAAGTTCAAAATGGCAACAGCTGCGAGTTCTGTTTCAGGTGAATATAAGAAGATCACGGCTGAAATAGTTGTCATTGCATTGATGAAGAAGTAGCGAGAAATATCCAATAATGTTGGCAAGCTGATTGGCAATGTCACGCGCCACATTGTCTTGTAGAAAGGAACTTTGAGAGATTGGGAAACCGCTTCAAATTCCCAATCAATGGATTTCAATGTTGAGGTCATTGTCATGTGGCTTGTGGTATAGAAATGCACCACAGTACATAGGATCAAGATCAACATGGAATGATAGAGGAAGTTGAAAGGATTACTTGGGCTATTAAAGAAGAATATATAACCCAAACCTAAAACTAATCCCGGAATTGCAACAGGCAGAGTTGCCATTAAACGAATGGCTAATTTAATTTTGCTAAAGCCTTTGGTTTTCTCAAGCATATAGCCATTTAAGAATACCAATGCTGTACCAATGATGGTTGTGCCCAATGCCAAAGTTAAACTGTTCAATAATGTTTTGCCTAAGCCACTGCCAAACAGTGCTGATTCATAATTCAACAAGCTGAGTTTCAAGTTATATGGCCAGAAGCTCACGAATGATGCATAAACTGCCATCAACAACATTGCTAGCATTAAGCATGAAATCACGATGACATAAGCATTCATCGCTAAATCAAATTTCATATTCTTTTTAGGTGAAAAACGAACAGATCGAGCGGACAATGTTGAAATCTGTTTTTTACGCACATGGTGTTCTACCGTAAATGTGAGTAGCGCTGGGATTAGCAATAACAAGGCAACAGCTGCGCCTTGTTGGAAGTTTTGCTGACCGATGATCATGCGGAATAAATCTGTGGCTAATACATCAAAGTTACCACCCACGATTTTTGGAATGCCAAAATCTGTGATCACTAATGTGAAAGAAACCATGCCCGCAGAAACTAAGCCATACTTAACACTTGGCAATGTAATCGTGATGAATTTACGGAATTTGCTTGTACCTAAAGTATCTGCTGCTTCATATAAACGCTGATCTGCTAATGTTAATGCAGTGACTAAAATCATCAAAACATGGGGGAAAATGGCAAAGATCTCTGCCAGAATAATTCCGGGTGCACCGTAAATGGAATCAAAACCTAAAGCATTCCAGAATCCTTTAGCGGCACCTTGGTTGCCAAACCAATAAATGATCGAAATAGCAGATAACAATGATGGCGCTAATAAAGGCAATAGGGCGATTGAGCGATAAATACCTTTGAATCGTAAACAGCTGCGAGTTAAAGCATAGGCAAATGTGAAGGCTAAAGGAATCACAATGATAGTAACAACAATGGAAACCCAAATGCTGTTCCATAAACTTCTGAGGATGGAGGGCGATTTGAGATATTCAAAGAGCGCTGAAATTCCTGAGTGTTCACTTAGTGTGTTATTGACGAATAACTGACTTAAAATTGCACTTAAAGGTGCGATTAAAAAGAGTACAAAGAAGATCAGAGAAGTAATTAATACCGTGCCAATGATGATCTTTTCAATAGGCCAAGCAGTAGATTTTGGTTGAATCATTTGTGTTGCAGACTTTGCCTGCAAAGTAGAGCTAGACATATTGATTCCTTAAGCTGCAAAAACATTGATGCGTTCAGGTCTAAAAGCGAACGGTAAGGGTTTATCTAGCTCGATTCCCAAGTCATACACTTGATTTAAGGAAAACTGTAATCGGATGGATTGCTTTGCAAAGGCTGGTACTTCCAGTTCTGCTAAGCAAGTGCCACCCAAAAATTCAATATCTTTGATGATGCCAGTGAATCGCTTTGCTGAATCATTATGATTAAATTCAACTTTGCGATCTTCAGGGCGAAGATATAAGCGAACTTTTTCACCTTTAGGATGGGAAGGAACGTTTGGTGCATGAATGATTTCATCGCCACAACGATAGTAATGATCACCTTCTGATAAAGCATCCAATTGATTAATTTTACCGACAAAGTCAGCCACAAATGGATTAGCAGGGTGATGATAGACTTCCAATGGTGTACCAACTTGTTCAATCACACCATGATTCATAATCACAACGCGATCCGCAATGGCGAGCGCTTCTTCTTGATCATGTGTGACCATGATGGTTGTAATGCCGAGTTGTTTTTGTAAACGGCACAATTCTTCGCGTAGATGAATGCGCACAGTTGCATCAAGTGCGGATAAGGGCTCATCCAATAATAATAAATTAGGCGATGTTGCTAATGCACGAGCCAATGCAACACGTTGCTGTTGCCCGCCTGATAATTGGCTAGGATATTTTTTGCCACTATCAGGTAAACCAATCAAATGTAACAATGCATTAATTTTTTGTTCAATCGTTTCTTTTTGTTTTTTCTGATTTACTAAGCCATAAGCGATGTTATCGCTCACGGAGAGATTGGGAAAAAGAGCATAGGATTGGAAAACAATCCCATAATCTCTTTTTGCAGGTGGCAATTTGGAGATTTCTTGCCCTTTTTGAAAGATCTTGCCTGATGTTTGCTCTTCAAGCCCAGCAATAATACGAAGCAGTGTTGTTTTGCCACAGCCAGAGGGCCCTAAAAAACAGATAAATTCACCGGATTCAATGGCTAAATTGATCTCTTTTAATGCGGTAAAATGTCCAAAACGTTTATTGATAGCATTCAGCTCAAGAAATGACATATAGGCCGATCCCCTTATTAATTAATGAAAAATATGATTAAGATTTAGGCTCTGATTTTTTAGAGTAGCGTTGGCTCCACTCTGACAAAATGCGAGAGCGATCTTTCGCCGCTGTATCAAAATCCATATCAATCAATAATTCTGCATAGTTAGCAGGCACATATTCCAACTTAGTTGCCGTACCTGGAACACTTGTTAAAGCATAATTTTTGCCATATAAAGCCATGGCTTTATCGCTAGAAGCCCAATCTGCTAATACTTTTGCTGCTTCTAGGTTTTTAGTGCCTTTATGGATTGCGAATGATTCAACATCCCAGCCTAAACCTTCGCTTGGGAATACTAAATCGATGGGGGCACCTTTGTCTTTATTGGTATTACCACGATATTCAAAGGAAATGCCCATTACATATTCACCTGTTGCTGCCATGTTGCATGGCTTAGAGCCTGAATGAGTGTATTGTGCGATGTTATTATGGAGTTTATCCATATACTGCCAGCCACCACCTTTGCCTTGTTCATCGCCCCACATTTGTAACCAGCTCACAACATCATAGTAACCAGTACCAGATGATGTTGGATCAGGCATTACGATCTGACCTTGGTAAATAGGATTCAATAAATCGTTCCAACTTGCTGGTTTTGGTAAGCCACGTTTTTCTGCTTCGACGGTGTTAAAGCAGATCACAGCACCAGAGATTTGATGACCCCACCATGCTGGCACTGCATCTTTATCTTTATATTTAGGATCAATCTTAGCAATGTTTGCTGGCGCATAGGGTTCTAGCATATTTTCTAGTTTTAATACCCCTAAACCTGTGATCGCAACGCCCCAAATCACATCAGCCTTTGGATTATTTTTTTCTGCCAATAGTTTAGAAACTACAACACCTGTAGAATCTCTCACAATGCGTAATTTGATTTCAGGGTGATCTTGGTTGAATGCTTTTTCTAATTCTTTCAATTGATCTGTTTCGATTGCGGAATATACCGTTAACTCTTGTTTTTGAGCATATGCTGAACCTAAAGTGCTGATCAATGCAATTGTCAAAGCTGTTGATTTGAATAATTTCATGGAATTTTTCCTTAAAGGGAGTGAATAAAATCCAGTGAAATATAGCTGTTGAATATGACAAAAATATGAAATGTAAAATATAGTGGGCTTATGAGAATTTGTCATATCATTGACATAATCGCTCCCTAGAATGGCGCCATTTTGATCAAGATATGGATAGCGATAATGAAATATGACATAGCCATTGTAGGGGCAGGAATCATCGGTTTGAGTCATGCTTATGCAGCAGCAAAGCGTGGATTGAAAGTTTTAGTATGTGAGCGTACGGATCAACCCTTAGGTGCATCGATTCGCAACTTTGGCTTCGGTGTGGTGACAGGGCAACGCGAAGGCGAGATGCTGAATCTTGCAAATCAGAGCCGAAATATTTGGAGCGAATGGATTAATCATGCCGACATTGATGCTAAGCGTAATGGTTCTTTGCTCATTGCACGCAATCAAGTCGAAGCTGCTGTATTAGAATCTTTTGTGGAAAATAAAGTGAAGCAACATGGCTACGAATGTGAATTATTGAGCAAGCAAGATATTGGTGCGCTTTATGGTGGGCAATTCTCTCGTTATTCTACCATTTTGCATGGCAAAAATGACCAAGTGATTTTCTCTCGTGAAGCCTTGCCACAATTGATCCGTTATTTATCTTCTTTGCCAAATGTCACAATGAAATTTGGAACACTGGTGAAGGATCTCGATGTGGATCAAGGCAGATTAATAACAACGATAGGAGATTTTAGTGCGGCGCATATTTTTGTCTGTTCTGGTCATGATTATCAAACATTGCTTGCAGATGAGATCCAACAATTAAATCCTATGATTTGTCGTTTACAAATGTTACGAGTGAGACCCGTTAAAGAATTATCATTACAACATGCTCTATTTACAGGTTTAAGCTGCACACATTATGATGCATTTAGAGATTTGCCTGAAACTGCAATTTTAAGATTAGCAATGGAGAAGAATCACCCTGAATTTGTAAAATATGGGATTCATTTGTTGATCACACCAACACCCTCTGGTGACTTAATCATTGGGGATTCTCATGCATATTCACAATTTCCACGCCCATTCAGCAGTGAAAATATTGATAACATATTATTGAAGTTAGCAGAAGAAACATTGGGGTTGGAATTAAAAACTATAGAACGTTGGACGGGGAAATATGGGTCAAAAGGCTCTGAGCCATATTCAATCATTAAAGCAGGGTCGTGTGTAACAGCTGTGCTCATGCGTACAGGATTAGGTATGAGCATTGGCCCTGCCTTGGGTGAAAACATAGTTGCTAATGTTTGTGAGTAACTGGCAATCATATTTTATTTGTAGACGATATAAATGCTTAATAAATTTTGATGGGTAGGGTGCATGTGTTGAGTTGCCGTATATAGTTTTGGAGAATTTTGTGTGTCTACATCTTTTGAAGTATGGCAATCAGAAAAATTTATCTTAGATGCATTTTGGGAATCAAGGGTAATTGTGCATGATGGCGCAACAACCTCCCCTGTGAATCTGATCTTGCCTGATAATGTTGGTGGTTGAGCATAACTAACAATACCAAATAGAAAAGTAAACATAATACTCAGGAGTAATCTTTTCATAACCACCACCATTATTATTTAAAAAATAAATTGATAAGTAATTTTTTAAATAAGAATTTACACTCTTTATATGGTTAGGCAAGGGGTTTTATATATAAAAATAATTTCCTAATATTTGTCAAATCAATTGAAAATTGGACTTGAATTGATATTGTCTTTTCGATTAATGTACGGGGGTTGTTTTAAATAAAGTAGAATTTATAAAATTAATTCTACTTTCATAAGATTCATTATTTAAATGAAGAGAAGTTCTCAATTATTTGCGAGATGAATGCCTATATAGGTAATTCATTTATACATAATGGCCACAAACATAACTTGTTTGTCAGATTTGTTGTAACGTTGAGTTGTGATATTCATTTTTTGAATATTTTCTGATGTACGAGCTTCTTGGATCTTGCAATTCGTGAAGGTTAGATTTGAAGATCGCGTAGGTGTCACAACTTGACAAGATGGCGCGGTCACACTGCCTACAAATCGAATTTTTCCGGTTACTTTAGTTTCTTCAGCATGGCCATATGCACTTAGTAAAATCATGGAAATAAGGCTTAGAGATAATTTTTTCATAAATCCTCCATGTTTTAGTCAATAAAAAAGATTTTGATTATGAATATCTTAAATTTATTGTAGTAGGAGGAATGGGATATTTATAATAATTATATATTAATTTTAGATAAGAATATGTCTATTAGTGTTTGATTTTATAGTAATTATTCTTGCTAATTTAGCATGGATTGGCTTTTGTTTAATAGTGTGTAGATTTTGGCTTTAATGATATTTCTACTAAATGCTATGTAAGTTTTGTGGTGATGTGTGATAAGAATATTATATATTTATAAAATATTGATTGTATTCGTATTATAGATAATATTAAGCCTAACAATGAATGCTAGGCTTAATGAATTGAAATTTTAATAGCTAATGTATTGATTATTTAGCAGCTACAAAACGTTTATTTACTTCGTTCCAGTTAACAACATTCCAGAATGCTTTGATGTAATCAGGACGCACATTACTGAATTTTTTGTAGTAAGCATGCTCCCAAACGTCGATTGTTAACACAGGCGTTTTGCCTAATGTTAAAGGTGAATCTTGGTTTGCAGTAGACATAACTTCCAAGTTGCCATCTTTATCTACAACTAACCAAGCCCAACCTGAGCCAAAACGGCTAGTTGCAGCAGCTGCAAATTTTTCTTTGAATGCATCAAAACTACCGAAAGTTGCATCGATTGCAGCTTTGATTTCGCCAACAGGTTCGCCACCCGCATTAGGTCCCATGATTTCCCAGAATAATGTATGGTTAGCATGACCGCCGCCATTATTTTGTACGGCTGTACGGATCTCTGCAGGTACCTGGTCTAATTCAGCGATTAAAGTATCAATATCTTTTGCCGCTA
>NZ_MVDO01000113.1 GCF_002006755.1 Wohlfahrtiimonas larvae | reverse complement strand
AGGTCCCATGATTTCCCAGAATAATGTATGGTTAGCATGACCGCCGCCATTATTTTGTACGGCTGTACGGATCTCTGCAGGTACCTGGTCTAATTCAGCGATTAAAGTATCAATATCTTTTGCCGCTAATTCAGGGTATTTTTCGATCGCTGCATTTAAGTTGTTAACATAAGTATTGTGATGTTTGTCATGATGCAAGTGCATTGTTTCAGTATCAATGTGTGGCTCAAGTGCATCGTGAGCGTATGGTAAATCAGGTAATGTAAAAGCCATGATTAAATCTCCAGTTAAATGAATTTTGGTGGATGTTCCAAATTCTCTAGTGTAGCAGTTAATGCATGACTAAACAAAAATGGAACGAGCTAGTATATAGTGTAGTCACTTTTTGATTTTTTCAACCTTTGGTAGCTGGACTATTCTTGTTTGTGTTAATAAATCAACGAGTGAAGTACGTCTTTTAGTAAAAGTTTGGCACATACCAAAGAGAGAAATTAATGCCAGTCCTAATGGAATGATGGCTTGTACTGTAAAATTTAGCGTAAAGGCAGTGCTAAAGCCAACGATAATGAGGACTAATGATAAAATTAATAAAACAGCACGAGTTGCACTTTGTTTGGGAGATAAGGAATTACCTGCTAAATTAACTATGCGAAGTTTCCAGCTACGCATGCCTAATGTTTGTCCACCTTTATGCCAAAAATATGTATAAAAGAGTATAGGCGTTAGTATTGCAGTGGTGGAGATCATAAAAGGATGGAGTGGGTTCCCAGGTTCAATAGCGACACCATTATTGAAGGGTAGCCAAATTAGGGCAACAAGCATCATCAGAGGAATGATTAAAAATAGGTCATAAACAAAAGCTAGAATTCGTTTAATGGCAGTGGCTTTTGTTATGGTAATTGGTTGTTTTGACATTGTTAATAACCGTTAAGCATGAAATGCGCGTATAATAACATGCTTCATCAGGGGCTATCTTTTAGAATGTGGATATTATGAAAAGAACTATATTATTCTGTGTATTGGCGTTCGCGTCACCAATGGTTTTGGCAAGCGGTGTAGATACTGCACAAGCCAATATATCTCAAAATATTGTTAAAGATTTAACGCAGCAGAACAAAATTACATTGCGTGCTAATAAGGGCGATGTTAATCGTTTTTATACTAATTTCTATGCAACAAATTCTGTGCAGCCATTTGTATGGCTAGATAATGGCAAAGTGACAGCGCGTTCTAAAGAAATGTTATCTTTTTTAGAAAAAAGTTCTTATAAGGGGCTGTTTCCCCGTAACTATCACGTGGTTAAGATTAATGAATTAATGAGTTCTGATTTAACTAGCGTTGAACAACAGCAATTATTGGACCTATTAATGACCGATGCAGCGCTAAGTTATTTGCGAGATGTTTCTGTTGGTCAACCTGAATTGATTGTTGTGGAGCAAAAGAATTGGCTTTTACCAAGAGATAAGTTTGATAGTGTTTCTCAGCTTACAGCATTATTAAATGCGACAGATCTTTCTGCTCAGATTGTAAGTATTGAGCCCAAGCATGAACAGTATCAATTGTTATTAGATAGTTTGGCCAAAGTTTTGGACAGTGAATCTTCTGACGAGATAGAAACAAAAATGGCGGTGGGTGGTAAAATGTCGCTGAATGATCAGAATGACAAAGTTCAGTTGCTGAATAATCGTTTGATTGAATTGGGTTATTTGGGTACAGCCAAAAAGGATCAAAAATTATTTGATTCAGAAACTAAGAAGGCAGTACAGGTATTCCAAAATGAACATTTGTTAGAGCCTGATGGTGTCGTTGGTGTGAGAACTCAGAAAGAGTTAAATAAAACTAAAAAAGATCGTGTCACGCAATTAATGACCAATATAGAGAGATGGCGTTGGATGCCTAAAGATTTGGGGCAGCATTATTTAGTTGTAGATATTCCAAGTTTTGAGTATTACGTCGTCAAGGATGGCGTGGAAACTGTACGTGCCAAAACAATTGTTGGAATGGCACAGCGCTCTACACCTGTATTTATGGCACCAATGAATCATATTGTTTTTGCGCCATATTGGAATGTTCCTCGTTCAATGGCTGTGAAGGATAAGCTACCTCAATTAAAGCGTGATCCAGAGCGATTAGCTCGATCAAAGATCCGTATTTTAGATCGAGAAGGCAACGAAATTGATCCAACTATGGTTGATTGGTCGCAATATAACGCTAATAATTTTCCATATCGTTTGCGCCAAGACCCAGGAAGCTATAACGCATTGGGTAAAGTGAAATTTATGTTTCCAAATGAGCATGCAATCTATTTGCATGATACGCCACAAAAAAGCTTGTTTGGCAAAACAGAGCGAACATTTAGTTCTGGTTGTATTCGCATTGAAAATCCTATTCAGTTGGCAGAGTATTTTTTAAAAGATCAGGACTGGAAGGTAGATCGTATTCAAAAAGCTTATGATGGCAGTAAGGAGCAAACTGTGCGATTAAAAGAAAATATGCGATTTCCTGTGTATACAATTTACATGACAGCCGCTGTAGATGCGAATGGGAAGACTGTTTATCGTTCTGATATTTATGATAGAGATGGTGCAATGCAAACTAAAATTGCTAAATTATCGATCAATCCTTAAAAAAAATTTGACACAAAAGAAAGAATCCATATAATGGCAACTCTCTCGGGTGGGATACTCAAGCGGTCAACGAGGGCAGACTGTAAATCTGCTGGCTAAGCCTTCGAAGGTTCGAATCCTTCTCCCACCACCAAATTATAAGATTGAAAAAAGCGGGTGTAGTTCAATGGTAGAACCTCAGCCTTCCAAGCTGATTGTGAGGGTTCGATTCCCTTCACCCGCTCCATTTTTCTAAGCGCTCATATAGCTCAGTTGGTAGAGCACACCCTTGGTAAGGGTGAGGTCGCCAGTTCGATTCCGGCTATGAGCACCATTAATCCCCTTTTTTACATAGAGTGATTTGATTATGTCAAAGGAAAAATTTAGTCGTAGTAAACCACACGTAAACGTAGGTACAATTGGCCACGTTGATCATGGTAAAACAACATTAACAGCTGCGTTGACTAAAGTTGGTGCAGACCGTTTCGGTGGCGCTTCTCAAGCATACGATCAAATCGATAAGGCTCCAGAAGAAAGAGCGCGTGGTATTACTATTTCTACATCACACGTAGAATATGAATCAGAAAATCGCCATTATGCGCACGTTGACTGTCCTGGGCATGCGGACTATGTTAAAAACATGATCACTGGTGCTGCTCAAATGGATGGTGCTATCTTGGTTTGTTCAGCAGCTGATGGTCCTATGCCTCAAACTCGCGAACACATCTTATTGTCTCGTCAAGTTGGTGTTCCATACATCGTTGTATTCTTGAACAAAGCGGATATGGTTGATGATGCTGAGTTGATCGAATTGGTTGAAATGGAAGTTCGTGACTTGTTAAGCACTTACGATTTCCCAGGTGATGATACTCCGATCATTGTTGGTTCTGCATTAAAAGCATTGGAAGGCGATGAGTCAGATATCGGTGTTCCTGCTATTATTAAATTAGTTGACGCTTTGGATTCATACATTCCTGAGCCAACTCGTGAAATTGATAAATCATTCTTGATGCCTATCGAAGACGTATTCTCAATTTCTGGTCGTGGTACAGTAATTACTGGTCGTATCGAATCAGGTATTGTTAAAGTTGGTGAAGAATTAGAAATCGTTGGTATCACTGAAACAATGAAAACAACTTGTACTGGTGTTGAAATGTTCCGTAAATTATTGGATCAAGGTCAAGCTGGTGATAACGTTGGTGTTTTATTGCGTGGTACTAAGCGTGAAGAAGTTCAACGTGGTCAAGTATTAGCAAAACCAGGTTCAATTAAGCCTCATACTAAATTCGAAGCTGAAGTATACGTATTGTCTAAAGATGAAGGCGGTCGTCATACTCCATTCTTTAAAGGATACCGTCCACAGTTCTACTTCCGTACAACTGACGTAACGGGTGCTGTAGAATTGCCAGAAGGCGTAGAAATGGTTATGCCTGGTGATAACATCAAGATGGTAGTTGAGTTGATCAACCCAATCGCAATGGATGAAGGTTTACGTTTCGCAATCCGCGAAGGTGGTCGTACTGTTGGTGCTGGTGTTGTAGCTAAGATCATTGCATAATTAAATAATGGGTTGGTAGTTCAATTGGTAGAGCAACGGTTTCCAAAACCGTAAGTTGAGGGTTCGAGTCCTTCCCAGCCCGCCATTTATTAAAAAAGCAGCACTAGGCTGCTTTTTTAATTTCAGAAAAATATGTATAATGGATAATTTAGTTCCGAGAAATAACTATGAGTAAGAAAGAGAATCAGGTTGTGGCCAAGGAAAAGGCTGAAAAAGGGAAGATGCAGGTTTGGGCTTCTGTCGGTTTATTGTTGGCAGGGGTTTTTGGATACTATTATCTGATGGAAACAAAGCTTGTTTTGGCGTTTGTATCATTGGGTTTGGGTGTTGCATTATTCTTAGCTGTATTCTTGACGTCTGTAACGGGTAAGAATTTGATTCTGTTTTTTAAAGAAGCACGTATAGAATTGCGCCGCGTAGTTTGGCCGAGTTGGGATGAGACAAAGAAAATGACCTTGATGGTGTTGGTGGTAATGGCGCTATTCTTAATTTTCTTGTTATTTTCTGACTGGATCTTGGGCTGGTTAGTATCATTTTTATTAGCACGCTTTGGGGGTTAAGAATGCGCTGGTATGTGATTCAAGCTTATTCTGGTTATGAAAATCAGGTAATGAAGGCGCTCAAAGAATATGTAGTGCGTGCTGGGTTGGATGATTTTTTTGGTGAGATCATTGTGCCTTCTGAGGAAGTCGTTGATGTTCGTGATGGTAAAAAGCGTAAAAGCGAGCGTAAATTTTTTCCAGGCTATGTATTAGTTGAGATGGAAATGAATGACGACACATGGCACTTAGTTAAAAATACGCCAAAGGTTATCGGGTTTATCGGCGGTACAGGTGATCGTCCTATGCCAATTACGACAAAAGAAGCGAATCGTATTTTGGATAGAATGGCTGAGGCGGAAGAAGGTCCTAAGTTAAAAGTTCTATTTGAAGTGGGTGAGTCTGTGCGTGTGATTGATGGTCCATTTGCAGAATTTAATGGTGTGGTGGAAGAGGTGTTGCCAGAAAAAGGTCGTTTGATCGTTTCGGTTATGATCTTTGGTCGTGCCACACCCGTTGAGTTGGAATTTTTCCAAGTCGAAAAAGGTTAATAAAATATTTAAATTGTGGTTTGAGAATATATTATGTATAATCTCAAACCTTTTGTTATTGGGGAGCAATGAAAATTGCGTTGACCCGTTTTTAGGAGATAGTCATGGCCAAGAAAGTAACGGCTTATATCAAATTGCAGGTTCCAGCTGGTAAAGCTAACCCTGCACCACCAATTGGTCCAGCATTGGGTCAACACGGTGTGAATATCATGGAATTCTGTAAAGCTTTCAATGCTGAAACTCAGCAAATGGAAGTTGGTATGCCATTGCCAGTTGTAATTACGGTTTACAACGATCGTTCATTCACGTTCATCAAGAAAACTCCACCAGCAGCTTATTTGTTGAAAAAGGCAGCAGGATTGAAATCTGGTAGCTCAAACCCTAACACTAAAAAAGTTGGTAAAGTAACTCGCCAACAGTTAGAGGAAATTGCAGAAACTAAAGGTGCAGATCTTTCTGGCGCAACATTAGAAGCAAAAGTACGTACATTGGCGGGTTCTGCTCGTTCAATGGGTATTGAAGTGGAGGGTCTATAATATGGCTAAGCAATTAACTAAGCGTGCAAAAGCTATCAGCGAATTAGTAGATGGTCAAAAAGTTTACTCAGCAGTAGAAGCTTTTGAATTGTTGGCTAAATTGCCACAAGCAAAATTTTTAGAATCAGTTGATGTTGCTTTGAACTTGGGCGTAGACCCACGTAAAAGTGATCAAGTGGTTCGTGGTGCTACAGTTATGCCTAACGGTACTGGTAAAACAGTTCGCGTTGCTGTATTTGCTCAAGGCGCAAACGCAGAAGCAGCTAAAGCTGCTGGTGCAGATGTAGTAGGTTTCGAAGATTTAGCAGAAAGCATCAAAGCTGGCAACATGGATTTCGATGTTGTGATCGCTTCTCCAGATGCAATGCGTATCGTAGGCCAATTAGGTCAAGTATTGGGCCCACGTGGTTTAATGCCTAACCCTAAAGTTGGTACAGTAACTCCAGACGTTGCTGGCGCAGTAAAAAATGCTAAATCAGGTCAAGTTCGTTTCAGAACTGACAAAAATGGTATCGTTCATGCATCAATCGGTAAAGTAGATTTCGACGCAGTTAAATTGCAAGAAAACTTGAAGGCATTGATCACTGAAGTAAACCGTTTGAAGCCATCATCAGCTAAAGGTGTTTATTTGAAGCGTGTGACTGTATCTTCAACGATGGGTCCAGGCTTAATGGTTGATGCTTCATCAATCTAATTCAGATTAGAACTTCTTGCTGTAGCAATATAGCAGGAAGTGTCTGAGACCGTAGATGCCGTAAGGCTTAATGTTCTACGTAGACGGTGACCTAATTAATAGTGATCCGTAAGGCCCCGAATAAGGGATGTTTAATAACTACTTATGGTGACGTATGTTAACTTTACAAGAGAAACAAGCAGTTGTTGCTGAAGTTTCTGAAATTGCAGGTCGTGCGCATTCATTAGTTGCAGCTGAATACCGTGGATTAACAGTATCACAATTGACAGCTTTGCGTGAAAAAGCTCGTCAAGGTGACGTTTATTTACGTGTTGTTAAAAACAGCTTGGCTAAGCGTGCGTTAACAAATAGCAGTTTTGAAAGTATTAACGATCAACTAACTGGTCCTATCATTCTTGCATTCTCTATGAATGAAGAAGATCCAGTATCAGGTGTTCGTGCGATTCACGAGTTCTTGAAAGAAAAAGCAAACGAAAAAATGGTTGTGAAAGCAATCGTTCATGATGGTGAGCTTTATGATGGTAGCGCTCTTGAGCGTATCGCATCTCTTCCAACGAAAGATCAAGCTATCTCTATGTTCCTTGCTGTGCTCAAAGCGCCTGTACAAAAATTGGCAGCTACTTTGGCAGCAGTTCGCGATCAGAAAGAAGCGGCTTAATGCTATTTGTTTTAAACAGATTATTATTTATTAATTTTTTAGGAGTCTAAAATGTCTATTTCTAAAGATGATATTTTAAATGCAATTGAAGAAATGAAAACTGCTGAAATCATGGAATTGATTTCTGCAATCGAAGAAAAATTCGGCGTAACTGCTGCTGTAGCTGTTGCTGCAGGTCCTGCTGCTGGCGCTGCTGCTGCAGAAGAAAAAACTGACTTTGACGTTGTTATGACAAGCTTTGGTTCAAACAAAGTTAACGTAATCAAAGTTGTTCGTGGTATCACAGGTTTAGGTTTAGGCGAAGCTAAAGCAATGGTTGAAGGTGTTCCTGCAACTGTTAAAGAAGGCGCTGAGAAAGCTGAAGCTGAAGAAATCAAGAAACAACTTGAAGAAGCTGGTGCTACAGTTGAATTGAAATAATTACAGTTTCTCTAAAATTGTTTAGGAAATTTGTAATTTGATGATTTATATCTAGAGATATGTTTACGACAAAGGCTAGTGGATAACCACTGGCCTTTAGTAGCTTGTCACTATTGTAAACTAGAAAAAGTACATTATAGCTACATAAAGATGATGCCCTTTTTCTAGTTTACCCTTTAACTAAGTAAGCCTTGAGGATTTGATAATGTATTCTTTTACAGAAAAAAAACGTATCCGTAAAGATTTTGGGAAACAATCAAGCGTTCTGGATGTTCCATATCTTTTATCGATTCAATTAGATTCATACGAAAACTTCCTTCAACAAGGTGAAAATCGTAAGAAGCGCAAAAACCAAGGCTTACAAGCTGCCTTCGAATCTATTTTCCCTATTACAACAACAAAAGCTAAAACACCAACAGCACCTGGCTATACTTTAAGCTTGGAATATGTTGATTATCATATTGGCGAGCCTGATTTTGATGTTCGTGAGTGTCAATTGCGTGGTGTAACTTATGCAGCGCCATTACGTGTTGGCATGCGTTTACGTATTTCTGATGCGGATACAGGTGTGATCAAAGAAGTTCGTGAAGCTAGCATTGATCGTTTTGGCCGCGGTGGTGTTTACTTGGGTGAATTACCATTGATGACAGAAAATGGTACGTTTGTGATCAATGGTACTGAGCGCGTTGTTGTGTCTCAGTTGCACCGCTCCCCTGGTGTGTTCTTTGATCATGATAAAGGTAAAAGTCATTCATCGGGTAAATTATTATTCTCTGCACGTGTGATTCCTTACCGTGGCTCATGGTTAGATTTTGAATTTGATATCAAAGATTTATTGTTCGTTCGTATTGACCGTCGTCGTAAATTGCATGCAACAATTTTATTGCGTGCTTTAGGCATGAGTGATACTGAAATCTTAGATACTTTCTTTGAAAAGAACACTTTTACATTTGAAGATGGCAAAGTTTACTTAGAATTGATTGCAGATCGTTTACGTGGTGAGATCGCAGCATTTGATATCATGGTTGATGGTCAATTGGTGGCTGAACGTGGTCGTCGTATTACTGCAAAACATATTCGCGAATTAACAAAAGCGGGTGTTGAAAAATTAGAAGTACCTGTTGAGTATTTGATTGGCAAGGTCATTGCTGAAGATATCTTTGATGAAGATACAGGCGAAGTATTGTTGTTAGCGAACGAAGTATTAACTTACGATTTAATCGTTGAGCGTTTAGCACAGAAAAACATTAAACGCATTAATGTGTTATACACAAATGATGTTGATCGTGGATCTTATATCTCTGATACATTGCGTGCAGATTTAACAAAAACTCAATTAGAGGCACAAGTTGAAATCTATCGCATGATGCGTCCTGGTGAACCACCTGCGAAAGAAGTAGCAGAAAGTTTGTTCCACAGCTTATTCTTTGATATTGATCGTTATGATTTATCAGCAGTTGGTCGAATGAAGTTCAACCGTCGTTTAGGTCGTGGTACTGATGTTGGTGAGGGTACTTTATCTAATGAAGATATTGTTGAAGTAATCAAAACATTGGTAGATATTCGTAACGGTAACGGCACAGTGGATGATGTAGATCATTTGGGTAACCGTCGTGTACGTTGCGTTGGTGAAATGGCTGAGAATACATTCCGTATTGGTTTGGTTCGTATCGAGCGTGCTGTTAAAGAACGTTTGTTATTGGCTGAAGCTGAAGGTTTGACACCACACGAATTAGTGAATGCTAAACCAGTTGCAGCAGCAATGAAAGAATTCTTTGGTTCTTCTCAGTTGTCTCAGTTTATGGATCAGAATAACCCGTTGTCAGAAATTACGCATAAACGTCGTATTTCAGCATTAGGACCTGGTGGTTTGACACGTGAACGTGCAGGCTTTGAAGTTCGAGACGTTCATACAACGCATTATGGCCGTGTATGTCCAATCGAAACACCTGAAGGACCTAACATCGGTTTGATTAACTCATTGGCGTGTTATGCACGAACAAACGAATATGGTTTCTTAGAAACACCATATCGTAAAGTGATCGATGGCAAAGTAACGAATGAAATTGAATACTTGTCAGCATATGAAGAAATGGAATTTGGTATCGCGCAAGCAAATGCTCGATTGAATGAAAATGGCGAGTTCATGGATGATTTGATTGCATCTCACGTGAATGGTGAATTCATTCTATTGACACAAAATCAAATCCAATATATGGACGTTTCTCCTCGTCAAATCGTGTCAGTTGCTGCAGCATTGATTCCGTTCCTAGAGCACGACGATGCTAACCGTGCATTAATGGGATCGAACATGCAACGTCAAGCGGTACCAACATTGCGCTCTGATAAGCCATTAGTAGGTACAGGTATTGAAAGCACTGTTGCACGTGACTCGGGTGTGTGTATCGTTGCTAAACGTGGCGGTATTGTGGATTACGTGGATGCAACTCGTATTGTTGTGCGTGTGAATGAAGAAGAAACAAAAGCGGGTGAAGCTGGCGTTGATATCTATAACTTAACAAAATATATGCGTTCAAACCAAAGCACATGTATCAACCAACGTACTTTAGTAAAAGTAGGTGATCGTGTATCTGCTAAAGATGTTATGGCCGATGGCCCATCAACAGACTTAGGTGAATTAGCATTGGGTCAAAATATCTTGGTAGCGTTTATGCCATGGAATGGTTATAACTACGAAGACTCCATCTTGATCTCTGAACGTGTTGTTCGTGAAGATCGTTTCACAACAATTCATATTGAAGAATTAACATGTGTGGCACGTGATACTAAATTAGGTCCAGAAGAAATTTCTGCGGATATTCCTAATGTATCAGAAGCTGCGTTAACAAAATTAGATGAAGCTGGTATGGCATTCATCGGCGCTGAAGTTAAAGCTGGCGACATCTTGGTGGGTAAAGTTTCTCCTAAAGGTGAAACACAATTAACACCAGAAGAAAAATTATTACGTGCAATCTTTGGTGATAAAGCATCTGATGTTAAAGATACCTCTTTACGTGTTCCTACAGGTATGGATGGTACAGTAATAGATGTTCGTGTGTTTACACGTGATGGTATCGAAAAAGATAGCCGTACTCGTGAAATCGAAGCTGCTGAATTGAAGCGCGTTCGTAAAGACTTGAATGATCAATTACGTATTTTAGAAGATGACTTGTTTGATCGTGCAAAACGTTTGTTAATGTCAAATATTGCAGCTGCTGGTAATAGAGGTTTCAAAGCAGGCGCTAACTTCACTGAAGAGTATTTGTTAGGTTTAAATCGTGAAGAATGGTTGAGCTTGGCATTGAAAGAAGAAGATGCAGCAAATGATTTGGCTCAATTAAAAGAATTGATGTCACAGCAACGTAAAGAATTCGATAAACAATTTGAAGAAAAACGTGAAAAATTAATTCAAAGTGATGAATTAGCACCTGGCGTATTGAAAATGGTTAAGGTTTACTTGGCTGTTAAACGTCGTATTCAACCAGGTGATAAGATGGCGGGTCGTCACGGAAACAAAGGTGTTGTTTCTATGATTGTTCCTGAAGAAGATATGCCATACATGGAAGATGGTACGCCAGTTGATATTTGTTTGAATCCACTGGGTGTTCCTTCGCGTATGAATATCGGACAGATTTTGGAAACTCACTTGGGCTGGGCAGCAAAAGGCTTAGGTAATAAGATCCAAAGAATGTTAGAAGAAAAATCTGCAATGACAGATCTTCGTAGTTTTGTTGATGAAATCTATAATAAAGATGACAGCGCACAGAAAGTTGATTTGAATGACTTCAATGATGAGCAATTCTTAGAATTGTGCCATAACTTGAAAAATGGTGTGCCAATGGCAACGCCAGTATTCGATGGTGCATCAGAAGAAGAAATGCGTCGTATGTTGCGTTTAGCTGATTTACCAGAATCAGGTCAAATCACATTGTTTGATGGTCGTACAGGTGATGCATTCGATCGTCCTGTAACAATCGGTTACATGTACATGTTGAAATTGAATCACTTGGTTGATGATAAGATGCATGCTCGTTCTACTGGTCCTTACTCGTTAGTAACGCAACAGCCATTGGGTGGTAAAGCTCAGTTCGGTGGTCAGCGTTTCGGTGAGATGGAAGTATGGGCATTGCAAGCATATGGTGCGTCATATACGTTACAAGAAATGTTAACTGTTAAGTCAGATGACGTTGTTGGTCGTACGGAAGTTTATAAGAGTATTGTGAATGGGGAGCATCGTATGGATACTGGTATGCCGGAATCTTTCAACGTTCTCGTTAAAGAAATTCGTTCTCTTGGTATCAATATAGAGTTAGACGGTGAGTAATCTCTTAAAGCATAGGAACTAATGAACAATGAAAGATTTAATGAATTTATTTAAAAGTTCGGACAATGTTAAGAACTTTGATGCGATTAAAATTGGTTTATCTTCGCCTGAAATGATCCGTTCGTGGTCATTTGGTGAAGTTAAAAAACCAGAAACAATCAACTACCGTACATTTAGACCAGAGCGTGATGGTCTATTCTGTGCTCGTATCTTCGGACCAGTGAAAGATTACGAATGCTTGTGTGGTAAATACAAGCGTTTGAAGCACCGTGGTGTTGTATGTGAGAAGTGTGGTGTTGAAGTAACGGTTGCTAAAGTGCGCCGTGAAAGAATGGGTCACATTGACTTAGCATCACCAGTTGCACATATTTGGTACTTAAAATCATTACCAAGCCGCATCGGTTTGTTATTGGATATGACATTACGTGATATCGAAAAAATCTTGTATTTCGAATCATTTGTTGTAACAGATCCAGGTATGACACCGTTAGAACACGGTCAAATCTTAACGGATGAAGAATTCTTAGACATCATTGAAGAACATGGTGATGAATTTGAAGCAAAAATGGGTGCAGAAGCAATTTTGGATCTATTGAAAGCTTTAGATTTAGAGCAAGAAGTTTCTCGTCTACGTGAAGAATTGGAAGAAACTGGTTCAGAGACTAAATTCAAACGTTTATCTAAGCGTTTGAAATTGATCGACTCTTTCATTCAGTCTGGTAACAAACCAGAGTGGATGATTTTGACTGTATTGCCAGTATTACCACCAGATTTACGTCCATTAGTTGCTTTGGATGGTGGTCGTTTCGCAACTTCAGATTTAAATGATTTGTATCGTCGCGTTATCAATCGTAACAACCGTTTGAAGCGTTTATTAGAATTAAGCGCGCCAGATATCATCGTACGTAATGAAAAACGTATGTTGCAAGAAGCTGTTGACTCATTGTTAGACAATGGTCGTCGCGGTCGTGCAATCACTGGTACTAACAAACGTCCATTGAAATCTTTGGCAGATATGATCAAAGGTAAACAAGGTCGTTTCCGTCAGAACTTATTGGGTAAACGTGTTGACTACTCAGGTCGTTCTGTAATCGTGGTTGGTCCTACATTGCGTTTGCACCAGTGCGGTTTACCGAAGAAAATGGCTTTGGAATTATTTAAGCCATTCATTTTCTCTAAATTGATCTCTCGTGGCATCGCTGTAAAAATTAAAGCAGCTAAGAAATTAGTTGAGAAAGAAGCGCCAGAAGTTTGGGACGTTCTAGAAGAGGTAATCTCAGAGCATCCAGTATTATTGAACCGTGCACCAACATTGCATAGATTAGGTATTCAAGCATTTGAACCAATCTTGATCGAAGGTAAAGCGATTCAGTTGCATCCATTAGTATGTACAGCATTCAACGCCGACTTCGATGGTGACCAGATGGCTGTTCACGTACCATTATCAATCGAAGCACAGTTAGAAGCTCGTGCATTGATGATGTCTTCAAACAACATTTTATCACCAGCAAATGGTGAGCCAATCATCGTTCCTTCTCAGGACGTTGTATTAGGTTTGTACTATATGACTCGTGATCGTGCACGTGTAAAAGGCGAAGGTATGATCTTTGCTGATTACGCCGAAGTATTGCGTGCATATCAATCTAAACAAGTTGCTGTGCATGCAAAAATTCAAGTGCGTTTACCTGCATATATGTTTGAAGATGCACAAGAGGGTGAAAAGGTACGTCGTGTAACAACTACTGTTGGTCGTGTACTTTTATCTGATGTATTACCAAAAGGTTTACCTTTTGCATTAATTGATCGCGCTTTAACTAAGAAAGTAATTTCTGGCTTAATTAACCAAGCGTATCGTCGTTTGGGTTTAAAAGATACAGTAATTTTTGCTGACCGCTTGATGTATACAGGTTTCTATTATGCGATGCGTTCAGGTTCTTCTGTTGGTTATGAAGATATGGTAATCCCAGAAGAAAAAGCTGGCATTATTCGTGAAGCAGAAGCAGAAGTGAAAGAAGTTCAAGAACAATACGCGCAAGGTTTGGTGACAAACGGTGAGCGTTATAACAAAGTTATCGATATTTGGTCTCGTACAAACGAAGAAGTTGCCAAAACGATGATGAAAAACTTGAGTAAAGACCGCAATATTGATGCTGATGGTAATGAAATTTTAGAAGATTCATTTAACTCAATCTTTATGATGGCCGACTCAGGTGCTCGTGGTAGTGCGGCACAGATTCGTCAGCTAGCTGGTATGCGTGGTTTGATGGCAAAACCAGATGGTTCGATCATCGAAACACCGATCACAGCAAACTTCCGTGAAGGTCTAGACGTTCTTCAATACTTCGTATCAACACATGGTGCTCGTAAAGGCTTGGCGGATACGGCATTGAAAACAGCTAACTCAGGTTACTTAACACGTCGTTTGGTTGACGTTGCACAAGATCTAGTGGTTGTAACAGAAGACTGTGGTACGACAGATGGTCTATTAATGACACCAACTGTTGAGGGTGGTGATGTTATTGAGCGTTTGAGTGAGCGAGTATTAGGTCTAGTGACTGCACAAGATGTTTATATCCCTGGTTCAGATGAAGTATTGTTCCCAGCAGGCACGTTGATCGATGAAGCAGCAGCTGAAATCCTAGATGATAAAGGTGTGGATGAAATGATCGTTCGCTCTGCTATCACATGTGAGAATTTATTCGGTTTGTGTGCTAAATGTTATGGTCGTGACTTAGGTCGTGGTCACTTAGTTAACCCAGGTGAGTCAGTAGGTGTTATTGCCGCTCAGTCAATCGGTGAACCAGGTACACAGTTAACGATGCGTACGTTCCATATCGGTGGTACTGCATCACGAGCTGCAGCAGTTTCAAGCGTACAAGTTAAAACAAAAGGTTTGTTGAAACTTGTTAAGATGAAAACTGTTAAAAATAAAGATAACCAATTGGTATCAACATCTCGTTCAGGTGAAATCATTATTACGGATGAATTCGGTCGTAATCGTGAGCGCTATAAGGTACCTTATGGTGCAACATTAGCGGTTCATGAAGGTGAAGAAGTTAACGTTGGTGATATCGTTGCAACTTGGGATCCACATACATATCCAGTTGTTGTAGAAGCATCAGGTTTTGTGAAATTTGAAGATTTTGATGAAGGCATCAATGTTCAAAAACAAACAGATGAAATCACTGGTTTGACTCATTTGAGCGTATTAGATTCTAAATCACGTGGTGCGGGTAAAGATAAGCGTCCTGCAATTCATGTAGTGGATGCAAATGGTGATCCATTAACATTACCAGGTACAGATATTGCTGCAATTTATACATTACCAGTCGGTGCAATCGTTTCATTGAGTGATAATGCTGCTGTTTCTGTGGGTGATGTATTAGCTCGTATCCCACAAGAATCATCAAAAACTCGTGATATCACGGGTGGTTTGCCACGTGTTGCTGACTTATTTGAAGCGCGCCGCCCGAAAGAGGCTGCAATCTTGGCAGAGATTTCTGGTATCGTGAGCTTTGGTAAAGAGACTAAAGGTAAACAACGTTTGGTATTAACAGATCGTGAAGGTAATACTTACGAAGAGTTAATTCCAAAATGGCGTACAATCAACGTGTTCGAAGGTGAAAGCGTTGAGAAAGGTGAGATCATCGTTGATGGTGAATTAAGCTCTCATGATATCTTGCGTTTATTGGGTGTTAAAGAATTAGCGGCTTATTTGGTGAAAGAGATTCAAGACGTTTATCGCCTACAAGGTGTAAAAATCTCTGATAAACACATTGAAGTTATTATCCGTCAAATGTTACGCAAAGTTGAAATCGTGGAAGCGAATGATTCTGAATACATTAAAGGCGAGCAAGTTGAGAAAACTCAAGTGCTTCGTGATAATGCTCGCTTAATCAAAGAAGGTAAAGTACCTGCGACGTATGAACCGATTTTATTGGGTATTACGAAAGCTTCTTTGGCAACTGAAAGCTTTATCTCAGCGGCATCGTTCCAAGAAACAACACGTGTATTAACAGAAGCTTCTGTTCGTGGTTTACGTGATGAGTTACGTGGTTTGAAAGAAAACGTTATTGTGGGTCGTTTGATTCCTGCTGGTACGGGTTTGGCTTACCATGATGAACGTCGTAAAGAAAGAGAACAAGAGCATGAAGGAACTGAATTATTCATCAGTGCTGAGTAATTCAAAAATGTAAATATAATTATAAAAGCATCTACTTATAGATGCTTTTATTGTTTATGAGGAAATTAGGATGTCAAATAAACGTGAATTTGAACGTATGATGTGGGCAAGACGCTTTACATTACAAGGTTTGTATGAATGGCAAGTATCACAAAGCCAAGTGGAAGAAATTGAGAGACATCTTGCGGAAAATCCAGATTTTGTAAAGGCAAATAGAGAGTCTTTTTCTAATATGTTGCGTGGTGCAATTCGTGGGCAAGCAGAAGCTAATACTTTGATTGAACCATTATTAGATCGTCCAATAGAGCAATTGGATTTAGTCGAGAAAGCTGTATTATGGATGGGATGTTATGAATTATTAACACATCCTGAGACACCTTATAAAGTGATCATCAATGAATCAGTCAATTTAGCAAAAAAATTCGGTGGTGATCAAAGTTATAAATTTATTAATGGCGTTCTTGATAAGGTTGCGAAGAAGGTTAGAATAGATTATCAATAATCATTAAATCATCTGAGAATAATATAATGGACATATCTCCTTTTCTCCGTTTCATGGTAGAAAAAAATGGTTCGGATTTATTCATGTATCCGAATGCGCCAATTTGTATTAAATTAAATGGCATCGTCCATCCGTTGAGCCGTGAAACATTATCAGCAGATACTGTAAAAACTGCAATTTTTAGTTTATTAACAGAGGCTCAAGCAGAAGAATTTAATCGTGAGTTGGAATTAAACTTTGCGATTAAGCTAGATGATGGTGCGCGTTTTAGGGTTAATATTTTTAAACAACGTAATGAATACGGTATGGTTATTCGTTATGTTAAAGCTGTTATTCCACGAATGGAAGATTTGCGTGTTCCTGAAATATTTAAAGATATTATTATGGAAAAACGTGGATTGATCTTGGTGGTAGGGTCAACTGGGAGTGGTAAATCGACAAGTTTAGCCTCTATGATTGACTATCGTGCGACTCATACAGCTGGGCATATTTTAACTGTAGAAGACCCTATTGAGTTTGTGTATGAGCATAAGCGATCAATTATTGGACAAAGGGAAGTTGGGTTAGATACTCATAGTTATGAAAATGCTTTGGAATCTGCAATGCGTGAAGCACCTGATGTTATCTTGGTGGGTGAAGTGCGTAATACTGAGATTATGAAGGCTGTGATTAACTTTTCTATTACAGGGCATTTATGTTTAACAACATTACACGCCAACAATGCTATTGGTGCGTTAGATAGAATTGTGAACTTTTTTCCTGAATCGGCTCGTGCACAGTTATTAGTAGATTTATCATTAAATATTAAAGCGATCATTTCACAGCGCTTGGTGAAAGGATTGGATGGAAAATTAGTACCTGCTGTTGAAGTTATGCTGAATACTCCTTATATTCAGGAACTGATTATGAAGGGTAAATTAGATACAATTCCTGATGCAATGGAGAATGGTGGGACAACGGGTATGCGCACGTTTGATCAAGCATTATATGATCTATATGTGCAAGGGCTTATTTCTGCAGAAGAAGCTGTTGCTAATGCCGATTCTAAAAATAATGTTTCTCTACAAATTCGTATGGGCGATGTTCGTGGTGTTTCGCGTGAAGAATTAGTTGGTGAATCTAAGTTTAAATTAAAACAATACTAGCTCTAAAATAAGTCATGGACTAAGCACTGATAGCGCAGTTATTAGTGCTTTTTTGTTGGGAGAATATTATGGATTATGAACGTCGCTTCTCAGGTTTGAATCGTTTATATCAAAAAGAAGCTACGGATATCTTACAGGCATCACATGTGATTGTTGCTGGTGTCGGTGGTGTCGGTTCTTGGTGTGTTGAAGCTTTAGCACGTTCTGGGATTGGCCATTTAATTTTGATTGATTTAGATGTTGTCGCTGAAAGCAATATTAATCGTCAGTTACCCGCATTAACTTCAACTTTAGGAGAATCTAAAATTGAAGTTATGGCTCAGCGCATTTATGAGATCAATACAAATTGTCAGGTTACATTGATTGATGATTTTTTGACAGAAGATAATCTAGATGAATTACTTCAACAATTTGATCGTAAAGAGACATGGATTATTGATGCGATTGATAATGTTCGTGTAAAAGCTGCCTTGATTGCTTGGGCAAAACGTCATAAGTTTAAAATCATTGTCAGTGGTGCTGCCGGTGGAAAGATCGATCCACAGTCTTTTAAATTGGATGATTTGTCTAAAACTTATCATGATCCTTTATGTGCTAGTTTAAAAGCAACATTGAAGAAAAAATATAATTTAGGCAAAGAGGGCACAAAACTCAATGTACCTACAGTTTTTTCTACAGAAAACATGCAAGGCTCACATAAAGGTAAAGGGGGGCTTAATTGTGCGGGTTATGGTTCTATTGTGACAATGACAGCAACGATGGGCATGATGATGGCGGGTTATGTTGTGAATAAGATTGTGGATAACTAAGTGGATAAAATTATTAGATAATAAAAAAACCTGATTTAGAAAATCAGGTTTTTTTAAAGTTTATAAATTATTTAGATTGTTCTAACAAATCAGTGTAAGCAGCAGAAAAACCTTTTAATGGTGTTGTTGCTTTGATGTGTAATGGACTATCTTTAGGAGCATTGGCATCAAATGTGAAATTCACAAATAAATTGCTGCCTTTTTGGAATTGCTCTAATAATTTTCCTTTTACATCCACATCCATTGGAAGCGCTGCGATACAGCCAAAGTTTGTACAACGTTCAAAATTGATTTGTGCAATGTCAGTATCGATATCTTTTTCTTTACCTGCTTCATCAGTACCTTTGACAGTGATATAAATTTTACCTTTGTCATTATTACTATTTAAACGAATTTGCAAGCCTTCACTTAATTGAACATCTAATGGTGCAGCAAAGACCATTACAGGTGTTTTATCGAATAAAGTGATTGATGTTCTTAAGATAGGTACTTGGCGTTGTTCATCTTTTTTCTTATCTTTATCAGCGGGTGCTGTCATCGTTGTTTGATGAAACATTTGGCACTCTTTCTGATTGTTAGGTGCAGCAAAACATTCAACCGTCCAATCTTGATGTTTTTTCTTATAAATTGAATCATTTGATTGCTGAGCATTTGCACCTACTAATAAAGCAGATGAGATCAATGTTGCAGCCATTACTTTTTTAAACATAATATCCTCATTAAAATGAAGTTAAAAATTGTCGACTATTGGATTATTCTACTCGTATTTGTTGTTAAATCAAGGTAAATCCTTTGTATTGAAGAAGAATTCTGAGGGGTGAGTCTTACAAGTTGTGGCTAATTTTTGTATAATAGTTTCTCCCTATATATATGAGAGAAAGTGAGTGAAAAATGTGTGAGCGCGAAAAGTTCTTAGGCAATCTTTACGTCATTTCATCACCTTCTGGTGGTGGTAAAACGACATTGGTTAGCCAATTACTTGAATGTACACCAGATATTAGCCGAGTGGTAACACACACGACACGACCACCAAGACCGAACGAAAAAAATGGTGTGCATTATCATTTTGTGACAGCGGAAGATTTTTTAGCATTGAAAGAATCAGGTGGTTTTGTAGAAACAGCCCAAGTTTTTAATGCTCATTATGGTACTTCATGGAAAGAAGTTAAGTCGAAGTTAAGACATGGTATGGATGTTATTTTAGTGATTGATTGGCAGGGTGCGGAACAAGTGCGCATTAGTCATCCTGAAGCAATCTCTATTTTTATTTTACCACCATCATTAGAAACATTGCGAGCACGCTTATTTGCGCGTAATGAAGATAGTGTTGCAGTTGTAGAAAATCGAATGAAAGATGCAAGTAATCAGATTATGCATTATAAAGATTTTGATTACTTAGTAGTGAATGATGACTTTGATATTGCGTTGGCAAACTTACGTTCAATCATTATGGCAGAGCGTTTGAAAGCAGATCACCAAAAGGTTCGACATCAATTATTGATCTCATCATTATTGCAATCGTAATATTTCAATACGCTAAGTTAATATTTTAGTTATTATTAAGACAGAATACTGTAAAAATTTAGGAGTTTTATTTTATGGCACGTGTAACCGTAGAAGATTGTTTAGATAAAGTAGAAAATCGTTTCCAATTAGTTTTATTGGCTTCTCGCCGTGCTCATCAACTAGCGTTAGGTGCAGAGACTAAATTGCCTGCGTCTCATGAAAAAGTGACAGTGATGGCACTACGTGAAATTGCAGAGGAGTTGATTACAGTGGATGAAATTAAAAAGTTAAATGTGAAGCCAAAACCTGTAATTGTTGAAAGCTTTAAACCTGAAACAGCTTTTGAATTTTAATTAGCAGATTGGATCTTACTATGGAACCAATTAAGCTCCCTGAAGAAATGGCTCTCTGGAACGAAGCATTTTTTGCAAAAGTATCAGAGTTAGAGGCTCGTATAAGCCGATATATGACCAAAGCTGAAACAGCTAAGGTTCGAGAGGCATGCATTTTTGGAGCGTGGGCTCATCAAGGGCAATCTAGAAGCTCAGGTGAGCCTTATATTTTTCATCCCATTGAAGTCGCATTAATTTTAACGCTAGTGCAATTGGATATTCATTCCATTGTTGGTGCTGTTTTACATGATGTGATCGAAGATACAGATATCACATTTGATGAAATTAAAGATAAATTTGGCCGAGAAACAGCAGAAATTGTGGATGGTGTCAGTAAACTGACTAAAATTCGTTTTAGTTCTAAATTAGAGGCAAAGGCTGAAAATTTTAGAAAGATGATTTTAGCAATGACCAAAGATTTGCGCGTCATTATGGTTAAGTTGGCGGACCGTTTACACAATATGCGAACATTAGGTGCTTTAGCGCCTTATAAGAAACGTAGAATTGCTCGTGATACTTTGGATATTTACACGCCTATTGCAGCGCGCTTAGGTATGTTTGCATTACAAGTTGAGTTAGAAAATCTATGCTTTGAAAATATTTATCCGATGCGCTATCGAGTCTTGCAAGAGTTTGTGAATAAGAAGCGTATCTCTCAAGGTCCAACAGTTCAAACGATTCGTGAGGCCATTCAAGAAAAATTAGACATTGTTGGCATTTCTGCACGAATCTCTATTCGTGAAAAGCACAGTTGGAGTTTATATAAAAAACTTCAAAAGCGTGGTTCCACCAGTCAGCTATCAGATATTTTCTCCATTAGAGTAATTGTTAATAGTACAGATGAATGTTACCGAGTATTAGGTATTGTTCATAGTTTGAATAAGCCAATCATTGGCCGCTTTAAAGATTTTATTGCTATTCCTAAAATCAATGGTTATCAGAGTTTGCATACCGTTGTTTTTGGCGCGAATATGCTACCTGTAGAAGTACAAATACGCACAAAAGAGATGCATATTATTGCAGAAGCAGGCGCAGCTGCGCATTGGCGTTATGGTGAGGCATATCGCGAACAAAATTATACAAAAAATAAGACTCGCGAATGGCTAGATTATGTAACAGAATTGCAAAATAGCATGCTGTCATCTGAAGAATTTATGGCTTCTATGAAAGAGGATCTCTTTCCTTCAGAAATTTATGTCTTTACCCCTAATGGACGTATTATGGAATTGCCTAAAGGTTCAACTGCGGTTGATTTTGCATATGCAATTCATTCTGATATTGGTAATCATTGTATCTCAGCTAAAGTAGATGCAAAGTTTGCACCAATCTCTCAGGTATTGATTACTGGGCAAACAGTAGAAATTCAAACATCACAAAGTGCCCAGCCTAATCCTATGTGGCTAGAGTTTGTGAGAACAGCGAAAGCAAGATCGGCAATTCGTGGTTATCTTGGTAAGTTAAGCTATGATGATACAGTTGTGATTGGCCGTAACTTATTAGAAAATGCGATGAAGCAAAAAAATATTGCGTTGACACAATTGACAGATACAGTATTGGCACGTTTAGCAAAAGAGTTACAAGTTGAATCTGTTGAAGATATGTATGCTGGGATTGGTTCTGGCAAACGCCCTGCGTCATTCATTATCAATCGATTAGAAGCCCATGGCTTGGATGTTGAACAAGAATTTAAACATTCGCATTATACAGTTCAAAATAGTGATACAGTTGATGGTGCTGGTGGTCGTGAGTTAGTTTTTTGTGATAAATGTTATCCAATTCCAGGTGATAATATTATGGGCTATTGGCATCCACGCCAAGGTGAACTAGCTGTACATCGAACCGATTGTCATGTCGCTGTAGAGGCACTCAAACATTTAGAGCGCTGTTATCCTTTAGTTTGGAATCATAATAAAGATAGAGCTTTATTCCCCGTCCAACTTTATTTTGTCATTAAGAATCAACGTGGTGTTATTGCAGAGATTACTAAAGAATTAGTAGAGATGGATGTTAATATTAATGACTTACGTACGCAGTCAATCAATGGTGATTTTAGCCATATTTGGATGTTGATCCATGTGCCTGATAGAATTTTCTTAGCGAACGTATTTCGACATTTAAAAAAATTAGAAAATGTCGTACGAATAGGACGACAAAACGACGAGGCTTGACTCATTGGTTCGTGATTGGTTTGATAAAGATAAAGGTCGCTTTCGACTAGTAGTAACCGCCTGCATCCTGATTATCATGATGATGGGCATGTACTTGTTTTTTAAATCATCTTCTGTGACCAAGAACCTTTCATACTCTTTATATGATTATTTTATAGAAAGTAAAGTTCAGCCTGCTGTTAAAGATAGCGATCTTGTTATGATCGTGATTGATGATAAAAGTATTCGAGCACTAGAAAAGATTTGGCCTTGGCCTAGAGCATATCATGCAGGATTAATTACTGAATTGACTCGTATGGGCGTAAAGGTTATTGCTTATGATATCCTTTTTACTGAAAGTAGCTCAAGCGATGCTATTTTAGCTAAAGCCATTGATAAACATGGGGCAGTTGTACTGCCTAAACCCTTATTTTTTTCATCGGATGGGCTAGTACCATTTGAAGATATCGCTCATTTTGGCCATGTTGAAGTGAATATTGATAGTGATGGCGTGGTGAGATCTGTCGATCCATATTTAGATGGTATGCGCAGTTTTTCTTTTGCTATATTGAATGCGTTGTCAGATGTTGATCCTAAACAGAAAACTGCACGAGAATTGTATGCAGGTAATTTAAATGAACCGATTCGTTTTATTTATTCTTCAGAAAGAACATATCCTACTTATTCTTTTTCTGATGTTTTAATGGGAAGGATCGACCCTTCAGAATTTAAAGATAAGATTGTTTTTGTTGGTGTAAGTGCTACAGGTATTGGCGAACGCTTGAGAAGCTCATCATTACGTAACAGTACATTTAAAACAGGCGTTGAAGTACAGGCATCTATTTTTGAAGCATTACGTAGTAAGGCTGTTACAGAGTATTCTAGTGGCTTATTTGACAGCATTGTCACGATGGTATCCATTGTTATTATTGCATTGGTAGCAATTTTTGCTTCTCCATTGGTGACTGTAGGGTTTTTATTACTATATATTGGCTTTTTAACTTGTAGTACATTCTTATTATTTTATTTCCAGAATTATTGGTATTCGCCGATCGCATTGGCATTTGCTATGATCAGCATTATCTTTTTGTATACTATTGCCCAGATTCATGTGCGTTTAAAAGAAGCAAATCGTACTCTGAATTTAAATGTTGCAGATAGAACTAAAAAGCTTGTGATATCAAATTTGCGTTTAGCTCAAGAAATGAATGAGAAAGAGAAAATCTGGGCAGATTTGAGAGATAGTGAAGAGCAACTTAAGGTTTTGCTGGATGGTTTGCAGATAGGTATTGTATCAACAGATGATGAAGGTCATTTGATTACTGCAAATAGTACTGCTTTGAATTTTTTTAATCTTCAAGTGGTTGAAGAGGCAGAAACATTAGAACATTATTTTAAATTTGATGTTGCTCATGGTGGCGCTCAGATTAATACTTTGGAAATTTTTAGAACATTGTTAAATGCTAGAGAATCAAGTCAATTAGAATGTGTTTTAGTCTCAAAAAACCCACGATATAATGGTATTCCAACGGCATTATTATTTTCTCGTTTAAGCTCATCAGATCGTCAAAACAGTTTTGCTTGTATCATCCGAGATATCAGTGATCAAAAACGGGCAGAATTTATCACGCAAGAATTTGTGGCAACAGTATCACATGAGTTGCGAACACCGATTACTTCTATTAAAGGTTCTTTAGGTTTAATGAGTAGCGGTATTACAGGGGAAATTCCTGCAAAGGCACAAAAACTATTAGAACTAGCTTCCCGTAATAGTGAACGTTTATTAAGTCTTGTAAATGATATTTTGGATATTCAAAAGATACAATTAGGGACTTTGGATTTTCATCTCAAAACAGTGGATATAGTGACTGTTGTACGTCAATCTGTAGAAGTAAATGAGTTATATGCTCAAAATTTAGGTGTTAAAATTATTTCTGAATTACCATCTTATCCTATTTATATTATGGGTGATTCTGATCGACTGACACAAGTGATGAGTAACTTACTATCTAATGCAGCGAAATTTTCTAAGCCTGAAAGTCAAGTGGATGTTCGCGTTATATTAGAAGGCAAAAAAGTTCGTATAGAAATACAAGATTATGGTGTAGGTATCCCAGAAAGTTTTAAAGATAAAGTCTTTATGAAATTTGCCCAAGCTGATGATGCTAAGCATCGTTCTAAAGGAACTGGGCTGGGATTGAGTATTTCTAAAGCATTTATTGAAAGAATGGGTGGCACAATTCACTATGATTCAGTGGAAAATGTTGGCACAACATTCTATTTCTATTTACCACTGGCTTCTATGGAAGAAGTGACAAATTATATTTCAGATCAAAAAGCGAAAAAGGATATTTTCTTATGATCAAATCAAACAAACCTGTGAAAGTATTAGGTGGGTTGACGGCTGAAGAGTTTTTTAGAGATTATTGGCAGAAAAAACCTTTATTTGTGAAAAATGCATTTCAAGATTTTATAGATCCAATGACTCCTGATGAAATTGCAGGATTAAGCTGTGAAGACGGTGTTCCCTCACGTTTTGTATTTGAAGAGCGCAATTGGGAATTAAAATGTGGACCTTTTGCTGAGCAAGATTTTGCTAATTTACCTGAGAAAAAATGGGTATTGTTGGTGAATGATGTGGAAAAATTTATGCCACAAATGCGCGTTTTATCTGATCCTTTTAATTTTATTCCTGAATGGCGCATGGATGATCTTCAAGTTAGCTATGCTGTGGATGAAGGCACTGTAGGCGCACACTGGGATGATTATGATGTATTTTTGATTCAAGGTATGGGTAAAAAGAAATGGCAAATTAGTTATGATGAAGTTTCTGAAAATGATTTTGTAGAAGGTTTACCTATCCGTTTGATTGAAAAGTTTAATGTTCATGAAGAGTGGATTGTAGAACCGGGTGATTTGTTGTATCTACCGCCAAGAATTGGGCACTTTGGTGTTGCAATTGGTGAAAGTATGACTTGGTCAGTAGGTTTTAGAGCGCCTAAGCATCGTGAGATGATTCATGATTTTGTGGAAGATATTATTCAATTTACCGGTTCAGATGTACGTTATTCAGATTCTGACTTAGTATCTCGCGAGTTTTCAACCGAGTTGAGTGATGATGACATTGATCGTGTGATGAAAGTAATTCAAGAAGGTTTATCTTATAATCGTGATTTGGTTGCGGATTGGTTTGGCCGTTTCATGAGTGAATGTAAGGAAGGGCAAGAGCCTGAAACTTTGGATGAAGAATTTAGCCAAGATGAAATTCAGGGATTATTGGAAGATGGCGCAGATATTGAACGCGTACCAACAGTTTCTTTATATTTCAGAGAAACAGTAGATGAAGTTGTGATGTATGCGAATGGGGAATGTTTTGCATTAGATAAAAAACATACGAAATTGGTTCAATTCTTATGTGAGAATCGTCAATATAGTCCAGGTAAAATGTTGCAATTTTTGAAAGATGAAGTGGCAGCAGAGTTTGTGGTGGATTTAGTCAACCAAGGTATCTTGGCATTTTTTGATGCAGATGACCATGATCATGAATGCGATGAGGATTGCGATCATGATCACTAATTGGAAACAAAGATCAGTAGCACTATTGACGTTATCTTTAACATTTGCAACGGCTGGTGAGTTTTGGCAAGAACGCAATGAGCAGCATGGGCAATCACATTTGCCTTTGGCGGATATTGTGATCAATGATAAAACCATTCAGGTTGAGTTAGCAACCACAACAAGAACGCAAGCTTATGGCTTAATGAATCGTTTGATTTTGCCAGAAAATCAAGGGATGTTGTTTGTATTTAACCAAACTCAGCCATTGAGTTTTTGGATGAAGAATACAAAGATACCTTTAGATATTCTGTATTTTGATGAAGAAGGTAGATTGGTTGATTTTGCAGAAGCTGTGCCATGTTTAAATGATCCTTGTCCATCTTATCCTTCAAAAGTACAAGGCAAATATGTGCTTGAAATTGGTAAAGGTGAGCGTAAACGCTTGGGCATTGAAATTGGTGATCAGTTGAAAAAGATAGATTAGGCTTTTGTTTTAACAAAAACATCGGTATAATTGTCATCAATTATGCTGTCATCGCCATTGACACAATATTATTTTATTTGGAGTTTTGTACTTTATGTTAACAACAGAAAAAAAAGCAGCAATCGTTGCTGAGTTCGCACGCGGCGAAAACGACACAGGTTCTCCTGAAGTTCAAGTTGCACTTTTAACTAATAACATCAATGCATTGCGTGCTCATTTTGATGCTCATAAAAAAGATCATCACTCACGTCGTGGTTTGTTGCAAATGGTTAACCAACGTCGTAAATTGTTGGATTACTTGAAGCGTAAAGATTTAGCGCGTTATCAAACTTTGATTGAGCGTTTACAATTACGTCGCTAATATTGAATATTATGCGTATGAATATGTAGTGAATAGCCCTTGCAGTTTATCTGTAAGGGCTTTCATTATTGAGTGGTAAAAGGGTTTTGAAGGGTTCTGACAGAGCATTTTTATATTAAAGGATGCTTCATAAAAAGTATATGTGATGAAGTGATTCAGAGAATGTTTTGTCAGCTCCCTTGGTATCAAAAACTTTTACCAAAATTTGTTTAAAACTTATAAAGGTAAAAATAATGGAATTAAAAGCTATTAAAAAAGAATTTATGTATGGCAATCAAAAGGTTGTCTTAGAAGTTGGTGAAATTGCTCGCCAAGCAAATGCTGCAGTTATGGTTGATGTAGAAGGTACAGTTGTATTCGTTACATGTGTTGCTTCTACAAAGTTTGATCCTACTCGTGATTTCTTTCCATTAACTGTGAACTACCAAGAGCGCACATATGCAGCTGGTAAAATTCCTGGCGGTTTTTTCCGTCGTGAAGGACGCCCTTCCGAAGGTGAAACATTGATCGCACGTTTAATCGATCGTCCATTGCGCCCATTGTTTGCAGATGGTTTCACAAACGAAACTCAAGTTATTGCAACTGTTGTTTCAATTAATCCAGAAGTGAATCCAGATATTCCTGCAATGATTGGTGCATCAGCGGCTGTATCATTAGCAGGTTTACCATTCGAAGGTCCTTTAGGTGCTGCGCGTGTTGGTTATGACAATGGTGAATACTTGTTGAACCCATCTAAAGAACAATTGGCAACATCTAAATTAGATTTGGTGGTTGCGGGTACTAAAGATGCAGTGTTGATGGTTGAATCAGAAGCTGAATTATTGAGCGAAGATGTAATGCTAGGTGCAGTAATGTTCGGCCATGAAGCAATGCAAGTTGTGGTAGATAATATCAATGCATTATGTGCAGAAGTTGGTGTTACTAAATTTGAATACGAAACTGTAGAGAAAAATGCTGAATTAGAAGCAGCAGTTAAAGCATTTGCCACAGATAAATTAGAAGCAGCCTATACAATTTCTGTGAAAGCAGATCGTTATGCTGCAATTGATGCATTACGTGCTGAAGCAATTGAAGCATTGATTACAGAAGAAAATGGTTACACAAAAGATGCAATTAATGCTGTAATTGATGATATGAGCTATCGTTTAGTTCGTGATCATATCTTGGATGGCAAGCCACGTATCGATGGCCGTGATACAACAACTGTTCGTCCAATCATTTCTCGAGTTGGTGTTTTACCTCGTACTCACGGTTCTGCATTGTTTACACGTGGTGAAACTCAAGCATTAGTTGTAACAACTTTGGGTACAGATCGTGATGCACAAATCATTGATGCATTAGATGGTGAATATAAAGACAAATTCTTGTTCCATTACAACTTCCCTCCATATTCTGTAGGTGAAACTGGTATGGTTGGTTCACCTAAGCGTCGTGAAATTGGTCATGGTCGTTTAGCAAAGCGTGGTGTTCAAGCTGTATTGCCAAGTATGGAAGAATACCCATACACAGTACGTGTTGTTTCTGAAATTACTGAATCTAACGGTTCAAGCTCAATGGCATCAGTTTGTGGTGCATCATTGTCATTGATGGATGCAGGTGTTCCTTTGAAAGCGCCAGTAGCTGGTATCGCAATGGGCTTGATCAAAGAAGGTGATCGTTTTGCTGTATTGACAGATATCTTAGGTGATGAAGATCATTTAGGCGATATGGACTTTAAAGTAGCAGGTACAACGGATGGTATCTCTGCACTTCAAATGGATATCAAAATCACAGGTATCACGAAAGAAATTATGGAACAAGCATTAGCACAAGCTAAAGTTGCACGTTTACATATCATCAACGAAATGAGCAGCACGTTGAATACTTCACGTGAAGAAATTTCTGAATTTGCACCACGTTTCACAATTTTCCGCATCAATCCTGATAAGATCCGTGATGTTATCGGTAAAGGTGGCGTAACAATTCGTGGTATCACTGAAGAAACTGGCGCGGTAATCGAAATTGAAGATGACGGTACAATTAAAATTGCTGCATCTAACGCTGATCAAGCAGCAGAAGCTAAGAAGCGCATTGAAGAAATTACAGCTGATATCGAAGTGGGTAAAATTTATGAGTCACCAATCGTTCGCATCATGGACTTTGGTGCATTCGTTAACTTAATGCCTGGCCGTGATGGTATGGTTCACGTTTCTCAGATTCCTTCTGAAGAGCGTATCCAAAACGTATCTGATCACTTGAAAGTTGGCCAAGTTGTACGTGTAAAAGTATTAGAAATTGATAAGCAGGGCCGTATCCGTTTAACAATGAAAGATGTAGATACCGGCTGCTCAATAAATTAATGTGATAGTATGATAAACCGAGAGTAATCTCGGTTTTTTTATGTCAATAATTCATCTAAAATTATTGATTTAAATTTTATAATCATTACGATAAGATTTTTTATGTAAACATTTGTAATATAATTGATATCATCTACCTATATACTCAAAGATATAAAAGGAATGAGTCCTTTATGATGAAAATCATATGCTTTTTATTGTTATTAATTCATGTAGTTGATGCTAAAGCATCAGATGAGCTTTCATCTGAGTTGAATGAGTTTATGGTTTTACAACCGATATCTGATCAATATTTTGAAAATAATGCTTATATTGGATGGATGGGACTAACATATCCGAGAGAAGATTGGTTAATCGCGTATCGTGATATTTTTAAAATTAATGATGAAACCTTAAATCAGCGAGCTCATGATGGCCGTCTCATTACAAATTATTTTGCCAATCCAACACAATCAATTTTTCAGTTTTCCGCTAATAAAACTATATTGAATGACCTTTTTGGTTATGATGCGAAATTGATTGAGTTAAAAGATGACTTAGGTGGGCAAAAATTATTGAGTTTTAAGCAGGAATCACTAGATAATAAACGATACCTTTATACAAAAGATTTCTTTGCCTGTGCTGAGTACCTTGATAACTTATGCTTAACAAAAATGTTGAGCCGATCGACTTATATTCAAAAAACAATTAAGAGAAATCAACAGCTTTTAGATAGATTTCAAGTCTTAGTAGAAACTTCTCAGTATAACTATGCATTATTTCATAATGATTTTAATGCTTCAGCAGATACTGTGCCAAGTTCAGGAATGATTAAATTAATTCAACTATATTTAACAGATGCCATAATGAAAATCACTCAAGGTGATGTTGATGAGGGGTTAAATCAATTAGTACTTGTTAGGCAGTGGATTGATCTTATATTTCATGAAAAATCTAAAGCTGCGTTATTACATTTTTTTGTTAATATTTCTGTGACACAATTTTTAGATCAAAGTATGAATGCATTATTAGACAGTGGTTTCTTGGATACCATGATGAATGATGCTCGTCTTCAATGGATTGTTAGGCCGTATGCGCCTACAATAGGAAAAAAACTTAATGAAGTTGTATTATTTGAAATGAAACAGGATTTTAAGGATGTGGCTTATCCTTATATTCGAATTTATACATCACCTGCTCATCAATTTACTTTTACCGAGGAAGATGAGTTTATTATTTTATCTTTTTTGAAGGATTTTGGTGTGATTCTCTCACCAGCTTTAGAGGAGATATATACAAAACGATCACAGACAGCGAAGGAGCAAAGCTGGTCTAAATTAATCAGTCTTAAACGTTCTACTCAGTCTGTTGATAAAACATGGTTAAACACAGCCCCTGCTACATATAATACGCAATCACGATCTTTAGATAGAAGACGCGGTTTAGATATATTACAAAGTCGCCAAGAGCGGTTTTTGCAAGTTTTAACTGACTGGTATCAGGATTATTTTCAAACATTAGGTATTTCTCCTAAGGAAGCATTATTATCTCTGAATGAGATTTATCCATCCATTGAGTTTTATAATGATTACTTTAATTTGTTACAGATCTTATCATCCGATAAATATCTACAACAGCATCTCTCTCCAACTTTTTTAGAAGAAACTTTAAAAGATAAAGTGATGCCTAAAACACTAGAGTTTGCACAAAAACTATCAGCTTATAGTGATTTTAATCATTATTGGATGCGCCTGTATGAACAACAAAATTATCATCAAATGGTCTATTTAAAATATCTAGTGATGAAGGATAAAATTCCTACCAAAGACATTCCTATGTTTTTACAAAACAAAGGGGATATTGCGCGCCATACGATTTCTAAGAATCCTTATTTGTATGATCCCAATACAGGTAAACTTTCCACACCTTTGCCTAAAAATAATAAATATTTACCAGTGCATATTAAAACACTTAGGTTATATGATAGTAGTATTAAAAACTTTGAAGTTATTTTTCCCAAATATTAAAAATTTAATATTTGAAATATCAATTTGATGACGAATTATTTAATGATTAGAAAAGTGATATGTATCTATGATTAAATTAAAATCCCTCTGTCGTTGTTTTTGAGCGATATAATAGTGCACTTTCAAATACTATAAACAGGGCAAATAAAATGAAAAAATGTCATACATGTGGGAAAGAACTGATGGTTGCATTCTTCAATGAACAATCTGGTGATGACTGTGTGTTTTGTGCTGATGATAGAATCACGCTCGAGAGAACTCAAAAACATGATTTTGAAGAAGTTGAAGATATGAGCTGTGCAGGCGGTGCATGTACTTTGTAAAATATGGTAGTGAATAGAATAAAACCGAGCATTGCTCGGTTTTATTCTATTGGTTTATGTATGGACAGATAAATTGGGTTATCCAAAGATCCTGTGGGTAAGTTTGTGAATTAGATCTTCACAACCAATCGACCTTTAATTTCACCATTGATGATCTTATCAGCATTTTCAATCACTTCATCCAATGTGATTTCTGTACGAATATTTGCCAATGTTGCAGGGTCAATCAACTCAGCTAATCTGCTCCAGGCTTCAATGCGATCAGGCAGTGGGCGCATTACGCTATCTACACCACGTAAAGTCACATTACGTAGAATGAATGGCATCACTGTGCCATTGAGATCAAAGCCTTGTGCTAAACCACAAGCAGCAACACAGCCGCCATATTCAGTGGCAGCCAATACATTCACAAGCGTATTGCTACCCACAGAATCAATCGCACCAGCCCAACGCATTTTTTGTAATGGTTTACCTTTATCTGATAACTCGTGGCGATCAATGATCTCTTTTGCACCTAATTGATAAAGGTATTCATGTTCGCTTGCTTTACCTGTTGCTGCAATCACGTCATAACCTAATTTGGTCAATAGAGAAACTGCAAAGCTACCAACTCCGCCAGTTGCACCTGTGACTAAAATTTTGCCTGATTCAGGTGTTAAGCCATGTTTTTCTAGTGCGATGATGGACAGCATTGCTGTGTAGCCAGCTGTACCAATTGTCATTGCATCGATTGGTGAAATTGCTTTTGGTAAATGAATGAGCCATTCTGATTTTAATGATGCTTTTTCAGCCAATCCACCAGAATGAACTTCACCTACGCCAAAGCCATTTAGTATAACGGTATCGCCTATTTTAAAACGATTGGATTGACTCTCTGTGACTTTACCCACTAAATCAATGCCCGGTGTTAATGGGAATGTCCGAACCACAGGATTCTTATTCGTGATCGCTAAAGCATCTTTATAGTTCATTGTAGATGCAATCACATCAATTTTTACATCACCTTCAGGGAGCTGATCTTCATTCAAATCTGTTAACGTTGCTATGTAATCAGGATTTTTATCAATCACGATTGCTTTGTAAGTCATATTAACCTCTTGTTTTCATTCCAAGTTGATAAAGGATTGCAATGTTTCTGGATAATGATAACAGATTATCTGCGGTATCTTTCAATGCTTTTTCTAGCGTTTCTGGACGCTGTGTCACGGTAAATACTGTATCAATGCCATGATCATGAACATAATGCGCATCATGCCCAAGTGAACCTGCAATACCAATCACAGGCTTGCCAAATTTTTTGGCGGTTTTAGCAACGCCAATTGGTGTTTTGCCAAAGATCGTTTGGCGATCAATTTTACCTTCACCTGTGATCACAAGATCGGCATTTTTGACTGCATCTGCAAGATTCACAATATCTATCACAATGCGAATGCCCGGTTTCAATTGCCCTTTTAGGAATGCTAGTGCCGCAAACCCCATACCTCCAGCAGCACCTGCACCACGCGCAAAGCGATGATCTTCATTGAATAGGGTGGTTGCGATATCTGCATAATGATCTAAGGCTGAATCTAATGTTTGTACATTTTCTTCTGTCGCACCCTTTTGCGGTCCAAAAATTGCAGAAGCACCACGCTCACCAACCAAAGGATTATCCACATCACAGGCAATTTCAAATTCACATTCTTGAATGCGCGCATCAAAATTACTGAGATCAATGGTATGAAGTTGTTGCAATGCAGCACCACCCGCAGATAAAGGCTGTTGGTTGTGATCAAGGAATTGTGCGCCTAATGCTTGTAACATGCCTGTACCGCCATCATTGGTCGCGCTGCCACCAATAGCAAGGATAATTTTTTTTGCACCATGATCTAAAGCATGACGAATCAATTCGCCTGTACCATAAGTTGTCGTGATTAATGGATTACGTTCATGAGTGGATAACAATGTTAATCCACTTGCCGTTGCCATTTCAATGATGGCAACTGAATCATTGTCTATTAAACCATAATGAGCAGTTACTTTGCGTTGTAAAGGATCATTCACTTCAACCGCTACTAATCGACCATCTTTTGCATCAACGATGGCTTGTAATGTTCCTTCGCCACCATCCGCAACTGGGATTTTTGAAAAAGTTGCCTCAGGAAAAACAGACTGAAATCCTTGCTCAACGATATTGGCAATTTCTAGAGCACTCAAGCTCTCTTTGAATGAATCTGGGGCGATAACAATGTGCATAATGGCTCCTTAGAAAATTGCGAATACGCCGAAAATTAAAGTAGAAACGATTGCTAAAACTAAACCAATCAATGTTTCATATGGGATTAATTTTAAACGCTCTTTCATATCCATATTTACAGCACCGCCTGTTGCGTGGAAGAAGCTACCATGTGGCATATGATCTAATGTTGTTGCGCCTGCATGAATCATTGCAGCAGATGCCAAAGCAGGAATACCTAAGCTTAATAAAATTTCACCGAAAGAGCCGGAGGCAACAGCGGTGCCTGCAGTGGTAGAGGCTGTTGCTAATGACATTAATGAGCCTGAAATAGGTGCCAACATATAGTCAGGTAAATTAGTTGCATTAATTAAATTCACCATAGTGGTTTTCAATTCAGAAGAGCCAATGATGCCAGCTAATGTGCCTGTACCCAATAACATAATGGCAACGCCTGACATTCGATGTAAGCCAGAGATTGCATAATGGTTAATATGTTTCACTTTACCCATCATAATTGCACCGATTAAACCGCCCACAGGTAATGCAATCATAGGGTCAATGGTGATTTTAGCGATTGGACGCAGTGCCAACAATAAGATTGCAGCAATGGGGCCTGAAATGGCGCATAAAAACTTTGGTAAATCAGTATTATCAACAGTTGTTAGATCTGTGGTATGAATGTTACTGCCTTTTTTGGTTAACCACTTTGCCAAAAAGTATGTAGCAATTAGGCCAAAAATTGCAGGAATAATGCCGGCTGCCATTAAACTTGTCATTTCAATATTGAAAAAATCAGAAGCAGCAATTGTATTAGGGTTGGGCGACACAATATTGCCAGCTTTACCACCGCCAACCATTGCCAATAAAATAGCCATTTTAGATAAATTAGCTTTATGGCCAATTGCTAGAGCAATCGGTGCAACAGTGATGATTGCAACATCAATGAATACGCCAGACATTGTTAAAATACAAGTGGCAAGAATTAATGCTAAGAGGGCTTTAGCTTCACCAACTTTGCGAATGATAGTTTCTGCAATGATGAGTGCAGCACCAGATTCGATTAAAACACCTGCTAATACGCCTGCTGCAATGATGCGTAAAACAGCTGGCATGATACCTTGAGCGCCTTGCATCATTGTGCTTACAGTAGTTGTGAGTGCTGTATCCATCGATGTTTGGAATATTAATCCTACAAAACCACCCACAAAAGCACCAATTAACATGCCATAAACTGGTGGAACTTTTCTGAGAATTAGAACAATGGCGAGTATGAGGGCAATAAGTGCACCCGTTAAAGTAATGGTCATGATTTAGCTCCGAGTGATAAGTTGTAGTGTGATTGTAGCGTATTTTGTACTTGAATTTATTGAAAAATAATTGGCAATCTATTGATATTAGTAGAAGAGGTTTACATTTTTATCCATAAGCGTATATTCAATAGCTTGTAAAAAAGTATGATCGGAAATTTATGAAGGACTTAAAAGAATTAACAGTGCGTGGCATTATTTTAGGTGCACTGATTACAGTTGTTTTTACAGCATCTAATGTTTATTTAGGCCTAAAGGTTGGCTTGACATTTTCCTCTGCAATTCCTGCAGCGGTGATCTCAATGGCAGTCTTAAGATTTTTCAAAGGCTCCACAATTCTCGAAAATAATATGGTACAAACTCAAGCATCAGCAGCTGGAACATTATCTTCTGTGATATTTGTGATTCCAGGTTTATTGATGATAGGTTATTGGCAAAATTTTCCATTTTGGCTAACCTTTGTTGTTTGTTCTGCAGGCGGAATGCTCGGTGTTTTATTTTCTATTCCATTACGCCATGCGATGGTTGTGAAAAGTAATTTGCCCTATCCTGAGGGTGTTGCAGCAGCTGAAATTTTAAAAGCTGGTTGTAATACAGATAGCAAAGAAGGTGCAGAGTCTTCAAAAGAAGGTTTAAAAGATATTTTATTCGGTGGTTTAGTCGCTTCCATTGTGACACTTTTCACAAGCGGCTTTCGCGTATTAGCAGGTAGCGCGTCATTATGGTTTACGCAAGGTAAAGCAATTTTTCAATTACCGATGGGTTTTTCATTGGCATTGTTAAGTGCGGGTTACTTAGTGGGTATTGTTTCAGGCATCGCGATCATTTTGGGTTCAATCATTGCTTGGTTTATAGTTGTACCAATTTTAAGTAGCACAGCAGATTATGGTACTTTCACAAGCTTGGCTGATCATGCTATGACGATTTGGGCAAAGGATGTTCGTTTTATTGGTGCTGGTATGCTGGCAATCGCAGCTTTATGGACTTTAATTACATTGTTGAAGCCTGTGATTGAAGGGGTCAAAATGTCTTTGGGTGCTTTGAAGGATGAAGAAGGCAAGGGTGTTGACCGTACTGAGCAGGATTTATCACCGAAAACAATTTTTGCAATTATGTTTGCAATGTTGTTGATCCTTGTGGGTACATTTTATGTATTTGTACAAGATAGTGGATTATCTGCGGGTATTGCTTGGACATTGGTCATTTGTGCAGTAATTTTTGCATTCATCATGGGTTTTTTGATCGCAGCAGCAAGTGGTTATATGGCTGGTTTAGTGGGGTCATCAGCTAGTCCAATTTCAGGGATCGGTATAGTTTCCATCATCGTTGTTTCATTGATATTATTAGTAATTGGTGAAAGTGATGGCTTTTTAGGAACAGAAAGTGGTCAGCATTTTGCTACTGCTTTGGCATTATTTACAACAACGGCGGTATTAGCGATCGCATGTATTTCTAATGATAATTTGCAAGATTTAAAAACAGGTTATTTAGTACATGCAACACCATGGAAACAGCAAGCTGCATTATTGATCGGCTGTATCATTGGTGCATTGGTGATTGCACCAATCTTGGATGTGTTATATCAGGCTTATGGTTTTACAGGTGCATTACCGCGTGCGGATATGGACCCTACTCAAGTATTGGCAGCACCACAAGCAACATTGATGAGCACAATCGCAACAGGTATTTTTTCACATAATCTACAATGGACGA
>NZ_MVDO01000112.1 GCF_002006755.1 Wohlfahrtiimonas larvae | reverse complement strand
AACAGCAAGCTGCATTATTGATCGGCTGTATCATTGGTGCATTGGTGATTGCACCAATCTTGGATGTGTTATATCAGGCTTATGGTTTTACAGGTGCATTACCGCGTGCGGATATGGACCCTACTCAAGTATTGGCAGCACCACAAGCAACATTGATGAGCACAATCGCAACAGGTATTTTTTCACATAATCTACAATGGACGATGATTTTAATCGGTGTTGGATTGGGCGTTTTCTTTATTATTGTTGACTTTATCTTGGGTAAATCAGGTTCAGCATTAAGATTACCTGCATTGGCAGTGGGTATGGGGATTTATTTGCCACCAACAATTACAACGCCTATTTTCTTGGGTGGTTTAATTGCATGGTTGATCCGCCGTTCAGTTAAAAATAAGATGTATCAAGGTGATGTGAAAGACTTTGAAAAAACTTACACTTTAGTAGATCGCAAAGCAACATTGATCGCATCAGGCTTAATCGTGGGTGAAAGTTTAGTGGGTGTTTTAATGGCAATTATTATTGTGATCAGCGTATCTAGCGGTCATAGTGCGGCGCCATTGTCTATGCTTGAAGGATTAACCAACATATTGGGTGGTTCTACAAATACTGTTATACAATTGGCAGGTTTATTTGTATTCATTATGATTTGTACGGTATTTATCAAACGTTCATTATCGGTTGTGAAAAAATAATTATTTTATTGTAATGTGTAGCACAATATTTATTCATAGATATTGTGCTTTTTTATTGGAAAATTATTATGTTAGTTAAGCAATACATTCGATTATTATACATAGTGAGCATTGTTATGATGTCTTCCATCAGTTTTGCAAAATCTGTTTGTGAGCAAGATCCTACATATGATATGACAGCATTTGCAAACTTTGTGGAAATCACAGAAGGGCGGAAACATTACATATTGCATCAAACTGGAGAGGTTTCTCTAAATGGTGAAAGATTGGATCTATCTACAGAAAAACAGAGCCAAGTGAAGGTCTTAGTTGACTTTATTCTTCAAAAATTACCACAACGTGAAAAAGAAGCAGTGATACTGATGGATGCATTGCATTCTCAATTTGTGAATGTTGTGAAATCACAACTAGATGGTAATTCTCAATTGCTTACAATGTTGGATAATACGCATGCAGATGCAACGCGAACATTGGGTAAAGCGATCAAAACAAAAGGTAATGTAACAGAGTTTTCTGCCAATGATTTTCATAAAATTATTGATCGAGCATCGGGCGATTTTAAATTAGAAATGGCAAAAATTGTGTCAAAAAGTGTATTTACATTTAATGTTGGCCGTAATTATAAAGATATAAAATACTTGGGCGATCAAGAGTGGAAAAAATTCAAACCTGAAGCCAAAGCATTCCATAAAGCTTTATGTGCAGATTTAGCTTGGATTACTGCAGAGAAAGCACAGCTTTTTTCTCAGTAATCAAAACCATAAATAGCCCATGATTTCATGGGCTATTTGAGTTTTTAACTTCTACTCTTCATTCGATATAAAGAGCGTCTGACTTTGGGTTTTGGTCTAAAATCGACACGTTTTTCATATAAAGGTTTATCTGGGATAGCTGTACCTTTAAATAATAACGGAGCAAGTTCAACCAATGCTCTATTATAAACTTTGCGCTTGAAGTATATGACATCATCAATAGGTTTCCAATATTCAACCCATTTCCAATGGTCAAATTCAGGTGTATCGAAACACTCTAAATTAATCGCATCCTCATCGGAAGTGAGTTCTAATAGAAACCAAATCTGCTTTTGCCCAATACAACGAGGCGTATTATTTCTACGAATCAATCGTTGTGGTAAACGGTACCTTAACCAGCTTTTAGTTTTTCCTAAAATTTTTACATCATCAGAAGATAATCCAACTTCTTCCTTCAATTCTCGAAACATTGCCTCTTCAGGAGATTCGCCTTCGTCGATTCCACCTTGAGGAAATTGCCATGAATCTAAATGTCCTATTCTATGACCCCAAAATAGTTTTTTGTCCCGATTACACAAGATGATTCCAACATTCGAGCGATAGCCGTCATTGTCAATCATAATGTAAACCTTGAATAAAATTAATGGCTCTATTGTTCCACAAAGGTTAGGTAAAACCAAGTTTATTTGACAAAATCGCTACGATATTTTTTGACCCATTGTAATGTGCCTCCACAAACTGCTGCAGGCATTATGATTAAGTTCACGAAAGGGATCATGGTCACGAGGTTAATCATTGAGCCAAACATTAAATTATTCAGGCGATCTTTTTGAAGCCTTTGTTTCATAATTGGAAAACTGACACGGTTATTGTCAAAAGCATAGTCATTGTATTGAATGGACATCATCCAAGCATTGAATAAAAAGAGGAGAATCGGTGCAACAATTGTGCCAATCACAGGTACTAAAAATAGTAATAGAATGCCAATCAATCTTGGAATGTAATAAGCTAAATTCTGAAATTCACGTTGAATACTGCGTGCAAAATCTTTGGCGAAATTTGTCCATGAATTATCATCAGCTGTTGTATTAGTGAGCATGCTTTCTACCTTGGCAGATAACATGCCATTAAAAGGTGCGGCAATGATATTGGCGATAGTTGTGAAGAAGTAGCCAAAAAAAATCAATACGCTGATGAGAATCAATGGCCATAGTAAATAGCTTAGCCAGTGTAACCATGAAGGTAAGTAGCTTAGCGCCGAATTAACAATGTCGCTGACTTGGGTATAAATATATAAAAATGCACCACCAATGATAAGGATATTGATCAGGATAGGCATGAAAATATAACGTTTTAAGCCAGGCTCTAACATTAATTTCCAACCTTGAGAAAAGTAATAAAAGCCATTTTGTGGTATTTGTGAATTAAGATTGTTCATAATTGTCATATTAAGCGATTAGAAAATATAAAAAAGGGCACATATTAGCGCCCATTCTTGTAAATATTGAATCATTATAGAATGATTTAGAAATTGTAGTTAATGCCAATTGCAAAATTAGATAGTGTAGAGCGATCAGTCATTGGACTATTTTTCACTTTACTAGGTAAGAATTTAAATTGCGCGCCACCAAAAATATGGAGATTATCTGTTGCATTAATTGTTGTGCCAACACCAATGTAAGGTGTAAAACTACTACTTGGAGAATAATATGAGATGCCTGTTCTATAAGATTCTGCATTGGAAACACCATAATAATAATCATTGTGATCTTTACTAGACCAAATACCACCAATTTTAGGAATGATTTTAAAATGGTCATTGATAGGATGAATCATGCCGATTCCTGTATCTATGTTAAATCCATCACTACGTCCTAAGATGTCAGCATCAATATCCGCGCTGATAAAAATTTTGTTAGGAAAGATGTGTTGAAAACCAATCCCTAGTTCAATAGTAGATTTACGGCGATTTAAGTGCTGTAAGGCGCCATAAGAATCACTAGGTTTAAAATTTAAGGATTCATATCTTAAATGAGCATCAAATTTAGTTGTAGGTGTATTAAAAAGATATAAGCCCGCTTTTAAACCTTTAATGAATAAATTACCATTTTGATATTCAAAATGTGGCACTGGAATCCAGTTAGAATGATCTCCAGAATAAGGCTTTTGCTCATACCCTAAACCAATACCAATGCTATAAGATTCTTGTGCATTTGCCTGAATACTCATGGGAAATATCAGCAGAAGAGATGTAAGGAGCTTTTTTCTCATTGAATGTGTCTCGTCTAAGATAATATTAATGCAAAGTATTGTAACGAAATTATTGAAGCTATGTAAGGGTATTTACATGTTTTGTTGTTGGAGTAATGCGATACGCATACAATTATTATTGTATTGGTAAACTATTTTTTGGGATTGAAATAATTGAGGGATTTCTACGATAAAAATAGTGATGATTAAGATGCATCCAAGCCATGAAATGGATGTAAATATTAGAATAATGCCGAGCAACATTATAATAATATTAAAAGTGCCTCGCCCCCATTTCTTTAAATAATAATGGTGTAAGCCACAAATAAAGAAGTAATTGAGGGCAGCATAAGTATCCGGATTTTTGAGATGTATATCTAAGTATTGATAAATATTTCTTCGTTGATCATCTGTGAGTTGGCTGATCTCATTACGCAAAGACTCTTCTTCTTGCTTTAAATCTCTTAAAGTTTTCATCAGCACATCCTCATTCAAATGATTAACGACCTAAAGTAACAATGACAGATTGGCGCTTCCAAAATAGCATATAGCGAGAAACTTCTACGACTTGGAAAACCATAGACCAACCATTTAATGCTTCCTGATTTAATAAAGTTTCTACTTTATTAATGGGCATAGCACTTGCACCTAAAATCAAAATACCAATGCCTGTTTGTGAAACACGCACAACTTTATACTCTTTATATGCTGCTGACATAATAATTCCTTATTTTACGTTATATAATTTAATAATTTCGCATATTTTGCGTGGATAGAATCCTATCGTATTATTATTTAATGTCAACTTTATATTTGAAACAATGGCTGACATGATCATTGACCATGCCCATGGCCTGCATAAATGCATATATAGTCACACTACCAACAAATTTGAAGCCTAGCTTCTTAAGATCTTGACTTAATTGATCTGAAATTTCTGTTTTGGTAGGAACATCTGAGAGTTCGACAAAGCTATTCAGAATGGGTTGATGGTCAACATATTGCCAGAGCCAATCAGAAAAACTACCGTATTCTGCTTTTAATTTTAAATAACATTGTGCGTTATGAATAATGGCTCGCATTTTTAGCTTATTTTTAATAAGATCGGGATGTTGCATTAACGACTCATATTTAGTTTCATCATATTGAGCAATTTTGTGAGCATCAAAGTTATCCAGTGCAGCACGATAAGCTTCACGTTTTTTCAGAACAGTAATCCAAGATAAACCTGCTTGTAATGTTTCTAGTATGAATAATTCAAAGAGTGCTTGATCATCATAAAGGGGTTCACCCCATTCTTGATCATGATACTCTTGATAAATTTTGTCGTTACCACACCAGCCACAACGTTGATTCATAGTCTTTTCTCAGTTAAAAAAGGATACTTTAAATTAAAAATAATTTGATATACAGTTAAAAATTATTCTATATAATGCATATATGTTATATATGAAATTAAAATCTAAGATGGAGTGAGTATGAAAAAATATATATATCCCATTATGGCTGCAACACTGAGTTTTTTATTGGTTGCATGCGGGCAGGGCGCCGATCAATCGGCAGATAAAAAATTATTGAAAGTTGGTATACCACCAAGTGCGCATAATGTATTGGTGGAAAAGGTTGTTAAGCCTCAATTAGAAAAACAGGGTTATACAATTGAATTGATGAATTTTAATGGTTTGCGTGATGCGAATGAAGCATTGATCAGTGGCGGTATTGATTTCCATACAGCGCAACATCAAGCTTATTTGAATGTTTATAATCGCGAAACTAAAAGTGACTTAGCATCATTGGTACATACACCTTCAATTCCTGCATTCATCTATTCAGTGAAACAGACGAATTTGGATAATGTGAAGAGTAAAGATAAAGTTTTGATCCCAAATGATCCATCCAACACAGCGCGTGCTTATGCTTTGTTGGCAAAAGTGGGTTGGATTGAAGTGAATCTAGAAGCAGATATTGCAACTTTAACACAAAGAGATATCACCAATAATCCTTACAACTTGGAGTTTAAAGAAGTGGATTCAGCTTTGATTCCTCGTTTATTACAAGAAATTGATTATGGTATTATGCCGGGCGGTGTTGCACTGTTGGCAGGTATTGGTTCAGAACATGCTTTGGCACATGAAACATTTTTGCCTGATTTAGAGTTGTTAGTGACAGTGAAAAAAGCTGACTTAGAAACAACTTGGGCGAAAGATGTGAAAAAATCTTTCCAGTCAGATGAAATGAAAACATTCATTGAAACGGATCCTGAAATCAAAGGGCGTTTTATTTGGCCAGAAGGTTAGTGAGCTATTAATTTTTGATTAGATCAATAAAAAAACCGCCATGAAGGCGGTTTTTGTAACTCATAAATATTCTATTATTAGATAATAGATTGATGATATTTCTCAGAGCCTAATTCAGCTAACAATTCTTGCTGTGTTTCTAAGTAATCAATGTGCTCTTCGCTTTCATCTAACAAATGAGATAATAAGTCACGAGAAACATAGTCTTCTTTTTCTTCACAAACACGAATTGCTTCAACTAAAACTGTGCGCTTGTTATATTCGCAAGTTAAGTCGCTGCTAATTACTTCAGGTACTTCTTCACCAATTAAGATTTTGCCCAAATCTTGTAGATTCGGTAAACCTTCCAATAATAAAATACGTTCGATCAAATCATCTGATTCTTTCATATCTTCAATAGATTTTTTATAGATCGTTTTACCTAAAGCTTCAAAGCCCCAGTTTTTCAAAATACGACCATGTAAAAAATATTGGTTAATAGAAACAAGATATTGACCCAATACTTTGTTCAACTGTTGAATAACAACGCGATCAACTTTCATAAACTTCCTCCTAGCCGTTCAATTGGTCTTGAAGATAGTTTGGTAAAGAAATAGTTTTGATTAAACGTAATTGTTTTTCTAACCAATGAGCATGATCTTCTTCAGTGTCTTTCAACTGGACAACTAACATATCACGCGTTACATAATCTTGTTCTTCTTCACACAATTTGATGCCTTTCTTCAATGCTTCACGTACGCTTAATTCTAAACGTAAGTCACTTTCAAGCATTGCAACAACATCCGCACCAATATCCAATTTATCAGGAATCATGTTGGGTGTTGCTTCTAATAAAAGTAAACGAGAGATGATTAATTGTGCGTGTTCAGTTTCATCATCCATTTCGTGACGAATTCTCTCGAACAATTTTTTATAGCCCCACTCTTGGTACATCGCTGAGTGAATAAAGTATTGATCACGCGCAGCTAATTCACCTGCTAATAATACGTTTAAGTAATCGATAACTTTTTGACTTCCTTTCATGATGTTCTCCTTATTTTAAATATCGGCAATATGTGGGAAGCATTATACATCAAAATGAGACAGATATTAACTTTTTATTTAAATAAGTTGTTGATAATATTAAGTAAATAGTGTTTGTTAGCATTTGATAATGATAGGTAGATGATATAATTCTTAAAATGAGAATTAATGACAAGCTATATCTGAAAATAAGTATAACGTTAAATTTTAGGCAAAAAAAAGCCGAAAACTGAATTTCGGCAAAATAACCACCAAAGGAGGATATGGAGGAGAACATCTAGGGTTAACTAGATGTCTGATGACATAATATCAGAATTGATGTTTATGTCAATTTTTAAATCATATTATTTATGATAAAAGTCATTTTATTTTTTATGATCAGCGATAATTTTTAAGATAAATCGCATTGAAAATATTATAACTTATTGAAAATAAATATATTGATAGGTATTTTTGAAAAACTTGACTTCATTTTTGTATTCATAATGTAGTCAAGTTTTTATTCTATTGTTGAGAATGATTATCTTATAAATATCTATATTTTATTAAAATCAAATAGTTACTTTATGGTTTGGAGTGTCTGTATTGCTTGTTGGTCACCTTGTGCCGCTGCAATTTTCAATAGTTGTATAGATTTTGAGAGATCTTGATCGATACCGTCGCCTTTTTGATACATAATTGCCAAATTAACAGTTGCCTTGATATGCCCAGCTTTGGCTGCCTTATTGAGCAAATCAAAAGCCTTAGGTTTGTCTTGAGGTAACTCATCGCCTTGCAGATACATCGTACCTAGAATAAATAGTGCTTCGGGTTGGCGTAGTTCTGCTGCTTTTTTTAAATAGGTCATTGAGAGGTTTTTATTTTTACGTGTACCTTTGCCTTCTTTATTCATTAAGTATAAATAAAATAGTGCATCGGGATGTTGTACTTTGGCAGCTTTAGCGAATAAGCGATAAGCCTCATTTAGATTGCCATTTCTCATTTGAATTCGAGCTTGTAAGCTTAATGCATCACCATCTTTATGATCTATAGCTTGCTCTAAATATTGTTGAAGCTTTGGGTTGGAGGGATCATTCTCATAGTAAAAAGCCGCGAGATTGTATAGTGCCGCAGTATCTTGAGATTTAGCTGCTTTTGCATAATATTGCAGCGCAATTTCTTTATCTGCTTTAACAGCGATGCCCTCATCATACATAACTGCAATTGCATTATCAGCTGAAATGTAACCTTTATCGCTAGCAGCTTTGAAGTATTGTAGTGCTTTAGCTTCATCCCGAGGGATTCCATTGCCTGATAAATTTTGTACGCCTTTGTAATATAAAGATTCTGCTGAAAGGGTTTTGATATCTTGAGGTGGTACAGAATTACATGCTGTTAAAATGCATGAAAGAAGCAATGTCGTGATAATTGTATGTTTCATGATCTATCCTGTTTTGATGCGTGAAGATAGATTATAAGTGAACCATCAAAAGAAAAGCCATTCATAACTAACGAATGGCTCATCGATTATTTTAATGTATTAATATCTTGCATCTTTAGGTTTATTGCCATTTGGCCAGTCATTCACTTTGCCAGGAAAATCTGGTCTTGGCATATGTGTAAAATATTCAGAAACATCGACAGCTTCTTGATCTGTTAATGTACCTTGATTACCTTGCCCCCAAATGCCAGTTGTTTCAACGCCCATAGGCATATTATATTTGACGAATTGTGCAGCTTTATAAGTTCGAGCTAGCCCTGCACCAATATTGAATGATTCATCACCCCATAATGGAGGAAAAATAATATTGCCGCGTTTATCTTTAAGGCCTTCTCCATCGTTGCCGTGACAGGAAGCGCAGCGCTCTGCATAAATGATTTTGCCGTTATCTACGTTAGGTACCAAAGATTCATCCACAGGACCTGAATTAACTAATTTAACTTTTGCACCTTCAGGTTGTGTTTTGCTGAGCCATTCCATATAAGCAATCATTGCTTTCATTTCTTTGGACTCAGGATTTAATGGCTTACCGTTCATTGAACGTTGAAAGCAACCATTGATACGCATTTCCATATTAACTAGTTTACCTGCGCGAGGCATAACTTTTGGATATTGTGGTAGCGATGTTAAATAAGGTGCGCCAAATTCAGATTTTCCTTCAGCAATATGGCAGCTATTACAGTTCATCATTGCCCCAACATTATCAGGTAATAATCTTTTGGTTGAGTTTAACAGTTCTTTGCCGTAGAAGATCTCATCAGCATTCGGCTCATTTGCAATAGCTAAGTCTGATGGTACAACATAATCAGGTAGTGGTTGCCCATCTTTGCTGATCATCTCATATTCTTTGGGCTGAGAAGCTGTTAAGGTATATGCAAAAGCACTTGTGACCATTAATGCAGTTATACTTAAGGATAAAATGATATGTTTTTTCATTATTTAACCTCCTTCACTGAGGTAATGTTAGGTGCTTTATTCGCTAAGAAGTGACGAATTTCTGCAACATCTTGTGCTGAGATTTCTGGCGCTACGTTATTCCAAGAATTTCGAATAAAGTTGATCACTTGTGCTACCTCTTCATCACTTAAATGATTAAATCCAGGCATTGCAAATGCCATTCTATCGGCAGGTGTGAGAGGCATTTTTCCACCTTCCAATGTTACTTGGATCACTGATTGTGCATTTTGAGCGGTAATTGCTGTATTCTGGTTTAAGGCAGGGAATATGCGTGGCACGCCCTCACCATCTGCTCTATGACAGATATTACAGTTTTCGATGTATAACACTGCACCAGGATCTCTGAATTTATCTGATAATAATAAATCCGTTGTTGTATCTTTTTGTGTTGCTAATTCTAAAGATTTATTAGGGGCAGGGGATAATGTTTTCAAATAGCTTGCTGTGGCCTTGAGATCTTGATCTGTCCAAAATTGAGAGCTGTGTTCTACAACATCAGCCATTGCACCGAATGCTGCAACTTTGTCAGTACGGCCAGTTTTTAAGAATTCAATAATTTCTTCTTCGCTCCAGGTTTTTAAACCTTGGCCTTCGCCACGTAAACTTTTTGCTCTCCAACCATCAATCAAAGCACCTGATAAGAAAATGTCACTTTTATCATTGGATAATGCTTTTTCTTGATAAGCAATGCCTCGCGGTGTATGGCAAGCACCGCAATGTCCTGGTCCTTCCACAATGTAAGCACCATGATTTTGTAATTCAGTTAATTGAGGATTTTGTTCAAAATTACGGATGGGAGCAAATAGCATTTGCCAATAGGCAACAGGCCAACGCATGCTGATGATCCATGGGAATGTTGATGATGCATTATCTTTTTGAACAGCGGGCACTGATTGCATAAAATATGCATACATTGCGGCAATATCTTCATCTGGCATGATGGTGTAAGAAGCATAAGGCATTGCAGGATAAAGTGCTGCGCCGTCTTTGCGGACACCATGTTTAACTGCATTGCCAAATTCTTCTAGTGTGTAGTTGCCAATGCCAGTTGTTTTATCTGGTGTAATATTTGTGGAATAGATTGCACCAAATGGTGTTTGCATTGCTAAACCACCTGCATATTCTTGATCGCCCGGAGCAGTATGACAAGCAGCGCAGTCAGATAGACGAGCAACATATTCTCCTCGTTGAATAATTTCTGGCGTAATTTTGGATGGTTCTGTGAATGGTTTGGTTCGATTTTTAATAATCATGAAAGAACCTGCAAATACAACAATAAAAGCAGTGATGCCTAATATTGCCAATCTGGTCAAAAGTTTTTTCATATGGCCCTCGTCTGATTGGATTGGTGGATACTCGAAATTATTTTTGAACATATCGAGAGCTTCATAATAATGATTTTTAATCGATAAGGTGTCTGATTTATCCTCGCAAAATTGACTAAAATCAAGCGAACAAGGTTCATTTGCTAAATTTCTTAAATATGAAATGTGAATTATAAAAATTAATTATGAATTCAATCATTGATGGGTGATTGTAGGATTGAATGATTGGTTTCTTAAAACATTGTGATAAGTTTTGATTGACAATGCTTGATAAATGTCAATAATACACAAACGAGAATTGATGTCGTTTGATATTAATATTTAATCACATTTAGGAATAGTTATGCATAACCATCGTCACACTTTGTTATTTACTATGTTAACCGCTGCATTATTTGGCACTCTTGTTTCTGCAGAAGAAAAAGCACCTAAAGAAATTGGTACAACACGCGTGGTTGTTGCAGCTTTGAAAGATGACCGTGTTGCAGAGGAAGCCGCAACAAGTTTAGTACAAGTAACGAGTGAGACAATTGAGCGCATCGGTGCGACAGACTTATCGAGTGCATTGCGTTATGAACCAGGTATAACGATTGATTCTAGCGCTTCTGGACGAATAGATGATATTAAAATTCGTGGTGTGGGTGGCGATCGAGTAATGGTAGCAATCGATGGTGCGCCATTACCAAAAGCATTTAGCTTTCCTGGAGGATACACAGAATTAGGGATGGGGTATTTTGATATTGATGCGATGAAGTCCATTGATATCATTAAAGGACCTGTGTCAATGCTATATGGTAGTAGTGCATTGGCGGGCGGTATTTTTATGCAAACAAAAGATCCTGAGGACTTTATCCAAGAGGGTAGAAGAACGGGGTTCGAAGTGAAAACGAGCTATAACTCTGTAGATCGTGATCAGTTAATTACAGGTACAGTCGCAGCTAAATTTACTGATGAATTGTCTGCATTTGTGAGAACATCATTTCGTAAACATTATGAGCGTGAAAACTATTATGGTAAAGCATATGGTGAATCTTTATTAGGGGCAAATCGTCAACACCCTAACCCATCTGAGTCTAATATTAAAAATATTTTAACTAAAGTTGTTTATGAGCCAAATGCAGAACACAAATTCTCATTAAGCTATGAATCTTATCAGGATAAAACGTGGGATAAGGGTTTATCTGTTATCACATCTCATGTGATGGGTATGCCAAGTCAGCCTAAATATTTAGCCAGAACTAGCAATTTAAAAACAGAAAGACAGCAAGTTAATTTACGACACGAATTTGAGTCTGCAACACCAATTTTTGATAAAGGGCATTGGTTGGCTTACTATCAAACAACTAAAGCTCGTCAAAAAGTTGATGAGTTGAGGCAGAATTTTGGTAGTCCTGCTCGTCCGCCTAGACCTGCTGTTGCGCCACACTTAGAAGATCGTTGGAGAACTTCACATTTTGATAATGATCAATTTGGATTTAATGCAGAATTTAATAAAAATGTGATGTTAGGTAGCGTTGCTCATGAATTAACATATGGTGCTAATTATAAACATCAAAAAGTTAAAACATTAAGATTAGGAGATACCATCAATTCTGAAACTGGTTTATCAAAAGAACCAACTGGCTCGTTCCCAACTAAAAGTTTCCCTGATTCTAAAGTGCAAGAATATGGTTTATTTGTTCAAGATCGTATTGGTTTCTTAGATAATACTATTGAAGTGATTATGGGATTGCGTTATGACCATTATTCATTAAAAGTTAAGCAAGGTGGAGCATATATTGATGGGAACTTAGGCACCTTACCACCAACGGGGATGAATAAAGATAATTTATCTAAACGTTTGGCGGTTTTATATTATCCCGCAGATAATCATACTTTATATGCGAACTATGCAGAAGGATTTAAAGCACCAGGCTTTACAGCGGTTAATATGGGGTTTGCTAACTTGGCGCAAGGTTATGCAACTCGCTCTAATCCACATTTGAAACCGGAAAAAAGTAAAACATTTGAATTGGGTTGGAACTTTAATGATGATGTGAATACAGCTTCAGTTGCGGCGTTTTATACGCGTTATAATGATTTTATTGAAGAGATGGTCTACCAAGGTGTCGATAAAGACACTGGCTTGATGACATATCAATCTGTCAATTTGGATAAAACATACATTTATGGTGCAGAAGCAAAAACTAGCTTGCGTATTATAGAGTTGCATAATGGTGATGGTGAATTGCGTTTTAACGGTGCAATTGCTTATGCAAAAGGTAAAGATAAAAAGACTAAAGAGCCCATTGATAGCGTTGAGCCATTAACAGCAGTTTTAGGTGTGAACTATGCATATAGTGATATTGCTTATATCGGATTGAATTGGAAGTTATCTAAAGGCAAAAAGGATAGTCAAATTTCTGAAGAGTTGCGTAAAGATGGCGTGAAAATGCCAGGATACGGTACTTTAGACTTAATTGCCGAATATAAGCCAACTAAAAATGTTCGTGTAAATGCAGGTATTTATAACATTCTAGATAAAAAACATTGGAATTGGGCGAGTCGCATGGGCAAAATGAGTAATGCAGCATTGGATCGTTCAACTCAACCTGGGATTAATGCGGGTATTTCTGTCACTGTGAATTTCTAAGATTGATGGGCAAATGATGATGAAAAAATTAATCATATCTACATTTTTGGTGACGGGATTAATGAGTGGTGTAATGGCAGAAGAAAGAGTGATTACAACCTCTGCCTATATCACTCAAGTTGTCGAGGCATTGGGTAAAGAACGATTATTAGTAGGGGCGGATACAACCAGTCGCTATAATGATGAGCTCAAAAAACTACCAGATGTTGGTTATCGTATTGCACTTTCAACAGAAGGTATGTTGTCACTAAAGCCATCATTAATTTTATGGTCATCAGATTCAGGGCCTAAAAATGTTGTTGAGCAGGTCAATAAATCAGGCATCCAAACTTATGTGTTAGCTAAGCCAAGTAATTTAGATGAACTTAAAAGTTTGGTAACCCAAGTGGGTGAAATTTTTAATGAGCCAACGAAAAGTGAAGCATTGAAGCAATCATTAGAGAAAAAGCATGGTTTACTGAAAGATGATATGAGTAAACGTGGTGCTCGTAAGACACTGTTCATTATGGAAGAAATGGGTGGCGGTGGATCTAAAAGTTTTGCAGGCGGTGATACAAGTGCAACAGCTTTGATCGATTTGTTAGGATTAAAGAACCCATTTGCAAGTCAATTTAACGCTTATAAAGCTGTGAACTTAGAAACACAAATTCAGCAAGATGCAGAGATTGTTTTAATTGGTACCCGTAAAGAATTTGCAGAAAAAAATATGCCTGTGATACGAAAAGATGTTTCTAGTATTGGTTGGCCGAAACCAGTGCAGCCTAAATGTGTATTTGAAGTGGATATTAGCCATGTATTGGTTTATGGCGTCCATTTATATGATGATGCATTGACTTTAAGTCGTATGATTGATGAATGTTTAGAGGAAGCAAAATAGTGGGCAACAAGTCTTTGTCATTAAGCCTGATTTTTATGGCGGGCTTAATTATTTTAACTGTTGTTGTTTCCAGTTATTTTGGTGCTTTAACGATTAATTGGGGTGAAGTCCTTAATTTTGATAGTTTAGATAGTTATATTTTTTGGCAGGTTCGCTTGCCAAGAATTCTTGCAGCATTGTTGGTGGGTGGCGCTTTTGCTATCTCTGGTGCTGTGATGCAAGGTTTGTTTCGTAATCCTTTGGTGGAGCCAGGCATTATTGGCGTATCAAGTGGGGCGGCCTTTTTTGTAGCGTTAACAATTGTTTTGGGTGGCAAGCTATTTCCTGCATTAATAGAATACTTAAACGATTATACGCTGCCTGTCGCAGCCTGCATTGGTGGGTGGGCTGTGACAGCTTTTTTATACTATTTCTCAAAGCATAATCAAGGTGTAAGCGTAAGTGCAATGCTATTAGTCGGTATTGCTATTAATGCTTTCATTGGGGCGCTTTTGGGATTGTTGACCTTTATTGCAAGTGATGAAGAATTACGCTCATTGACATTTTGGTCTTTAGGTAGCTTGGGTGGTTTTGATTATACAAAACTCACGATTCTCTTTGTGTTGCAGTTAATGATTGTGCCATTGTTTTTATTTAAGATTCGTGCGATGAATGCAATGTTATTGGGTGAGCGTGAAGCGAAGCATTTAGGTGTGAACGTGGAACGATTGAAGAAGCAACAAATTTGGGGTGTTGCGATTTTAACAGGCAGCGCTGTTGCATTCTCTGGAGGGATTGGCTTTGTCGGCTTGGTCATTCCTCATTT
>NZ_MVDO01000111.1 GCF_002006755.1 Wohlfahrtiimonas larvae | reverse complement strand
CTCTTTGTGTTGCAGTTAATGATTGTGCCATTGTTTTTATTTAAGATTCGTGCGATGAATGCAATGTTATTGGGTGAGCGTGAAGCGAAGCATTTAGGTGTGAACGTGGAACGATTGAAGAAGCAACAAATTTGGGGTGTTGCGATTTTAACAGGCAGCGCTGTTGCATTCTCTGGAGGGATTGGCTTTGTCGGCTTGGTCATTCCTCATTTAGTGCGCATGTTCTTTGGTTCAGATCATCGTTATGTATTGCCATTATCATTTATGTCAGGTGGTTTATTGCTCCTATTTGCAGATAGTTTATCTAGAACGCTAGCATCACCTGCCGAGGTGCCAATCGGTATCTTTACCGCATTTATTGGTGCGCCATTCTTAGGTTATTTGGTTTATCGTCAATCAGGTATGCGCTAGGAGATTATGATGTTTACGTTAAAAAATATCTCTTATACGATCAAAATCCGCAAAGGTGATCGTACATTAGTCAATGTCCCTGAGTTACGAATTCCAAAACACAAATTTACGGCACTGATTGGGCCAAATGGTGCAGGTAAAACAACACTATTAAATATGTTATCAGGCGATGAACAGCCAACAACGGGTGAAATTCGCTTTGATGATTATTTGTTGCAAGATTATACGATTGCAGAGTTGGCGCAAAAGCGCTGTGTTTTGCCACAATTGCAACACATTCCATTTGCCATTAATGTGATGGCCGTGTTGTCAATGGGCTTAATGCCACATGGTGTAAGTTATCGCCATGAAGGTGCGCATAATGTGATGATGGAAGTGGCTGAACATTTGCAGTTAACTCATTTGTTAGATCGAACTTATCAGGTTTTATCGGGTGGTGAACAGCATCGCACACAAATTGGCCGTGTTTTAGTGCAAGCATTGTTTGAATTGGAAACATGTGGTGAAGATCGTTTGTTACTATTAGATGAGCCATTTAATCACTTGGATTTGTATCATCAAAAGCATTTGCTGAAATACTTTAAAACATTGCAAGAAAAGGGTATTACGATTGTTTGTGTGATGCATGATCTGAATCAGGCGCTCCATGCTGCGGATCAATGCGTTGTGTTGAAACAGGGCGAATTGCATGGCGTTTATGATTCTCAATCATTGAAAGATGGTCGAATTTTAGGTGAAGTGTTTAATATCCCATTTGTAGAATTAACCAATCAAGATCACCCGAATGCACATTCACTGTCGATATTTGGTTATGAATAAAGTATTTGCTTGACCTCAATTTAACTTGAGGTTTTATACTCTGAACCATTTAATCAATGGAGGTTGAAATGCAAATATTCATTCATAGAATTTTAGATAGTAAAGCTTTATGGATTGTGGCAAGAGTTTTATTGGTAGTCATATTTTTATCATCAGGTTTGGCTAAATTGATTGATTTTGAAGGTGGGTTGGCAGAAATGCGGTCAGCAGGTTTGCACCCGCCTATATTTTTTAATATTGCCACGATTATTACGTTGTTAACGGGATCTTTTTTGATTTTGATGAATCGTTGTGTATGGTTAGCTTCTGGTGCGTTATCTATTTTTATGTTGTTAACGATCCTAATTGTTCATACTTTTTGGCACAATCCTGTCGAAGGATTTGAAGTTGCTTTGTTTTTTGCATTAGAACATGTAACTGTTGTTGGTGGTTTAATCATGGCAACCATTGTGAGCCGAATGAAAGAAAAAGAACAAGGATTGAAGTAAAAGTTTTATGTGATTCCATTTGCGTAAAAACTTGCTAAGAATCAAGGAATTCCAATCTGTGAATTTCAGGCAGAATTGACCTTTTTGTGATATAATTTTTCGGTTATAAGCTTAATAATTAGACAAAGGATATTCAATGAGTGAGTTTGCCAAAGAGATAGTTCCGGTCAACTTAGAAGAGGAGATGAAAAAATCTTATCTCGACTATGCAATGAGCGTGATTATTGGTCGTGCTTTGCCAGATGTTCGTGATGGATTGAAGCCAGTTCATCGCCGAATTTTACATTCGATGAATCAAACTCATAACGATTGGAATAAACCTTATAAAAAATCTGCGCGTATCGTGGGTGATGTGATGGGTAAATACCATCCGCATGGTGATAGTGCAATTTATGATTCAATCGTTCGTATGGCACAGCCATTCTCAATGCGTTATATGTTGGTGGATGGTCAAGGTAACTTTGGTTCGGTGGATGGTGACTCACCTGCTGCGATGCGTTATACCGAAGTAAGAATGAGCAAGATTGCTCATACTTTATTACAAGATATTGATAAAGAAACTGTAGATTTTATTCCAAACTATGATGGTTCTGAAATTGAGCCATCTGTATTGCCAACACAAATTCCAAATTTATTGGTAAATGGTTCATCAGGTATTGCGGTTGGTATGGCGACAAATATTCCGCCACATAACTTAACTGAAACCATCAATGCTTGTGTTGCATTGATCAATGATCCAGAAAT
>NZ_MVDO01000110.1 GCF_002006755.1 Wohlfahrtiimonas larvae | reverse complement strand
CAACACAAATTCCAAATTTATTGGTAAATGGTTCATCAGGTATTGCGGTTGGTATGGCGACAAATATTCCGCCACATAACTTAACTGAAACCATCAATGCTTGTGTTGCATTGATCAATGATCCAGAAATTACAATCGATGGTTTGATGGAATATATTCCTGCGCCAGATTTTCCAACAGCAGCCATCATCAATGGTACACGTGGAATTCGTGAAGCGTATCATACAGGCCGTGGTCGTGTTGTGATTCGTGCGCGTTGTGAAATTGAAATTGATGAAAAACGTAATCGTGAAGTGATTGTGGTTTCAGAACTGCCTTATCAAGTGAATAAAGCTCGCTTGATTGAAAAAATTGTTGAGTTGCACCGCGATAAAATCGTTGAAGGCATTGCACCAGATGGCTTGCGTGATGAATCCGATAAAGATGGTATGCGCATCGTCATTGAATTGAAACGTGGCGAATCAGGTATGGTTGTGTTGAATCAATTGTACAAACATACTTCATTGCAAAGCAGTTTCAGCATCAACATGGTTGCAATCGATCAAGGTCAGCCAAAATTGTTGAACTTGAAACAAGTATTGGAAGCATTCGTGGCGCATCGTCGTGAAGTGATCACTCGCCGTACAATCTTTGATTTGCGTAAAGCGCGTGAACGCGCGCATTTATTAGAAGGTTTAACAGTTGCATTGGCGAACATTGATGAAATGATCGAACTGATTCGCTCTTCACCAGATGGCGCAACTGCAAAAACTAAAATGCTGGCGAAGGTTTGGGCGGCAGGTGATGTTATCCCAATGCTAGAACGTGCTGCACATTTGAATGAAAATGCAAAAATGAGCGAGTTGGAAGGCTTTGGTTTATTGGCTGAAGGCTATCGCTTAACAGAAACACAAGCACAAGCAATCTTGGATATGCGCTTACAGCGTTTAACAGGTTTAGAACAAGATAAGATTCACGGTGAATATGAGAGCTTATTAGAAGCAATTGCTGCATTTATTGAAATTTTAGTGAATCCTGATCGTTTACGTGAAGTTGTATTAGAAGAGTTAGAAAAAGTACGTGCGGATTATCATGATGAGCGTCGTACAGAAATCTGCCAAGCTGCAGAAGATATCAATATTTTAGATTTAATCGCAGATGAACAAGTGGTTGTAACGTTATCTCATCGCGGTTATATCAAGTATCAACAGCTCGGTGAATATCAAGCACAGAAACGTGGTGGGCGAGGTAAATCTGCGGCTAAAGTTAAAGATGAAGACTATGTTGTGAATATGATGACAACAAGTACGCATTCACAATTGATGTGCTTCTCTTCAACGGGTCGCGTTTATTGGTTACACACTTATGAATTGCCAGAAGCAGGCCGCGGTTCATCAGGCCGCCCAATCGTGAATATGTTACCATTGAGCGAAGGTGAACGCATTAGCTCCATCATGCCAGTGGATGAGTATGTTGCTGATAAATATATTGTGATGGCAACAAAGCTTGGTGTGATTAAGAAAACAACATTGGATAAATTTGCAAGTCAGCGTTCTACAGGTGTGATTGCGATCACATTAGATGAAGGTGATGAGTTGATCGGTACAACTATTACTGATGGCACTAAAGATATCATGCTCTTTACATCAGACGGTAAAGTGAATCGCTTTAGTGAAGAAGATGTTCGCGATACAGGGCGTGGTGCGCGCGGTGTTAAATCGATGAATTTAACAAATGATCAAACGATTTTATCAATGATTATTCCAGAAGATGATAGTGTTGTATTAATTGCCACTGAAAATGGTTATGGTAAACGTACTCGTACAGAGGAGTTTACACGTCATCGTAGAGGCGGCAAGGGGATGATTGGTATCCAAACATCTGAGCGTAATGGTAATGTAATTAGTGCTTGTTTGGTTGAAGAACAAGAAGAGGTGATTCTGATTTCAAGCAATGGTGTATTAGTTCGTACTCGTGTCTCTGAAATTTCTATTTTGGGACGAAATACACAAGGTGTTCGCTTAATTCGTTTGGATGCATCCGATAAATTAGTAGGTTTAACTGCTGTTGAAGCAGAAGAATGTGAAGAAGTGCAAGAAGATAAAGTGCTCGAAGAGGCTGAGGATGAGATAGTGATAGTGGAAGAGTAATATCAATTACTATCTTCGTTTAATAAGGCAGACCTCTGGCTGCCTTATTTTATTTTGAGGAGATAATATTATGTTTGATTTTATAAAAATAATTTTTGTCGTGTTTTTTATGCTATTACCATTAGCAAATCCGTTAGTTGCCGTAACCTTAATGATGAGCTTAGGAGCAAGACTTTCTCCTGAAGATAAACAAAAACAATCTAGAGAAGCTGCTAAATATTCTTTTTGTGTCATGTTGGTGAGTTTCTTCTGTGGACAGTTGGTAATGAATATTTTTGGAATATCAATACCAGGATTAAGAATTGCAGGTGGACTGATCGTTTTAATTATTGGTTTTCAAATGCTATTTCCAGCACCAACACAAGGCAATGTTGTGGATGAGGGATTAACGAGTAATTCAACAAGCCTTTCATTTATTCCTTTAACAATGCCAGGTTTTGCAGGGCCGGGGACAATTGCTATGGTGATTAGTATTGCTTCTACAATGCAAAATTTTGGTGTGGCAACTTGGGTTATGTACACATCTCCAATTATTGCATTTATGGGACTATGTTGGTTCTTATGGTTCTGCTTAAAGAGTTCTGGTGTGATTTTGAAAAAATTAGGTGAAGGTGGAATTGAAGTTATTTCTCGTATTATGGGATTTTTGTTGGTTTGTATGGGTGTGCAATTTTGTATCAACGGGATTGTGGAAATTTTCCAAACTACAACATAAATCATGTATAAGTAAACATATCATCTAGTTGTTATTAAGGTTGTTTTATGAAAAAAATATTTGTGGGCGCTGAATTTAAAGCGCTCATTTTATTGGCGTTACCAATTTTATGTACGCAGTTGTTGCAAGTAGGCATGGGGACGACAGATATAGCCATTACAGGGCATTTTGATGCCCTTGTGCAATCAGGTGTTGCAATGGGTGTTTTTGTTTGGAATCCAATCTTGTTATTTGCGAGCGGCACATTGATGGCTGTGACTATTTTGACTGCTCACCAGTTTGGTGCGAAACGAGTTAAACGAATTCCAACCATTTTTCATGGTGGTGTTTCTGTTGCCTTGGTATTTTCTGTCATTGCCATTTCAATAATGTGGCAGTCAGAATATATTCTTAGATTCTTTGAAGTTCAAGATGATGTTATACCGCTGTCAGTCAATTATCTGCGTGCATTGTCTGTGGGTGTGCCTGCTATTTTCTTATTCAATACATTGCGCTGTGTTTGTGAAGGCGTTGCGCGTCCTTTGCCTGTCACCATTGTGACATTTGTAGGTTTTGTTGTGAATGGGGTTATGAACTACTTTTTAGTATATGGGTATGAGCCGATAGGATTAAAAAGTTATGGTGTGATTGGTTCTGGTTTAGGTACTGCTTTTGCGATGTGGAGCATGTTAGCATGCATGTTGATGTTTTATCGGGTAGAACCTCGTTTGAAAACGTTAAATTTATTCCGCTATCGCGCGCGTATTTTTAAACAAGTAAAAGGATTGTTACAAATTGGTGTACCGAATGGTGCGTCAATCTTTGCAGAAGTTGCTTTATTCTCAGTTTCAGGACTGATTTTAGGCCGTTTTGGCGAAATTGTGATTAATAGTCATCAAATTGCATTGAATATTACAAGTTTGACATTTATGGTTCCTCTAAGTACATCCTTTGCATTGATCGCCTTAATTGGCCAGCGTATGGGGCGTAAAGATTTTGAGGGTGCAATGCGCATCGCAAAAATGGGGCGATTAACGTGTTTTGGTATCATGATTTGCACAGGCATTTATCTGTTTGCTTTGAAGTCATATTTACCAATGGTATTTTCAGATGATCCTGAAATTTTAAAGTTAAGTGCGCATTTATTAATTTTCTCAATCATATTCCAATTGCCCGATGGGTTACAAATTGCAGCAGCAGGCTGTTTGCGCGGTATGAAAGATACAAAAGCACCGATGGTAATCGGTATTACATCTTATTGGTTAGTGGCTTTGCCTATAGGTTATTATTTAGCAGTTATTAAAAATATGCAGGCAGAAGGTGTGTGGATTGGCCTAATTATTGGTTTAACATGTTCAGCAAT
>NZ_MVDO01000011.1 GCF_002006755.1 Wohlfahrtiimonas larvae | reverse complement strand
ATCCTACGGTTTGCCCCTGTGTCTCTTCATTAAAATCTTTTAGCCCTATGATTAAGGCTTTCTTAACATCTTGACGACATGCCGGAGAATTAATGTCAATTTTACAATTTGGGCTTGTTTTTTCAGCAGTAATAATATTTTCAATTTGTTCATCTTTCACAGCATAGCTCACTCAAAGCCTAATATGAAAAATATTAGGTGAATGAGATAAGAACATAGTTTTGTTTTTACAATCCATCGAAATCCACACAGGGTACGGATGAGAGTACAGCATTTCAGACAGGCAATAAAAAAGCTTGCATATCAATAAGATAAACAAGCTTTTTTAATATACTTGGCGGAGGTGGTGGGATTCGAACTCACGAACGGTTTAACCCGTTGCCGGTTTTCAAGACCGGTGCCTTCAACCACTCGGCCACACCTCCAAAAGAGAAATGAATTATATACAATTTCAAAGTTAACGCAACCCTGAAATTGTATTTTTTTTACTCAACCACTGCTATACGTAAATTATTTGTACCACCTTGCACAAAATTAAGTGATCCACGCGTGATAATTATACGATCACCAGATTTTACAGCCTTGTGTTCTTTTAAAACATGCATAACTTCACCCACAACATCTTCCTCATTAGCGTGATGTACGCTGAATTCTATAGGCTTGACGCCACGATACAATGTCATACGCCCTGCTGTTTCTGAATGGCGCGTTAAACCATAAATCGGAATCTCTGATGTCACACGGCTCATTAATAGTGCGGTCGTGCCTGATTCAGTCAAACAAACCAAAGCTTGAACATCATAGTGATTTGCCAAAACCATTGCGGACATAGCAATCGCTTCATCTGTATAATTAAACTTACGGTCTTTAATGAATGCATTGGGTGTTAAGACAGAAAACTGTTCACTTTCAGCGCCAATACAAATTTCTGCCATTGCTTTCACTGTTTCCACAGGATATTTACCTGCAGCGCTCTCTGCTGAGAGCATCACCGCATCTGTTCCATCCAGTACAGCATTTGACACATCCATCACTTCAGCACGGGTTGGTGATGAGTTTTCTATCATAGATTCCATCATTTGTGTTGCAGTGATCACAGCACGATTCAATTCACGCGCTCGCATAATCATGCGTTTTTGTGCACCCATCAATTTAGAATCACCAATTTCAACAGCTAAATCGCCACGAGCAACCATGATGGCATCCGATGCTAAAATAATTTCATCAATATTTGTAACCGCTTCAATGCGCTCAATTTTTGCAACT
>NZ_MVDO01000109.1 GCF_002006755.1 Wohlfahrtiimonas larvae | reverse complement strand
AATTGGCCAGCGTATGGGGCGTAAAGATTTTGAGGGTGCAATGCGCATCGCAAAAATGGGGCGATTAACGTGTTTTGGTATCATGATTTGCACAGGCATTTATCTGTTTGCTTTGAAGTCATATTTACCAATGGTATTTTCAGATGATCCTGAAATTTTAAAGTTAAGTGCGCATTTATTAATTTTCTCAATCATATTCCAATTGCCCGATGGGTTACAAATTGCAGCAGCAGGCTGTTTGCGCGGTATGAAAGATACAAAAGCACCGATGGTAATCGGTATTACATCTTATTGGTTAGTGGCTTTGCCTATAGGTTATTATTTAGCAGTTATTAAAAATATGCAGGCAGAAGGTGTGTGGATTGGCCTAATTATTGGTTTAACATGTTCAGCAATCTTATCTAATTTACGCTTACAATGGCAGTTTAAACGAATGAAGAGAATGTATGGTTTGACATAAATCAATGAGGCTGTTGATTTCTAGATTATGTCTCACGCATTTCGCTACATTAGCATTGTTTGCTGTATAAAAAATGATCTAATGCTATACAGCTTTAAATCTTAGGACTATTTTAGTACCGATTTAATTGTCTAAATTAGCTCAATCACATATTTTATAGGATTGTTAAGTATTATGAAGAACGCTTCAACGCCTTTGTATGACATTCATGCCATCAAAGATATCGAGAAAAGTGCACTAGAAGTGCTCAATATCGCATCTATTACATTGATGCAGCGCGCTGCATTATTTGTGTTGGGATATCTCTATAAGTCATATCCAAATGTGAAAAAAATTGCAGTGATTGTGGGGGCAGGGCGTAATGGCGGCGATGGCTATTTCTTTGCTCAACAAGCCCTGAGTGCAGGATTTGAGGTTAAGATATTTTATTTGGCTGATCCTAATAACTTGGTGGATGATGTTCGTAAGGCTTATTTAGCAGCAAAAGGCATGGGTGTACCATGTGAATCATTCTCTTCAAGTTGCTTAGATGATGCAGATTTAATTATTGATGCCATGATGGGTACGGGTGTCAATCGTGCCTTATCGGGTGAATGGTTAGGTGCTGCAATGCTTATTAATCGTAGCGGTAAACCAGTAATCTCATTAGATGTACCATCTGGTTTGAATGCAAATACCGGTGCAATTTTGAGTGAGGCTGTTAAAGCCACTGAAACTATTACATTCATAGCCCAAAAGCCTGGATTATATACAGGGAAGGGCCCTGAATATGTTGGAAAAGTTATCTGTTCAGATTTGGGTATTCCTGAAGAGTGTTTTGAATCTATTCATGCTGCATCGTGCTGTTTTAATTTACCTACAATGGCTGAGTGGTTCCCTGATCGTAAGAAATTTAATCATAAAGGTAATTTTGGCCATATTTTAGTGGTGGGTGGTAATATTGGCATGGCTGGTGCTGCATTGTTAGCGGGGCATGCTGCTTTGCGTATTGGTGCTGGTCGTGTTTCTATCGCAACGCATCCTCAACATGCCACTGCAATGATTCCTTATCATCCTGAGTTAATGGTGCGTGGTGTGAATGGCGCAGAAGAGTTAGCGCCTATGTTAGAAGTTGCAACGTGTATTGTGATCGGCTGTGGCTTAGGAACAAATGAATGGTCTATTGAATTAATGGATGCGGTATTAGCATCTGGTAAACCTATTGTGATTGATGCTGATGGCTTAAATCTGATTGCTCAAGATAAAATATCTAAAGAGTTGTTAGAAGAAAATAAAGATAATCATGTCATTACACCTCATCCTGTTGAAGCAGCAAGGCTATTACATGGTACCGTGAATGATGTAGAAGCAGATCGTTTAGTTTCTGCTTATCAGTTATCAGAAAAATTTGGTATTACTGTATTAAAAGGTGCAGGTTCATTGGTTTGTGATTCAGACTTTTTAAGTATCAATACAACAGGCAATCCAGCGATGGCAAGTTCAGGTATGGGTGATGCTTTAAGTGGTATTATTGCAGGTTTAATTGTGCAAGGAGTTTCTGCAAGGCGAGCCACACGATTAGGTGTTTGGTTGCATGGCTTTGCGGGAGATCTTTGTGCGGAACAGGGCTATCGTTCTGTAATTGCTACAGATGTGATAGAGTTCCTGCCAAAAGCAATCGCAAGACTGAAGGATTAAGATGGATTTAGCAGTAGATTTACATCATGAAACAGATACTGCTGCAATTGCACAAAAGCTTGCAGCAGTCGTGATGTCACAAAAATTATCAGCATTTAAATTGTACTTATCAGGTGATTTAGGTGCGGGAAAAACAACATTTTCAAAATATTTTCTAAAAGCTTTGGGTGTTGATGAAAATATTAAAAGTCCTACCTATACCATTATAGAAAGTTATATGGCAGATGGTTTAGATATTGATCATATTGATTTGTATCGTATTGAAGAAGAAGACCTTTATGATTTAGGTTTTTTAGAAGATGATCAGAAAATTTGGTTAATTGAATGGCCTGAAAAAGGTGGAGAATCTTTGCCTGATCCTGATTTATTATTGATTTTAGAACGAAATGATAGTTTGTCTATGCAGTTGTTGCCCAAATCAGATATTGGGCAACAAGTATTGTCTGTATTAGATATCTGATGCAAATTTAGTTGTGTTGCGATCCAGAGGGATTGCAGCACGACCTTCTGCTAAGAAGGCACGAGTTTTCGCATCATAAAATGCATAGCGCACAGAGATATCTTCAGCATTCACAGTATAAGCGCCCATGACAATAATATCGGCTTTAAACGCCGCGGCTGCACGAGATGCTTCTGCTGTTGGCACAACCATTTTATTTTGAACAGCAATCATGTCACGTTTATAACGAATATATTTAGCAGTTGCTGTTTTACCAATGGCATCTGTTAGACCCATTCCTGTAATGCGACCAGCTTTTTCACTTTTATTAATATCTTTTGAATTAACTAAAGCACCTACTAGGAATACTTCATTAGCAAAAATATCGTTTTTCTTTTTAAATAGAAGTGGATATTTTTGTTTAACTTCTACGATCGACTTACGCAATGCTTCTTGCATTTTGTAGGATGAATTTTGGTTGAAATCTGCTACTTCACGATCTAAAGAGTTGCGTTCTACTGCAGATACTTCCCAAGCATTATAATGTTCATATTTATATTTTGGTTGTTCAGCAATGTGTTGATCATAAGGGACACCATAAACAGGTGCACCATCTACAGCAGGCCAAATACAACCAGACAATACGATTAAGCTTGCCATACTCAAGGGGATTATTTTTTTCATAATTATCCTGTGTCTATATAATCTATGGTGATTTAAAATTGTAATCTTTGCGATTATATCATGGAAAATTGATCAATTATTTGAATTTAATCCCCAATCTATAACGCTCGCATTAATTATGATAAATATCAGTTTATGAGATTTCGTCGAGTTTACGTGAGCCGTGCTAGAATAGCTAGAACTGTTTAAAATTGTGCTGAGGGTTGTATGAAAGAAAAAATCATGAATGCTTTAAATGATGTCAAAGTAGTTTTTGATAATAAAAAGCTGGGCGATTTATTGCGCATTACATCTGTAGATTATTTTGAAAAAGATCAAACATATGTGGTGACAATTACTCTAAATTTTGAAAGTAAAACCTATAATGAAGCATTGGTGAAAGCTTGTGGCGATGTTATTCAGCCATTTTTAAAAGCAGGTGAAAGCGTTCGTTTTGAGATCAATGCTAAAAATGTGACACATAAAGTGCAAAATGGTTTGAAACCATTTAAAAATATCAAAAATATTATTGCAGTGGGATCAGGTAAAGGTGGTGTTGGTAAATCAACAACATCTATCAATATTGCCTATGCATTAAAAAATGAAGGCTTTTCTGTGGGTATTTTGGATGCGGATATTTATGGTCCAAGTATGCCCAAAATGCTTGGCACAAAAGATAAGCCTGTTTCTAAAGATAATAAAAGCATGGAGCCAATTGATATCGATGGTATGCAAGCAATGTCTATTGGCTTTTTGGTGGATGAAAAAGATGCCATGATTTGGCGTGCTCCAATGGCTGTAGGTGCGTTGACTCAATTGTTGAACGATACAAATTGGCGTGATATTGATTATTTAATCATTGATATGCCACCGGGAACAGGTGATATTCAGTTAACATTGTCACAAAAAATTCCAGTAGCAGGCAGTGTGATTGTAACAACACCACAAGATATTGCATTGATCGATGCGCGTAAAGGTATTGATATGTTTGAGAAAGTGGATGTACCAATTTTGGGTGTAGTAGAAAATATGAGCACACACGTTTGTTCTAATTGTGGTCATGAAGAAGCTATTTTTGGTTCAGATGGTGGTAAATTATTGGCAGAAGATAGCCATGTGCCATTATTGGGACAATTGCCATTAGATATTCGTGTGCGCAAAGCATTGGATAATGGCGAAGTTCAATCGCTCAATGATTCGGATATTGCTTTGCGTTATCAAGAAATTGCACTTAAAATGGTGTCACATTTGTCACAAAGACCTAAAGATGTGGCAGGCAAATTCCCTAAAATTGTTGTAGAGAACAGCTAAATTATGAGCATTAAATCAGATCGTTGGATCCGTGAACAAGCCGAAAAGTACGGCATGATTGAACCTTTTGCACCGAACCAAGTGCGTTATGATGACAATGAAAGTCGTATCATTAGCTATGGTACATCTAGTTATGGTTATGATGTGCGTTGTAGCAATGAATTTAAAGTGTTCACAAATATTAATTCCACGATTGTCGACCCTAAAAATTTTGAAGATGGCACGTTTGTGGATGTGGTTTCGGATGTTTGTATCATTCCACCTAATTCATTTGCATTGGCAAGAACCGTTGAATATTTCCGTATTCCACGCAGTGTATTGACAGTTTGCTTAGGCAAGTCAACCTATGCGCGTTGTGGCATTATTGTGAATGTAACGCCATTAGAACCAGAATGGGAAGGACATGTGACTTTGGAATTTTCTAATACAACTCCATTGCCTGCAAAAATTTATGCGGGTGAGGGCGTTGCACAGATGCTCTTTTTTGAATCGGATGAAATTTGTGAAACATCTTATAAAGATCGTGGTGGTAAATATCAAGGTCAAACAGGTGTGACACTACCAAGAACTTAACAGAAGGATAGTAATGTCTGACATTAAAATAAAAACTCCAGAACAGATCGAAGGAATTCGTAAAGCGTGTCGTTTAGCGGCGGATGTTTTGGATATGATTGGCGAGCATGTCAAAGTTGGCATCACAACTGAAGAACTAGACAATATTATGAACCAATTTATTTTGGATCATGGTGCAATTTCAGCATGTTTCGGTTACGGTGATCCTGGTTTCCCTAAATATACATGTATTTCGTTAAATCATGTCGTTTGTCATGGTATTCCTAATGATAAGCCTCTGAAAAAAGGGGATATCTTGAATATTGATGTCACTGTGATTTTAGATGGGTACTTTGGTGATAATAGCCGTATGTATACAGCGGGAGAGCCATCAACATTGGCAAAACGTTTAATTGATGTCACGCATGAATGCATGATGAAAGGAATTGAGGTTGTGAAGCCAGGTGCCTCATTCCGTGAAATTGGTAAAGTCATTCAAAAGCATGCACATGCAAATCATTTCTCTGTTGTGGAGGATTTTTGTGGCCATGGTGTTGGTATTGAGTTTCATGAAGCCCCTTTAGTACTCCATTATGATTCACCAAAAGTAACTGATGTGATGCAAGAAGGTATGATTTTTACTATTGAACCCATGTTGAATGTTGGTAAACATACATGTAAAGTCCTTTCGGATAATTGGACAGTTGTGACAAGAGATCGCTCTTTATCCGCGCAGTGGGAACATCAAATTCTTGTGACCGCAACAGGTTATGAAATTCTAACATTATCAAAACTATAAATATTATGAACGATCATCGACTCTCTTTTTGTATTTCAGGTGCGGGTCCGATTGGATTAGCACTGGCTTTAGGATTAGGGCAATCAGGTTATCACGTGAAGCTTTTGGATCAAAAGCCACAGATTGATAAAGATATTTTGGTGGATGATCGTCGTATGTTGGCATTGTCCCATCGCACTGTTGAGTTTTTTAAGCGATTGGGCGTTTGGGATCCAATGCTAAATTATGCAACAGCTATTAATGCTGTGCATGTATCACAAAAAAAATGTAAAGTTGAGGTGCTCATGAAAGCCTCTCAACATAATTTAGATCATTTTGGTTATCTAGTGCCGCAAGGGCGCGTGATTTTAGCACTGTATGAACAAGTATTTGCACATGCTGATATTGAACTCTGTTTGGGAAGTAAAATTACTCCAAATGCGGATTTATCAGATGGCACAGTCGTTATTCAGCAAAATAATAAAAAAAACACAGAAACTTTTGATTGGCTGATTGCTGCTGAAGGTGTGAATTCTGTTTTGCGTAATAATTTTGGCATTGAAACATTCTCTCGTGATTATGACCAAATTGCAGTGATTGCGCGCGTAACTTTTGAAAAGCCGCATCAAAATATTGCTTATGAACGTTTTACAGATGAAGGGCCTTTGGCTTTATTACCTGTGAATGATAATGAAATGGCAGTTGTGTTGGTGACGGATAGCCGCGAGTCGGATAAATGGAAAAAAGCATCTGATTTAACCTATGCTGCGGAAATTTTAGCACGCATTGGTGCAAGATTAGGGGATATTACAGAGGTGACTGAACGACAAGTTTGGCCATTAACCTTGATGATTCCTAAAAAAGTGGTGGACGGTAAGTTATTATTAGCAGGTAATAGCGCGCATGGTTTGCACCCAATTGCAGGACAGGGTTTGAATTTAGGTATTCGTGATTGTGAAGCAATCATTGATTTATTTGCAGTGAATCAATATCCAACAGACAATGATTTGATAGCATTCAACAATGCTCGTCATAAAGATATTGTGAAAACAGTGGGCGCAACGGATTTCTTAGTGAATGCGTTTGGTGTCAAAGGTACTTTGGCACAAACAGCACGATCACTAGGTTTATTGGGTGTGAAAACATTGCCTTTTGTGAAGAAGAAAATTGCAAAAGTGGGTATGGGATATTAGGAGAAAATATGCAGAAATTTGATGTCATCATTAATGGTGCGGGTTTAGTGGGATCAAGCATTGGTTTGGCATTGGCTGAAGCTGGCTTCAAAGTGTTGATTGTTGAATTTGCCCCGATTGAAAAACTTTACCCAAAAGATGATTATGGCTTGCGAGTTTCTGCATTCACACCATCTAGCCGTAAATGGCTGGAGCATGTAGGTGTTTGGGATCAATTATTACATAGTGGCCGAATGACACCATTTTTACATATGCATGTATGGGATGGATCAGGTGATGGTTCATTGCAATTTGATGCAGATGGTACGGGATCAGATGCATTAGGATGGATTTTGGATAATGAAGCAACACAAGGTGCTTTATTGGATCGCGTAAAAGTAGAAGCGAATATTACATTATTAGATCAAAGAAAATTAGTGAGCTTTGAAAATACTGCAAATGGCGTGATCGTACAAACTGATGATGGCGAAAAATACGAAGCTGAATTAGTTGTGGGTGCTGATGGTGGTCGCTCATTGATTCGTGATTGGGCGAATATTCCATGCACAGGTTGGAGTTATGGTCAAAAAACAATAGTTGGTCAGGTGAAGCCTGAACGTGGACATGATAATACTTGCTGGCAAAAATTCACAACGAATGGCCCTGTGGCATTGTTACCATTGAATGATGGTCGTTGTTCTTTAGCTTGGCATACGACTCACCAAGAAGCTGATGAACTATTAGCATTGGATCGTGAAGAATTTAGTCGTCGTTTAACTGAAGCTTTTGGCGGTCGTTTTGGCCATATCGAAGCTAGTTGGAGTTTAGGTGCTTTTCCATTACGATTGAATCATGCGCGCCAATATTACCGTGATCATTTCGTATTAGCAGGTGATGCAGCACATAATATTCATCCTTTAGCAGGATTAGGTGTTAATATCGGATTCTTAGACGCTGCAACTTTGGTGGAAGAGTTAATGAATGCTCGTCAGCAAGGTTTAAATCTATCAGATGATGTGGTTTTGAAACAATATGAAAAGCGTCGTAAAAAGCACAATATGCTGATTATGGGTGCGATGGATCTTTTCAAACGCAGTGGTGGATCAGATCACTTCGTGATGAATAAATTACGCAATATTGGCTTAACAGTTGCAGATAAATTGCCTTTTGGTAAGCGTGAAATGGCAAAATTTGCTATGGGCTACTACGGGGATGTGCCAAAATTTGTTAAACCTTAAATGGAATAGGGTCTCAAAGGATGATTGAAGATAAGTTCAAAGAATTAGAAGCAAAAATTTTCGCAATGTTGGAAGAGAATAAAAGTTTAAAAGTTGAGTTGGGGCTTTTAAAAGAGAGTTTAAGTCAATGTATGACAGAATCTGCTAATACAATTGAATCATTGAAAACAGAATCAGCTCATAAAATTGAGACGATACAAACAGAATCTGCACAAGCTTTAGCAACGCTGCAAGCGGCATCATCACAAGCATTGGAAACATTGCAGGCAGAATCAGCACAGACAGTGCAAGCATTACAAGATGAAAATGCATTGATTCAATCTCGCAATGCTGAATTGACGATGCATTTGAAGAAAATTATGAGCCGTTTAGAGTCTTTAGGCGTTCAATAAGGGGAAAGATTAATGGAATTAATTACAATTACAGTTTTGGGAATCGATTATAAAATTAATTGTCCAGTAGATAAGGTTGATTCTTTGAAACGTTCAGCAGTGTTATTAGACTCGAAATTAACAACAATGCGTGCAAGCGGTAAGATGTCAATAGAGCAAGCGGCGATTATGGTGGGTTTAAATTTAGCAGATGAATTATTGCAGTCAGAAGCATCTTTAAAAAGTATGCGCTCACAGTGGGTTGGTCAATTAGATTCATTAAACGATAAATTAGGTGAAGCTTTATCTCAAAAGGCATAGATATGACGATGATCATCGATAAAAGGATTATCAGTAGCACATGTTTTGTGACAGAGTTACCTTTGTGTAATGTCTATTTTCAAAATGAATCACGTTTTCCTTGGCTGGTTTTAGTACCTCGTAGAACAGATGTTTCTGAGTTGATTGAGCTGTCAGTGGAAGATCAGCATCAATTAACGCGTGAAATTGCAATGGTTGCTCAATGGATGAAAGAAAAATATAGCCCAGATAAGTTAAATGTAGCTAACTTAGGGAATATTGTGAAACAGTTACATATTCATGTGATTGCACGTTATGAAACTGATAGTGCTTGGCCGGGCCCTGTTTGGGGGAAATTTGATGCGCCATTGATGTATTCTTCTGAGGAGTTGGAAGCAAAAGCTGCTGAAATTCGTGCAGATTTAGCGAAAGTAACTGTATGAATTTAGTGAGTCAATTAACTGCTTGGTTATGGTCAGAGCCTAGCAATTTTTTTAAATATGTATGTAGATTAGTTTATCGTTTAATTGAAAGCGTTTCTAAAGAAGGTATTCGAACACAAGCGCAAGCATTAGCGTATACGACAATTTTATCCATTGTGCCATTTATGGCGGTGAGCTTTTCAATTTTGAAGAGTTTTGGTGTTTATCAGAGTTTTGTACCAACTTTGAATAAAATGTTTGATGCCATTGGTATCCAAGATGAGCAACTGACATCTACGTTGATTGGTTTTGTGGATAATGTACAAGTAGGGCTTTTAGGTAGTATAGGTTTTTTGGTTCTATTTTATACCGTTGTTAGCTTAATTAGTACGATCGAAAGTGCGTTTAATAGTATTTGGGGAGTTGAGCGGAATCGTCATTTTGCCCAACGTTTTTCGTACTATTTGGTTGTTGTACTCATTGGACCCGTTGTTATTTTTTCATTGATTTCATTAATTTCAAGTGCAGTAATTTTAAAAGCGTTGGATGTACCTATGCCCGATTGGCTTTCTGTTTATTTAGGACAGGGCTTTACGATTTTTATCTTAACGCTCTGCTTAGCGGGTGCTTATAGCTTTTTGACCAATGCAAAAGTGCGGATTGTACCTGCATTGATTGGTGGGTTAGTAGCTGCGATTGCGTGGCACTTTATGGGGAAAATATTCACAGATTTTATCGCAACATCTAATAAATATTCAGGCATTTATTCAGGTTTTGCGAGTGTGATTTTATTCTTTATTTGGATGGATTTAACGTGGCTCATTGTCTTGGTGGGAAATCGCTTAACATTTTTATTACAATATCCTCAACAATTATTGATGGATAGTCGTGAACAGGAATTTACTGTGCCTGAAACGATTATGGTTAATATTGCCCCGAAAGATAAATATGGTGAAGAGTGGATTGTTCAATCCATTCATGTCAATAAGGAGAAGTGATTTTGAACAGTCAAATCCCATTTTGGGAGAAACCATTGGTGAAATTGTCTCCAGAAGAGTGGGAAGCCTTATGTGATGGTTGTGGCCTGTGTTGCTTAAACAAAATTGAAGATATTGATACAGGTAGAATTTATACGACACGTGTGGCATGTGATTTATTAAATTTAGATACATGTCAGTGTTCTAATTATGTTAAAAGAAAGCAATTTGTATCAGATTGTATTAAATTGACGTATAAATTAGTGGCAACTATAGATTGGCTACCAGAAACATGTGCCTATGCCCGTCGTTATCGAGACCAAGCATTGCCAGAATGGCATTATTTGTTAACAGGTGATCGCAATACTGTACGAGAATTTGTGGATGTATCTCAACATCAACTGATTCATGAAAAAGATACAAAAAAACCACTACATTATTATATGATTGATGGAGATTTTACGCGTGAGTCATGAATTAACACATTTTAATCAAGCAGGCGAAGCACACATGGTGAATGTTGCGGATAAAAGTGATACAAAGCGTATCGCTGTAGCGCATGGTTTTATTACGATGAATCCAATTGCTTTTGATGCTTTGCAAAAAGGTGAAAGTAAAAAAGGTGATGTTTTAGGGATTGCGCGCATTGCAGCGATTCAAGCAACGAAACAAACATCGTTATTGATCCCATTGTGCCATCCTTTACCATTAACACATGTTTCTGTAGATTTTGAATATCATAAGGATCACACGTTAGAAATTATAGTACAAACAGAGACTGTAGGAAAAACAGGTGTTGAAATGGAAGCAATTACAGGAGTTTCCGTTGGGTTAATGACAGTGTATGATATGTTAAAGGCTGTTGATAAAAGTATGGTTATTAGTAATATCGAGCTACTTGAGAAGATTGGTGGCAAGAGTGGTCACTATAAACGTACTGAAAAGTGAAGAATTTTTGACAAAAAATTCAGCAAAGATTAGAATAGCAATCTTTTTTGAGATTGTTAGCAGGGTATTTTAAGTGAAATACGCAGAGTTTCCCCTCAAGAAAACTGTCAATGAAGGACGAGTTTACGAAGATTCGCTCTCTGTAGAGCATTTTCCTCGGCTAAAAGAGGCAGTTCATTCTGTCGATTCGCCCATTCGTTTTCGGATTCAAGGTGAAACGAATCCGTTAGGACAGAAAGAGGTTAAAGGCAATGTAGCTGTTGATTTATCTATGATATGTCAGCGTTGCTTAGAGCCATTTCAAACGAAGTTTGATCTACCAATTCACTGGATCCCTGTCAAAGATGAGTCCGAGCATGATCTCATTGGTGATGACGAGGCTCTATTATTGGTTGAAGGTGATGAAATTAATCTTTTAGAATTATTAGAAGATGAAGTTTTATTAACACTTCCATTGGTGCCAAAGCATGATTTAAATGAAGATTGCGATGGAAAGGATTATTTAGAAAAGCTCAAACCACAAGAGGATAAAAAACAACCTTTTGCAGAGCTTGCTGAATTACTAAAAAAATAGTTTTTCTTTAGTAAATTTTAAGAGGAAATAAACATGGCTGTTCAGAAATCAAAAGTAACACGTTCAAAGCGTAATATGCGTCGTGCACACGACTCTTTAACAAGTGCACAATTGAGCACAGATGCGACAAGCGGTGAATTACATCGTCGTCACCACATCACTGCAAATGGTTTTTATCGTGGTCGCCAAGTATTGAACTTTGATAAAAATGTACCAACAGTAGAGTAATTCTACTCAAAAGTTGATAAAGTAAAACCTACGTGGATGATATTCGCGTGGGTTTTTTTATTAGAACAATTTTAGTTGGATAATATGTCACTTAATCAGAAAATTACGATTGCAGTAGATGTAATGAGCGGTGATAAAGGCTCTGATGAGCTTCTTCCTGCTGTCATTTCTGTTGCAACACACAATGAAAATTTAACCTTGATAGTTGTTGGGCAAGAAGAGAAGCTGAAAGCTAAATTGAGCGATCACCCTCTTTTTAAAGAAGGTAGAATTCAGATTCAAAATGCAACACAGGTTGTAGAAATGGATGAGCAACCACAAAGTGCTTTGAAGAATAAAAAAGATTCTTCTATGCGTGTTGCAATTAACCTTGTTAAGAATGGTCAGGCAGCTGCCAGTGTATCTGCTGGTAATACAGGTGCTTTGATGGCAACAGCACGTTTTGTGTTAAAAACAATGCCAGGGATTGATCGTCCTGCTATTTGTACAGTATTACCATCATTAAAATCTAAGTATAAACATGTTCATATGCTAGATTTAGGTGCTAATGTGGATGAAGAGCCAAAGCATCTTCAGCAATTCGCCATTATGGGATCGTTATTAGCGTCTGCAATGGATAAAAATCCATCACCAAAAGTCGCTCTATTAAATATTGGTTCAGAAGCCATCAAAGGCAACAGCTTAATTCGCGAATCTGCAAAATTATTGCAGCAAACAGATTTAAATTATATTGGGTTTGTAGAAGGTGATGGCATCTTCTTTGATGACGTGGATGTTGTTGTCTGTGATGGTTTCTCAGGCAATGTTGCATTGAAAACATTAGAAGGTTCTTGTAAGTGAATTGCTGAATATTTAAAGCGCTCATACAAGAAAAATATTTTTACTAAAATGGCTGCATTGATCTCTAAACCTGTTTTGAACTCATTAAAAGCAGAGGTAGATCCTAGAAATTATAATGGTGCCAGTTTATTAGGTTTACGTGGCATTGTTGTGAAATCTCACGGTAATGCTGATCGAGTTTCTTTTGAAAATGCTATCAATATCGCTGTTAAGCTTGCAGAGCAAGATGTGGTTGGTCAAATCGAGAAGCAATTTTCAGTGGAAGATGGTATAACATCCGATTCGGAACAAATTTAAGGGTTTAGGCATGTACTCTAAGATTATTGGAACAGGTCACTATTTGCCAGAAAACGTGGTCACTAATTATGATTTAGAAAAAAAAATTGAAACTAGTCATGATTGGATTGTTGAGCGTACAGGTATTCATCAGCGTTACATTGCCTCAGAAGGTGAAACTGCAACAAGCTTTGGCGCAAATGCTGCACGTTCTGCGTTAGAGAATGCAGGCATTGATGCAACAGCAATTGATTTAATTATTGTTGCAACATCTACACCTGATAAAGTGTACCCATCAACAGCGACTTTAATACAGGCAGAATTAGGCAACCAACGAGCACCTGCATTTGATGTGACAGCTGCATGTTCGGGCTTTATTTATGCATTAAGTGTTGCAGATAATTTCATTAAAGCAGGTTCAGCAAAGCGAGCATTAGTGATTGGTACAGAAGTGTATTCTCGTTTGTTGGATTGGAATGATCGTTCAACTTGTGTGTTATTTGGTGATGGTGCAGCTGCAATTATTTTAGAAGCAAGCGAAAAACCTGGTATTTTATCAACACATATTCATTCAGATGGTCGTCATGCGGATTTATTGCAAGTTGATCGTCCTTATACCGATGATGTTGATGGCAATCCTTATGTACAAATGAAAGGTGCTGAAGTATTTAAGCATGCAGTATCGAAGCTGCATGAAATTGTGAGTGAAACATTGCACAGTAATAATATTGAAGCGAGCGAAGTGGATTGGTTAATACCACATCAGGCGAATTTACGCATTATCAATGCTACTGCTAAAAAAATGGGATTGGATTCTAATAAGATTGTCATTACAGTTGATCAGCATGCAAATACTTCTGCAGCAAGTATTCCTTTAGCGTTGGATGCAGCGCGTCGTGATGGTCGAGTGAAAGAAGGTCAATTGATATTATTA
>NZ_MVDO01000108.1 GCF_002006755.1 Wohlfahrtiimonas larvae | reverse complement strand
GATCGTCCTTATACCGATGATGTTGATGGCAATCCTTATGTACAAATGAAAGGTGCTGAAGTATTTAAGCATGCAGTATCGAAGCTGCATGAAATTGTGAGTGAAACATTGCACAGTAATAATATTGAAGCGAGCGAAGTGGATTGGTTAATACCACATCAGGCGAATTTACGCATTATCAATGCTACTGCTAAAAAAATGGGATTGGATTCTAATAAGATTGTCATTACAGTTGATCAGCATGCAAATACTTCTGCAGCAAGTATTCCTTTAGCGTTGGATGCAGCGCGTCGTGATGGTCGAGTGAAAGAAGGTCAATTGATATTATTAGAGGCATTTGGTGGTGGTTTTACTTGGGGCTCAGCCTTGATCAGAATGTAATACAGAGGTTTTTTATGATTCAGAAAGATTTAGCATTTATTTTTCCTGGCCAAGGTTCGCAAACAGAAGGCATGTTGGCTGATGTAGTGAATGAGCCGGTTGTCGTGGCAACATTACAAGAAGCAAATGATGCATTAGGCTATGATTTACGTACAATCATTTTAGAGGGTTCTAAAGAAGAATTGGGTAAAACCGTAGTTACTCAGCCTGCAATTTTAACAGTGAGTATCGCTTTATGGCGCTTATGGTGTGAAAAAAGTGAAGTTCGCCCTGCATTTTTAGCAGGTCACAGCTTGGGTGAATATTCAGCATTGGTTGCGGCAGGCGTATTGCCTTTTGCGGATGCTGTGAAATTAGTTTCTCAACGTGCGACATATATGCAAGAAGCTGTTCAACCAGGTGAAGGCGCGATGGCAGCAATTTTGGGTATGGAAGATACAGCTGTAGTCGCATTATGTGAAGAGGCCGCAGAAGGTGAAATTTTATCAGCTGTAAACTTCAATTCCCCAGGACAGGTTGTGATTGCAGGCACTGCGGCAGCAGTAGAAAGAGCAAGTGTAATGGCGAAAGATAAAGGTGCACGTAAGGCGATGCCTTTACCTGTTTCTGTTCCTTCTCATTGCTTATTAATGAAGCCAGCAGCAGAGCGTTTAGCAGTTGAAATGGATACGTTAACATTTTCAGCGCCAAATATTGCTGTGATTCACAACGTAGATGTGAGAACACACAATGAAGCCGCTGAAATTAAATCAAGTTTAGTTGAACAGTTATATCAACCTGTGCGTTGGACTGAAACAGTTGAATCAATGATTGCGCAAGGTGTTGCTCAATTGGTTGAATGTGGCCCAAGTAAGGTATTAACAGGTTTAACAAAGCGCATTAATAAAGAAGCAAAATCCTTTAATATTGATGGTGAAGCTTCATTGAATGAGGTTGTGACAAATCTTGGGTAAATTTAATATTCCACAAACTGCATTAGGTTTGACATCAGTTGCATTCTTATTGGCATTCTTTTTTGGTGGCAAAGATTTAATCTATGCCACTAAGGTTTTGTTGGTTTCTGGATTGGTTGCAGCCGTAGCGTGCGCTGTATTTTGGCGACAAACTAATTGGAAAACATGGGGAATGTTGGGCAGTTTGCTTGTTTTTTCAGGTTTAACAGTCTATTTTGATAATGAAGCATTCATTAAATGGCGCCCAACAGTGATCAATGCTGTTTTATGTATTGCATTATTGATCATGTATTACTCTAAAACTATGCCATTTAAATATCTCTTTGCTAAACATTTAGAGTTGGATTTACCTGATTCAGTGTGGTTGCGCCAGAATATTATTTGGACAGTTTATTTCTTCATTAGCGGATTAATCAATACAGCTTTAGTTGTT
>NZ_MVDO01000107.1 GCF_002006755.1 Wohlfahrtiimonas larvae | reverse complement strand
GCATTATTGATCATGTATTACTCTAAAACTATGCCATTTAAATATCTCTTTGCTAAACATTTAGAGTTGGATTTACCTGATTCAGTGTGGTTGCGCCAGAATATTATTTGGACAGTTTATTTCTTCATTAGCGGATTAATCAATACAGCTTTAGTTGTTTTTGAAATTTCTAATGAAGGTTGGGTGATTTATAAAACAATCATCGGTCCAATTTTGGCAACATTATTCTCTGTTATTATGATTGCAAACTTATATCGTGAAAGTAAACGCTATAGAGCATTGGCTGAAAAACGTGAAAATTTAGGAGAATAATGATGAATGTAGAAAGAGTTCAACAAATTGATGCACTGCTTCGTGAAAATTTTTCACCAGAGTTTCTTGAAATTATCGATGACAGTCATCATCATATAGGACATGCGGGAGCAAAAAATGGCGCAGGGCACTTTACTGTTAAAATTTGTTCAGATGCATTTGTGGGTAAAACATTGGTTCAACGTCACAAAATGGTATATTCCGCACTTGATTCTATGATGCATAGTGAGATTCATGCATTAAGTATTGAGGCAACTGTACCCAATAAATAAGGACTTATTCAATATGAAAAAAACGTTAATTAGTGCAGCATTAGTTGTTAGTAGCATCGTTGGCTCTATGAGCTTGGCACAAACTTTTGAAATTCCAGATCCTGTTGCTGTGATTGATGGCAAAGCATTGTCTAAAGCCGATTTTCAAGCAGCAGTAGAGCCAATTGTTGGTGTAGATAATTTAGAATTTATTCAAAATGCACAACAGTTGAATGAATTAATTTCTCAATTAGCATTGCAAGATAAACTAGCAAGCAAAGCTAAGAAAGAAGGTTTAGATCAAACAGCAGAATATAAAAAGTTCATTGATCATGCAGCAAGATTAGGTTTATCTCAGGCATTTTTGAAGAAAACTGTTGATGATATTAAAGTGACTGATGAAGAAATTAAAGCTGAATATGATAAACAGGTTAAAGCTATCGATAAGAATGAATATCGCGCTGCACATATTTTGGTTGACACTGAAGCGGAAGCAAAAGATTTATTGGCTAAATTGAATGATAAGAAAAAACCTTTATCATTTGCTGAAGCAGCACAACAGTTTTCTAAAGATCCAGGTTCAAAAGATAACGGTGGTGAATTGGGTTGGTTTAGAGCGCAAGTGATGGTGCCAGAATTTGGTGCTGCATTACAAACTATGAAGGCAGGAGAAGTTTCTGCAGCGCCAGTAAAAACACAATTTGGCTATCACATTATTAGTTTAGAAGAAGTACGTGAAACACCAATCGATTCTTTAGAAGTTTCTCAAGAACGTATTAAAGAATCTCTAGTTTCTAAACAGCTTCGTGATAAAATCGAAGGGATTCAGCAAAAAATGAATATTGAATATAAAGCTCAATAAGCTCATATACAATCAATACTGTAAAAGCCTGAATCCATTGATTTGGGCTTTTTTATTATTATGAAAATATTTAGGAATGAACATAGTGGATTTTTTAGCCAATTATTTTTTATTTTTCTTCAAACTTGTCACGATTTTAGTTTCACTATTAATCATTTTGATTATTATTAAAGGTGGTAAAGATCTTAAAAAGAAAAAAGGGGCGATTTGTTTTGAGGATTTATCAGATGAATTCAATGAGTTAAAAGAATCTTATCATGATTTGATTGCTGATGAGAAATCAGAAGATGAACAGAATGAGCAGAAGAAATCTGAAAAAAAATGGTGGCAGTTTTGGAAGAAAAAATCTGAGATAAAAGAAGATGAACAGAAACCATTGCCTAAGTTGTTTGTATTAGATTTTGATGGTGATATGGCTGCAAACGCAGCGCAAAACTTAAAGCAAGAAGTCAATGCAATCTTGAGTGTTGCTAAAGAAAATGACGAAGTGTTTGTGCGTTTAAAAAGTCCTGGTGGTGTAGTGAATGGCTATGGATTAGCTGCCGCACAATTAGAGCGTTTTAAAGAGAAGAATTATAACTTAACTGTTGCGGTGGATGAAGTTGCTGCAAGTGGTGGTTATTTAATGGCTTGTGTGGCAAACAAAATTGTTGCAGCACCATTTGCGATCATTGGTTCGATTGGTGTTGTGGCTCAATTACCAAACTTCCATCGTTTATTAGAAAAATATGATATTGATTACGAGCAATTCACCGCTGGTAAATATAAACGCACCGTAACAATGTTTGGTGAAAACACAGATGAAGGGCGTGAAAAATTCAAAGAAGAGCTAGAAGATATTCACACGATTTTTAAAGCTTATGTGAATCAGCATCGCCCACAAGTGAACATCGATGAAATAGCCACAGGTGAACATTGGTTGGGTTCGCAGGCATTAACATTGAATTTAGTGGATGAGTTACAAACGAGTGATGCTTATTTGTTGTCTAAATTAGAAACATTTCGTGTGATTCATGTGGGGTACGTGGAGCGTAAAACATTACGAGCTAGTGCATTAAAAATTTTAGCTAAAGTCCAATCTCGCTTTTCATATTAAGCATTTAAATAGGCAGAGGAATATGACAGCTTCGACATTGATGACGATTATTAGTGTTATTATTGCAATGATAGTGATTACGATTTTTAATCGATTAGTGCGTAAACGTAATTATTGTCGAAATAGTTTTGCACAAATTGATGTGCAGTTAAAAAAGCGTCATGACTTAGTGCCTAATTTAGTATCTGTTGCTCAAGGTTATCTAAAGCATGAAGCAGTTGTGCTGGAAAAAGTTATAAGTGCTCGTCAACAAGCTTCTGAAAGTTTGATGGCCTCGCGCGATGATATTGGTGCTTTAGCAAAAATGCAGATATTGATGCAGAGTGAATCTAGCTTTGCATCAGCATTACAAGGTTTTTTTGCGAATGTGGAAGCTTATCCTGAATTAAAAGCCAATCAACAAATGAAGCTATTGCATGAAGAGTTAATACATATTGAAAATACTATTGCTTTTGCAAGACAAGCATATAACGATAGCGTGACTTTTTATAATATTGATCGAGAATCATTTCCATCGAATATTATTGCAGGATTATTGGGTTTTAAACATTTAGTACAATTGGATTTAGAGATTAATAGCGGAGTACCTAAAGTATTTCAATGATTGTTCAAGTTGCGATCCCAAGTCCTTTATATGCATTGTTTGATTATGAATTAATATCAGATATTGATCCGATTGGTTGCCGAGTTAAGGTTTCATTTGGTCGGCAGAATTTGGTGGGTGTTGTACTGAAAGTCATTGAACAAAGTGAGTATAAGAAACTTAAAAATGCTGAATTATTAGATACGACACCAATTTTTACAGAAGATCTGTTAAAGCTTGGGCAATGGATTGCTGAATATTATCATGCGCCAATTGGCTTGGTTTTTCGTATGATGTTGCCACAAAAGCTTCGTAAAAGTGAGCTATATGAGCGTAGTAGTGAAACATATTTAACATTATCTGATGATTTTCCCATATGGCTTGAAGAGAATAAAAATAAAAAAGCACGTGTTATGTTGGTTGAGCAATTGGCAGAACATGTACCCATTGAACGTTCACAGTTTTGTGAGTTATTTGGTAATTTTAAAGCCCATGAAAAAGCACTGATGGCAGATGGAGTTGTGTTTCATGTGGAACAATATCCAAAAGTATGGGATGCTTCTGTACAGCATTTTCCAATACTGCCATATGTTTTAAATGATGAGCAACAGAAGGCTGTGGATGCAATTACATTGGAGCGGTTTTCGGTTTCTTTATTAGAGGGTGTTACAGGTTCGGGGAAAACAGCGGTTTATTTAGAATTGGTGAAGCGAGTTTTAGGCAAAGGGCAGCAAGTATTGATTCTTGTACCAGAAATTGGTTTGACACCACAATTTATTGAGCGAGTGAAAAATATTCTAAACATTCCCTTTGTTGTTGTGCATTCAGAAGTCAATGAGCATCAAAAATTACAAGCATGGGAAGCCGCCAAATACCATACTGTGCCATTAGTGATTGGTACACGTTCAGCATTATTTACGCCATTTGATCGTTTGGGGATGATTATCATTGATGAAGAGCATGATGGTTCATATCGTCAGCGTGATACTGTACGTTATTCAGCGCATGATGCAGCAATTCAGCGAGCCCATTTATTAAAAATACCGCTCATTTTAGGTTCGGCTACCCCAATTTTAGAAACCCTTCATAATGTTGAACGTGAGAGGTATCAGTTATTATCATTGAATGAGCGAGCTAAAGGACAAATTCCTAATTGGCAAATTATTGATATGAATGAATCTATGATCATGGATGGTATTTCTATTGAATTATTGAATGCCATTGAAGCAACGATTGAACGTAAAGAGCAAGTGATCATTTATATCAATCGTCGAGGTTATTCGCCAGTTTTAATGTGTGAGGTATGTGGCTGGGTGCCTGAGTGTAAAGCTTGTGAATATCGGTTGACAGTTTATCGCAAGAGCCATAGTTTACGTTGCCATCATTGCGGGCACAGTGAAATATTGGTTAATAAATGTCCGAGTTGTAACAATGCATTATTAAAAATGCATGGGCAAGGTACAGAAAGGATTGAGAAAGCGCTACAAGATGCCTTTCCGAAAGCTAATGTGATTCGCTTCGATCGTGATCAATTGAAGAATAAAACAGCTTTTGAAAATGCTGTTAAAGATGTGATAGTGGGTAATGTTGATATCATCATTGGTACACAGATGATTGCGAAAGGGCATGATTTTGATAAGGTGACATTGGTGGGGATGGTAGATATCGATGGTATTCTATACTCATCAGACTTTCGTGCAGAAGAGAAATTAGCACAGACATTAATGCAAGTTTCAGGGCGGTCAGGGCGTGATGTTTCTCATGGACAAGTAGTGATTCAAACGCACTTTCCTGAGCATCCATTGTTCACAGAGTTGCCGCAGCAAGGTTATGCAAAGTTTGCCCGTAATTTACTCGAACAGCGCCAGCATTTTGAATTTCCACCATATGAATATCAGGCTTTGTTTCAAGTGGAAGGAAGAAATGAGCAGGAAACATTGAAGGCTTTTGAAGGATTGATGCAATCATTAGATTGCAGAGATTTCCTTGTGGGCATTACGCCAATTTATCCTAATTCGTTATCTAAACGCCAAAATTATTATCGTTTTTATGTTGTGTTGCAAAGTAAATCAAGAAAAGCTTTGCATCGATTGGTGCATTATTTAATGCAATCAGCAGCGAATCATTTGCCAAGCCAGATTCGCCACTTTTGTGAGATTGACCCTTGGGATTTTGATTAATAGTACCAAGGTCGATAGCGCCAATACCGGCTATTGTATGGTCCCCAATAGAATCGATCATCATCCCAGCGAGAGTTATAATTAGACCATGTTCTATAATTATCTCCACTCACTTGTACCTGTAGGATTGTCATATCATTACCAGCAATTTCAGCTTTCTGTAGGTCGATAATTTTGCCAATGACCGCCATACGATCTCCAACAGAAATATCAAAGAAATTGATACGTGTATCTGGTGTGAAAGTGATAAATATACGCTGTGATAAATTATTGCTGCCCTCTTCAGGATAGCCAGAGCTATTGATATGCCGTTTCACTAACTCAATTTGGCGCTTACTGCGATCAATCGTTGCCACTTGACCGCCCACATAAGCTCGTTGATCAATGACCTCTTTTTGAGAAAGTTGTACAATTGCTTCATAATGTAGAGCATCTCCCGCTTGATTGACTAGGAAATTAGATGCACATCCTTGAAGAAATAGAAATGTTGCAAATATAATAAGCTTTTTCATGATTGCTCCATTATGGTGAATGGAAAAAGATAACTTGTTACAAATCATATCAAAA
>NZ_MVDO01000106.1 GCF_002006755.1 Wohlfahrtiimonas larvae | reverse complement strand
ATAAGCTCGTTGATCAATGACCTCTTTTTGAGAAAGTTGTACAATTGCTTCATAATGTAGAGCATCTCCCGCTTGATTGACTAGGAAATTAGATGCACATCCTTGAAGAAATAGAAATGTTGCAAATATAATAAGCTTTTTCATGATTGCTCCATTATGGTGAATGGAAAAAGATAACTTGTTACAAATCATATCAAAAAGATAAATTTTTTAAAAATAAATTAGAATGATATTGCATTGCTTAACTTGTATAAGTTAGGCAAAATAGCGCACCTTTTTGTTGGTTTGAATTTATTTGGAGGCTGAATCATGTACAGCGTATTGAACGTATTTAAAGTGGGTATTGGTCCATCTAGTTCACACACAATAGGCCCCATGAAAGCAGCTAAAGAATTCATCGATCGTTTGGTTCAGAATCATTTGATTCATAAGACAACAACTATCATGGCGGATGTTTATGGTTCATTGTCTTTAACAGGTAAAGGTCACTTAACTGATGTGGCTATTTTATTAGGTTTATCAGGCTATTCCGCTGATAATGTAGAGATTGAAAAGATTCCTAAGATTGTCGAAAATATCCGAGCTCAAGAAAAATTATCCATTAATGATGGGCAATATCAAATAGACTTTCTAAAAGAAAATCTGAGATTTCATAGTGAGTTTTTACCTCGTCATGAGAATGCAATGACATTTTCTGCTTATCATGGTGAAGAATTATTATTAAAAATGAGCTTTTACTCGATCGGTGGCGGGCAAATTATCTCAGATGAGGATGATAATAGTGCTGAGAAAGATAAAGCTGAAACAACAGCAATACCTTATCCGTTTACATCTGCGAAAGAGCTATTACAGCATTGTGCTGAAACATCACAATCTATTTCAGATGTTGTATTGAAAAATGAATTGGTATCACATGATTTGCAATATATACAAGATTACTTCAGTAATATTGCGAAAGTAATGAATGAATGTATTGAACGCGGTATGAAAGCGGGTGGGCAATTGCCAGGGCCAATGCGGGTACCTCGCCGTGCTCATAACTTATATCAATTATTAACATCGCACGGCCAAAATACAAAAGATCCCATGATCATCATTGATTGGGTGAATTTGTTCGCGTTGGCAGTGAGTGAAGAAAATGCGGCAGGTGGGCGAGTTGTGACTGCACCAACAAATGGAGCTTGTGGCATCGTACCTGCAGTTTTGGAATATTATGATCGTTTCATTGAGCCATTAACACCAGAAAAAGCTATGAAGTTCTTTTTAGCATCAGGGGCGATTGGTACTTTGTATCAGCGCAATGCTTCGATTTCTGGCGCAGAAGTTGGTTGCCAAGGTGAAGTTGGTGTCGCTTGTTCAATGGCTGCGGCAGGTTTGGCAGAGATTCTAGGTGCAACACCAGAGCAAGTTTGTATGGCGGCTGAAATTGGGATGGAGCATAATTTAGGCTTAACATGTGATCCTGTGGATGGTCAAGTACAAGTGCCTTGCATTGAGCGCAATGCAATTGCATCTGTGAAAGCAATTAACTCTGCACGAATGGCGATTAATCGTCAAAGTATACCTTTGGTATCTTTAGATAATGTGATTGAAACAATGTATAACACAGGTAAAGATATGAATGCGAAATATCGTGAAACGTCACAAGGTGGTTTGGCGATTACGATTTTGCCACCATGTGATTAAATAAAATCAAACTAAAATGATTTTTTTCTTATCCTCTTCGGATAAAGTTTCATACCAATCATCACCGATCACTTCGATCGGATGTTGAGAGCGATCAGATCCATTGCCACACATCATTTTATCGGCGGCACAAAATTTATCACAGCCCCAACAGATTTTTTCAGGGCGCTTTGGTTTCAATGGAAACCGCATTTTTTTAGTTTCTGATTTCATGATCTAATCCTCATAAGGATTAAGCTTGAAAGCGAAGTAATCCTTCTAAAACAAGATGTTTATGCACATGATACTCTGTTTTTGGCAAAATGGGTTCTAAAATATCTTTTAGCCATTGCGCTCGACCACCAGATAGAATGACACTTTTTACCTCAGGTAAGGATTGGTGTAATGCTAATATTGAGCCAACAACAGCATAATGAATACCTGAAGAAATGCATGCACTAGTATTATGTCCAAGCTCGCTAGTATAAGGTAATTCCGGAATATTTTTGATGGCGGTATCTTTTAATAATGCATCTCGTAATGACTTAATACCAGGCATAATTAATCCGCCTTCAAATTTGCCATCATGGGTGACGTAATCTATTGTCAGTGCAGTACCTAAATCTACAACTAATGTTGATTCATGGTATATATCCCAAGCAGCAAGCATGCCAAGCCAGCGATCGACCCCCAACGTTTGAGGAATATCATACTGATTAGTTAAGCCAAGGGCGTTATTTTGTGAGATAGCAATAGTAGGTTGAAGGGCTGTAAATTCAGCAATGTCAGACAATAGTGTATTTAAGCGTTCAACTTTAGTAACCGATGATATTTTGATTTCATCTGGCATTGGATACAGGTTAAAGAGCTTAGTCACAAAACTATGTAACACTGAGTAATCAATGAACTGATATTGTGATAATCCCTTTTCTTCTGTGAATAAAGCAAACTTAATACATGTGTTACCGCAATCGAACAAAAACTTAGGCATAGGCACGCAGCGAAAGCTCTCCTGAAAAGTATTGCTGCACGGTGCCATTTTCTTGTTGAATCAAAAGCGCACCATTGTCTGCAATGCCAACTTCTGTACCAATAATTTCTCGTGCAGGAGAGAATAATTTAACTTTTTGCCCATGTAGCGCACTGTTTTGATTCCAAAGCTCTACAATATTAGGCAAATTAAATGATTCGTAGTCATCTCTTAGATTAGAGATCAATTGAATAATATCTGCGACTAAAATATTACGGTTAAAGGCCTCACCTAATATTTCATAAATAGAAGTCGCTCGGTTTTGTGTTAAATTTGTCTCGATTAAGGGTAAATTATTTAAACCAATACCAATGATCATTTCCACTTCATGTTCTGACTTAGCACTAGTTTCGATGAGAATACCTGCTAATTTAGCACCATTGACCCAAATATCATTCGGCCATTTAATTTTGGCAGGGATATTTTTGCTTTGAAGATATTCCACCAAGTAAATGCCTAAAGCAGGGCTGAAACTGGTTAAATTAGCCAATGCTTGAGCTTTAAACTGAATCCGCATTGAAAAATAAAGATTACGTGCTAAAGGCGACACCCAAACTTTGCCATTGCGACCACGTCCTTGAGTTTGCATTTCACTGACCATTACTAATGCTTTTGTTAAGGGTAGTTTTGCAATCTCTTCATTAGTAGATGTGATATCGATATGTGTAATGACATCATCTACACAGTTGTTCGGTAATTGGGCAAGAATACTCTGACGATCTAAAGGAATGTAGGGATAAAAGGCTTTGTAACCTTGGCGGCCAATCGTTTCTACTAAATGACCTGTTTTAAGTTCATTAATAGCTTTCCAAACAGCTTGGCGAGTTACATTAAAGCGTTGCGCCAAGGCTTCACCACTATAGAGTTCGCCAGATTGTAATAGGTTAAAAAGTTCTTTGGCTAATGGAGACATAAATTTGACACTATTAGAAAAGAAAAAAGTGCCAAACAGCACTTTTTTCTGGTGATAATTAATGTATTAGCTGAAAAGTACAACTGAAACAACAGCTAAATAACCAATAATGCAAAGGCCCCAAATGATTACAAGTGGCAATTGATTTTCAATAAATTTCATCATATCTTATCTCCCTGACGTTAAACGTTACAGAATTTTAATAATAGCTTGTGCCGATTGTATAATATTATACTCATTTAAGGCAGCAATACAAATTCTACCTGTATCAAGAATATAGACGCCATGTTCATCTCTTAACTTCTGTGCTTGCTCTTGAGTTAGACCAGAATAACTGAACATTCCTTGTTGTTGTTTGATAAAGCTAAAATCTTTTTTCGTTTGGCCTTCATTGAGTAAAGCCGTGAATTTTTCACGCATAGCATGAATGCGTATACGCATTTCTGCTAATTCATCAAACCATTCTTGGCGTAATGTATCATTACTTAAAACATGACCAACGATTGCAGCACCAAATTCTGGTGGAGAAGAGTAGTTTGCACGCACCATTTTTTTCAATTGTGATGTGACACGTACTTGTTCTTCAGCTGATTTTGTAACAACTGATAAGGCACCTACGCGCTCGCCATACAATGAGAATGATTTTGAGAATGAATTAGCAATCAATACAGGTACGCCAGCATCTGTCATGATGTGAATAGCTTTAGCATCTTCTTGAACGCCTTGGGCAAAACCTTGATAAGCCATATCTAAGAATGGCATCAATGATTTTTCTTTCACAACTTCTGCCAATGTTTTCCACTCGGCATCTGTTAAATCTGCACCTGTTGGGTTATGGCAGCATGCATGTAAAATAATGATGGAATTTACTGGTAATGCTTTGAAGTATTCAATCATTGCATCAAAACGTACGCCGCCAGTTTCTGAATCAAAGTATGGATAAGCTTCGACTTTAAACCCAGCACCTTTGAAAATTGCACGATGGTTATCCCACGTTGGATCAGATACGTGAACTGTTGGTAATTTCTCTGCAAATAATTGGCTGAGGAAATCTGCGCCAACTTTCAATGCACCTGTGCCACCCAAAGTTTGCACTGTTGCTAATCGGTTTTCGGCAATCACAGAATTATGTTCTGAGAACAATAAGCGTTGTACAGAGTTGTTGTACATTTGCAAACCGTGCATCGGCAAATAAACATGTGGCTTTGCTTCAGCAAAAAGTGCATCTTGAGCTTTTTTTACAACATTCAGAACAGGTACTTTACCATTTGCATCTGCATAAATGCCGATTGTAAGGTTGATTTTATTCTCTCTTGGATCTTGTTTGAATTTTTCCACTAATCCAAGAATAGGGTCATCAGGGGCCAGTACAACTTGATTAAAAACGCTCATATAGATTCCTTTGAAGTTAAATAGAGTGATTTTATGACAAAGGCCACACCCAAAGTAATGCAGGTGTAACGGTTATTAAGATTAATATATCTAAAATTAAGCCAACACGCCAATAATCACCAAATTGATAGCCCGCAGGACCCATCACAAGTGTATTGGAATGATGACCAATTGGAGTATTGAATGTGCAAGAGCTTGCAATAGCAACCCCCATTAAATATGCATCAGGATTGTGCCCAAGCTGCTGAGAAATACCATAAGCAATCGGACACATGATGACGGCAGTTGCAGAGCTATTGATAACATCAGTGATGATCATCGTAATTAAGATAATGATACCTAAAATCATAACATCGGGTAGATCACCAATGATTCCGACCAATTTATTGGCCAGAATGGCCGTTACTCCTGTTTGTTGTAAAGCAAGTCCGACAGTGATAAAACAACCCAATAACATTAATAGAGGGCCTTCTTGGCTACGATAGACATCTCGTATGGGAAGCAGTTTAAATATTACTAATAAAAAGACAGCCAATGGAAAGCTAATTTGTGGCGGTAATGTTTGTGTCGCCACTAGAATAATAGATCCAAGAAAGATTAAAATCGTAGGTAATAAGCGGTAAGAGGCTTTTAAGCTAATATCTCGCTCTGCTAGAGGAAAGCATCCTAAATATCGTAATGTTTCAGGTAGCTCATCTGAATGGCCTTGTACCAATAGCACATCTCCAACTTTTAATTGAATCCTAGAGAAACGCTTACGGATATTTTCACCTTGTCTAGCAACACCAATTACATTTAAGCCATATTTTTCGCGGAATTGTAGCTCAGATAATGTTCGGTTATCCATGCGAGAGCCAGGATTGATTACAACTTCTAAAACTTCTAGTTTATCGTGAGGGATATTCTTATTAGCGCTGCTACGTGTCAGATTCATTCCTGTTAGTAGCTCAAGTTGTTTAAGCTCTTCAGGTTGTCCTTCTAATAACAATGTATCATTGCAACGAATGATCTCTTCACTGCTAGGTGCGATAATGCGTCGAGCACCACGGATGATGACTACAACTTTGACTGAGTTCTCAGAAATTTCTTCTAATATTGCTACTGTTTTATCTACAACTTTATTGCCATGTTCAACTTTAGCTTCTAATAGATAGTTATCTGTCGTAAATTTAGTTTGTGAGCTTTCAGAGCGGCGATTAGGAATTAAACGCCAACCAATGAGTGATAAGTATAATAATCCAACAACGGAAATGATTAAGCCTGTTGGTGTAAAATCAAACATATTGAATTGAGATAAACCAATAGATTCACGATAGTTTGCAACGATTAAGTTAGGTGGCGTACCAATCACAGTGATTGTACCGCCTAGTAATGATGCAAATGCCATGGGCATTAGTACTTTGGCTGGTGCAATATCATAACGTTGGCATAGCTGGATAGCGATAGGCATAATCAATGCTAATGCTCCAACGTCGTTCATAAAAGCTGAGAAAAATGCAACAAGTCCGGCCAATGTAAAAACAAGCATAGATGGACTATCAGAAAAATACCCTAATCGTTTAGAGAGATGATAAGTGATGCCGGTTTTGCCAATGGCATGGCTCAGTACTAAAACAGAGGCTACAGTAACAACGGCAGGATGGCTAAATCCATTAAAGGTTTGTGTAATGGGAACAATACCTGATAAAACTAGTGCAAGCAAAGCGCCCAGTGCAACAAAGTCGTAGCGAATGCGTCCAATTAAAAATGTGATGAATGCAGCAACTAAAACTAAGAGAGAGAATAGTTGGTCATTGGTTAAAAAAGGGATTAATTGAAAGTTAATATAACTGAGCATAACGTTTCCTATGACAGGCGTTTTTGTATTAAACGATATTGAACAGATGTTTCAGGGTTAATATTATATGCTTGTTTATAGTGACCTGTCGTGCCATCTAAGCACCATGCTGTTTGATCTTCTAAACACCATAATAATCCTTCTTCGATCACTTTTTGCTTAATTTCTTTATCGTATAAAGGTACTGCAATTTCAATTCTTCTAAAAAAGTTACGATTCATCCAATCAGCACTTGATAGATAAGCATGTTCTTTGCCTGCATGATAAAAATAGTAAACACGAGAATGTTCTAAGAATCGGCCGACAATTGAACGGACTCTAATATTTTCTGATAAGCCCGGTATGCCTGGTTTTAATGCACAAGCACCTCTGATAATAAGGTCAATTTGTACACCTAACTGAGAAGCATTGTACAAGGCTGTGATAATAATTGGTTCCATTAATGCATTCATACGAGCAATAATGTAGCCTTTTCTGCCTGCTTTTACTTCTTGAATTTCAAACTCAATTTCTTCTAATAAGCGATCAATAAAATTAAATGGAGATTGCCAAATAGTAGAAAGAGAAGGGATTTTGGCTAGGCTAGATAGGTTTAAGAAAATTTCTGAAATACTTGCTGTCACTTCTTTATGAGAAGTTAGTAGGCTAAAATCAGTATATAATCTTGCATTGCCTTGATGGTAATTACCTGTACCAATGTGAGCATAACGACGGAGATAGGTTTCACCTTTAAGATTTTTTTCTTCACGAATCACCAAGAGCATTTTTGCGTGGGTTTTATAACCAAATACGCCATACACAATTTTAATACCCGCATCTTCCAATCGAGAAGCCCATGATAGATTCGTGGCTTCATCAAAACGAGCCATCAGTTCCACAACAACATTCACTTCTTTGCCTTGTCTTGCTGCATTCACAAGCAATTCCATTAACTCTGAATCATCGCCTGTTCTATAAACTGTCATTCGAATGACACGTACAGTGGGATCATTAGAAGCTTCTCTGAGAAAATCAACAACGGGTAAAAAGCGATCATAAGGATGATGTAACAAAATATCTTGTGCATTGATTTCACTAAATGCATCTATTCGATTTTCCCAGCGTTTGGGAATATGGCGTTTAATAGGCGTAAAAATCAGATGAGGTTTACGTTCAACATATTCCAAAATATTGTGGATTTGTGAGAAATCAAAGTGATATTGAGTGGCATATAAATCTTCTGAAGATAATTCAAACTCTTTCAATAAAAGGGCTTTAAGGTGAGAGGGGCAATTACATTCTATTTCTAAGCGGACAGCATGGCCAAAACTTCTTTGCTTTAATTCACCACGTAATGCTTGATGGAGATTGGTTAATTCTTCCTTATCAATGTACAAGTGGCTGTTGCGAGTCACTCTAAATTGATATAAACCTAAAATTTCTAAACTTGGGAAGATATCTGCCACAAAAGCTTCAATAATGGCTTGGATGGTTGTGAGTTGTGTTTCGCCATTAGGAGAAGGTAGCTCAATAATGTGTGGTAAATTTTCAGGAATGGGTAAAATCGCTGTATCTATATTGCGACCATATGCATCAGTACCTTTTAAATCAACAATAAAATTGAGTGATTTATTAGTAATGTGTGGAAATGGATGCGCTAAATCTAGTGCAATTGGGGTAAAAACAGGGAGCATATTCTGCGTAAAAAGATGATAAAGCCAGTGATGTTGTTCTGCGCTCCAATCTTGTTGACTTAATACATGGATATTTTCTTTTTTTAATTCAGGCAGTAATTCATTGAAAAATATTTGGTGTTGTTCTTGTGTAATTTTCAATGCATAAGCTTGAATGCTAAGGCGCCATTCACTAGCGCTTTGGTTTTCTATACGCTCTAAGCCAGATTGAATTTGTTCTTGCATATTTGCCATACGAACTTCAAAAAATTCATCGATATTAGAAGAGACAATTGCAATAAATTTTAAGCGCTCTAATAGCGGTAACATGCTATTTTTTGCTTGTGCTAGCACGCGTTCTTGGAATGCAAGAATAGAACGTTCCCGATTGATGAGAGGAACTGTATGTGGGGTTAACATGGTTAACGAAGCATCCACAATCGACCTACTTAGTATAATAAAAGAATAACAGTCTATTGTAGCTGAAAAGATGTGCTTTTTCTATGCAAAGAAAAAGCACAGAACTCTGTGCTTTTTCGATTAGATTATATAAAGCATTAAAATAAAATTATTTTTTAGGGACTTCATCTTCTAAAATAATTTTAAAGCTTGGAATATCTTGTTCTTTTTTATCATCATTAGTGTCGATCATTTGTGGTTTAATCACAATTTCATCTTCAATAGTAATGATAGGTTGAGCAACGATTTTTTCTTTAGGTTCTGTTGCTTTAGGCGTATCTTTGATTTCAACAATGCTGTGTTGAATCACGATTTCTTCAGCTATTTCAGTAGTTGTTGTTTGAGGTTCAATAGATACTTCTGCTTTAGATATTTCTACTTGTTTAGATTTCTCTATAACAGGTTTGACTTCAATATTATCAGTATCAGCAGGTTTATCTGTTGTTTGTTGGATAACGATATCTACAGTTTCTGTTGTAGGTTGTACGGGCTCTTTTGGCGTTTCACTTACAACAACTTCTGATTGTATTATCGTTGGTTCTAGTTTTGCTGGTTCTTCCGTAACAATAGTAGCACTTTCTGGTTGAGTGACGCTTGCCTCAGCTGCTATTGGTGTTTTTGCATCTGCCACTTTCTCATTAGCTATTTCAGCAACAGGCTCTACAGCTTTGATACCTTTGAGTGCATTCATTTCTTCTTCAGAAATACGTTTACGGCCTTTGCGAATACGGCGTTTACGAATTTCACCATTCACTTCAACTTCAATTGATTCAGGTTTTGGTGTAATGCTTGTTGCTTTAACAATATTCTCATTTTTATTGTCAGACTTTTCAGTTTTCTGAGTATTTTGAGTGGTATTGTTGTTATTAGCATTATTATTTTTATTGCGAGAGCGACGTGTTCTTGGTTTTGGTGCTTCACCATTATT
>NZ_MVDO01000105.1 GCF_002006755.1 Wohlfahrtiimonas larvae | reverse complement strand
GGTTTTGGTGTAATGCTTGTTGCTTTAACAATATTCTCATTTTTATTGTCAGACTTTTCAGTTTTCTGAGTATTTTGAGTGGTATTGTTGTTATTAGCATTATTATTTTTATTGCGAGAGCGACGTGTTCTTGGTTTTGGTGCTTCACCATTATTATCACGTACATCATCAGTTTTTTCTGATTTATCAGCTTTCGTAATATCTGAACGAACTTCAGATACTCGTTCAACAGTTGCAATTTCATTGTGCTCAGGTGCATTGGCACGAGTTGTTACACGGCGATTGTTGCGGCGGCGATTATTAGAACGCTGGCGCTGTTTAGGTTGTTGAGATTTTTTCTTAGTTTCTTCCTCTGAAATTTGTGGCTCAGAAGGAGTTAACAAAGATTTAAACCAATTGACCAACATTGTCCATAATGATGGTACAGGTTTAACTTCAGGTGCTTTTTCCTCTGTAACTGGTGGTGGTGTTGCAGGTACCATATTACTCACAACAGGGATATTTTTTTGTGGTTTCGTTGGATTATAAGCTTGGTTAACTAATGCTTCATCTGTTGGTTTTTCAGTTATATTGTGTTCATTACTGACTTTATTGGTCAATGTTGTTTGATCAGTGCGGTAGCGAGTAATTTCAAAATGTGGTGTTTCTAATTCTTGATTAGGAATCATTACAACACGTACGCCTAAGCGTTTTTCAATATCAGAAACATCTTCTCGTTTTTCATTCAATAAGAAGATAGAAACATCAACAGGCAGTTGAACAATAATCTCGCCAGTGCGTTCTTTTAATGCTTCTTCTTCTACTAAGCGTAGTACTTCTAATGCGAGTGATTTGATGTTGCGAATTGTGCCATGGCCTGAACATCTTGGGCATACAATATGTGTTGTTTCATCTAATGATGGGCGCAATCGTTGGCGAGACATTTCGAGTAAGCCAAATCGAGAAATGTGACCCGTTTGAATACGTGCACGATCTAAAGATAGAGCTTCATGGAATGCTTTTTCTACTTTACGTTGGTGATCAGACTCTAACATGTCAATAAAGTCAATGACAATCAAACCACCGAGGTCACGAAGTTTTAATTGACGTGCAATTTCTTCAGCCGCTTCAACGTTAGTATTGAATGCAGTTTCTTCAATATCAGCACCGCGCGTTGCACGACCTGAGTTGATATCGATAGAAACTAGCGCTTCTGTGTAGTCGATCACCAATGCGCCACCTGAAGGTAATTTTACTTCACGTTGGTAAGCTGATTGAATTTGGTTTTCGATTTGATAGCGTGTGAATAACGGGATTTGATCTTCATATAACTTAATTTTAGAGCGGATTTGTGGCATGGTTCTGCTCACAAATAGTGCTGCTTCTTCATAGATTTCAGCATTATCAATGAGTATTTCACCAATATCATTACGATAATAATCGCGTAATGCACGAATGATGATATTACTTTCTTGATAGATTAAGAAGGGCGCTTTTTCTGTTGAGGCAGTTTTAATTGAATGCCAAAGAGTCATCAAATAGTCCAAGTCCCATTGCAACTCTTCTGCTGTACGACCTAAACCTGCTGTGCGGACAATGACCCCCATTTCATCAGGGATTGTTAAGTGGCTCATTGCTTCACGAATCGCAACACGCTCTTGGCCTTCAATACGGCGAGAAACACCACCAGATTTTGGGTTGTTTGGCATCAATACTAAATAACGACCTGCTAATGTGATCATTGTTGTGAGTGCAGCCCCTTTATTACCGCGCTCTTCTTTTTCAACTTGGATGATGACTTCCATGCCTTCTGTTAATGCATCTTTAATAGATGGCTTTTGCATGGCTTTTGCAGCATCAGAATAATATTCTTTAGAAACTTCTTTAAAGGATAAAAAACCATGGCGTTCTGAACCATAGTCAACAAAACAAGCCTCTAAAGATGGCTCGATTCGAGTGATGATACCTTTGTAAATGTTTGCTTTTTTCTGAATATTTGTAGCATTTTCAATATCTAAATCATATAGGCGCTGCCCATCTACTAAAGCGACACGTGTCTCTTCAGGTTGGCTCGCATTAATTAGCATGCGTTTCATTGTGTTCTCCAGGCCCTAAATAGTGAGGAGTTTACAGAGATCACTCCTTACCTATTTTTAATACAATGTACGTTACATTTAGAGTCGTTATTAGTTGTTAACGCAGTGATTTGTATTAGTACTGTTATTCCTCAGTATTTATAACCAAAATTAAATTCTAAAAAAATATCATAGGATGCAAAGCAGAGCCTATTCATCAATATGATGAATAGGAATGATATTTGAGTGTTTTTGAGTGATCATTGATGAGAGATTTATTGTACGTTTCTCATCGCTTCATCTGAACCTGCTGAATCTCCTCTTGCTTTACGCGCGGAAGAGATCACTCGCCAATTCTTATTCATGAGGTCTTGATTGCTTTTTGCAAAATCAATAGATTTTTTTGCTAATTGTTCAGACTGCTCATATTTGCCCTGATGTAGGCGAATTTGTGCAAGATCATACCAAATACTTGCATTATTAGGTTCTAATCTTACTGCACGATTCAATGCAGTTGCTGCTTTCTCTAACTGACCTGCTTTGACTGCAGAGTTTGCTTCATCTAATAAAGATTGAACAGCACCTGTTTGATTTTGTGATGGTTGATAAGTGTTTGTTGTTGCTGTTGCAACATTATTTTGCCCAGGAATCATAGGTGTTGAGCCAGTATTAGGTGGCGTATATGTTGATTGCTGGCTGTTTGGATCTGGAGTATTTGGGTATGCAGGAAATGCTGCATTATCAGCAGGAAATTCTGTACCTTGACCAGAGTAAGCTGGAAATTGTACTTCACCTGTAGTGCTAGCTTGACCATAAGGTTGAGCCTGATTATATGCACCTGTATTTTGGTTGCCCGTACCATCATCAAGAGGAATGCCATTAGGAATAGTTGGCGTTACAGGTTGATTTGGTAATGGACGAACTCTAGCGCCACCATCAGTGCGAGATGTACATCCGCTAATGACAAGTAGAGCTAATATTAGAAATGTTGTAGTTCTCACTATAGTTATTCCCATATAACGATATGTTAAAAGTTTGGTTAGACATAAAAGTCAGTGTCGATAATTTATCATAAAATGTATAAAACGAGTAGAGAGATTCTCTACTCGTTTGTAATTACTCAAAACTATCAAAGTTAAATGGCTCAAACTCGCCACCAAAATCAAAATCTGTTTCAGGTGGATAAAAATCACAATCTCCTGGGTAAGTTGGCTGATAGCCCTTGATATATGGCAGTGTTAAAATTTGTTTGCCAGGACATGAATAGTTAGGTGGCGGCAAACCTGTTGACATATTAATACGAACATCCACAACATCTTTAGGTGTTGTTGTATTGATGTCTTCTAATATGAGAGGTTTCATTGCAGCAGCCCATACAGGCAAGCCACCCGTTGCACCACCAACACGCCCCATTCGGGTATTATCATCTTTACCAACCCATGCAACAGCTGTACGATCTCCTGTGAATCCTGCAAACCAAGCATCACGATAATCATTGGTTGTACCAGTTTTACCTGCCATTTTAGTTTTGATGCCTGCTCGGCGAATACCACCGCCAGTACCAGCATCAATCACATTTTGCATTGCTTTGGTTATTAAGAAATTAGGTCCTTGATAGATGACTTGTTTTGGCTCAACAATATTTTGCGCTAAAACAGTACCATCCTGCTGCGTCACTTCACGGATAGATTTCAATGGGATATAGTAGCCATCGTTTGCAATGGTTGAATACATTTGTGTGACATCAAACACTGTGATGTCGATTGCACCCAATAATGATGCTGGTACAGCAGGGAAATGATATTCATTTTCATTCAAACCTAAGCGATAAAGTGTATCTAAAACATTATTGACACCGACATCTAAGCCTAAGCGAATGGTTGGAATATTGTAGGATTTAGTGAGCGCTGTGATTAATGGAATCCAGCCATGAAGTTTTCTATCATAGTTATTGGGCGCCCATACTTTACCGCCTGAGTTCATTTCAAAGCGCGTTTGATCATCTAACAGTGTACCTAAAGAGAAACGTTGCGGTTCTTCTAGTGCTCGTAAATAAATAAATGGTTTAATCAATGAGCCAACTTGACGTTTCGCACTCAATGCTCGATTAAAGCCAGCTTGGCGAACCTGACGATCTCCGACTAGGGCTTCAACTTCACCTGTATTATTTTGGCTGATGATGATTGCAGCTTGAATATCTTTAACGCCACGAGTTTTTTCTATGGCAGGCAATGTTTCAATGACCGCTTTCTCTGCATAAGTTTGGACGATGGGATCCAAGGTTGTGAAAACTTTTAATCCATCACTAGTGAGTGCTTCACTAGCATATAGCTCTTTAATTTGCTTCGATACTAAATCGATAAAAGC
>NZ_MVDO01000104.1 GCF_002006755.1 Wohlfahrtiimonas larvae | reverse complement strand
CTCGATTAAAGCCAGCTTGGCGAACCTGACGATCTCCGACTAGGGCTTCAACTTCACCTGTATTATTTTGGCTGATGATGATTGCAGCTTGAATATCTTTAACGCCACGAGTTTTTTCTATGGCAGGCAATGTTTCAATGACCGCTTTCTCTGCATAAGTTTGGACGATGGGATCCAAGGTTGTGAAAACTTTTAATCCATCACTAGTGAGTGCTTCACTAGCATATAGCTCTTTAATTTGCTTCGATACTAAATCGATAAAAGCAGGATATTTGGTGATGCCAGAAGGTGCAGTTTCTAGTACATCCAATGGCATTTGTTTTAACTCTTCAACTTCTTCATGGGAAATTAAATTTTGTCGGGCCATTACATCTAATACAAGATTGCGGCGTTTTAATGCTGTTGTAGGGCGATTACGAGGGTTGTATGCTGAAGGGCTAGGAATGATGCCTACTAATGTTGCTATGTTATTGATGCTTAATTCTGAAACGGGCTTGCCAAAGAAAAATTCACTGGCCAAGCCAAAGCCATGAATGGCTCGAGAGCCGTCTTGTCCAAGATAAATTTCATTCATATATGCTTCAAGCACATCGTCTTTTGGATAGCGCCAATCAATGATCAGTGCATAGAACATTTCTTGTATCTTACGTTCATATGTTTGTGCAGGTGTTAAAAAGTAATTTTTAACCAATTGCTGAGTGAGTGTCGAGCCACCTTGCTCTTTTCTGCCTGCCTTCATATTTGCAATCATGGCGCGAATAATCGCTTTAGGATTAATACCTAAATGATCATAAAATTGGCGATCTTCCATCGCTAATAATGTATCCACTAATAATTGTGGGATTTCTTCGCGTTTTAACAAAATTCTGTCTTCGTTATGCACGGGGTAAATAGATGCAATATGCAGAGGCTCAATGCGAATTAAATTGATTGCTTGGTCGTGTTGATTGCTTTTGAGTTCAGAAATTTTATTTTGGTTAATAGAAATTTGAATCTTTTGAGCAGGTGCCAAGCCATCACTGTAGGTAAATTCACGAAGATAAATATTAACGGTATTTTCATGTTCATGATATGAACCAGGTTGGCTAAGTTGGTTCGTTTTTTTGTAATTGAGCATCTGTAGTTCTAATAATAAATCTTCTTTTTTGATAGATTTATTGACATAAAGCTCTAATGGTCTTGCATAAACGCGTGCAGGGACAGACCAACTTCTGTCTTCAAACTGTGTACCTAACTCTTGGTTAGTTTTGATTAAGAAGTAGAAAAATATGGGGATCATCAAGAAGGCCCCGCCAACAATCATATAAATGATTAAGCGAAGGAAATAGCGTAATGCTGTATTAATTCTGGATCCAAATGTTCTTTTTTTTAAAGTAAATTTCATGGTTAAGGTATGAAGTTGTTGAATTAGTTTTGCTGAGAATGATTGCTTGCTATACTAGACTAGTTTAAAGAGAAAAGGCATTTAAAACTTTAACTTTTTAGATAGCTGTGTTTAAACTTAAATAATTTTATCATTTTGAGGGAAAAATAAAAATTATGTCAGATGATCCTTCGCCGAGTCGAAAGAGTTGGTTGTCTAGATTTGGATTAGAACGTAAAAGCATCACTTTAAACAATTGGAATACTGAGTTATCGCTATTGCAAAAAGAGGGGCAAATCGATCCGAGCGCAGTAGGGATGATACGTTCTGTATTGGCATCTCAAACTTTAACAGTCAGAGATATCATGGTGCCACGTGCACATATGACTTCGATTGCTATAGATGATCCGTTTGATGCATCTTTGGATAAAATTATTCAGTCGGGCCATTCTCGTATCCCTGTGTTATCAGAAGATCATGAAGAGCTACAAGGTATTTTATTGACAAAAGATCTATTGAAATTGATGCAAGATCCTTCATTAAGTTTGATCTCTTTGTTGCGCCCCGTAGATTATGTGCCAGAAGGAAAATATGTCATTGCGCAATTGAATGAGTTTCGTGAGCGACACTCTCACATGGCTTTAGTGGTGGATGAGTATGGTGCAGTTTCTGGTTTAGTGACAATCGAAGATATTTTAGAGCAAATTGTAGGCGAAATAGATGATGAGCATGATATTTCTGAATCAGAAGTTGAGCCAGAAATTGAGCAGTTGGATGAAAATCATTACATCATTGATGCCAAAATGTCACTAGAAGAGTTCAATGAGCGTTTTGGTACGCATTTTGAAAAAGATGAGGTGGAAACAATCAGTGGTTTAGTGATGACGCAATTTGGGTTGTTACCTAATGTTGATGATGAGGTCGTTATCGATAATTTTAAGTTTAAAGTTCTGCCTTATGATGGCAAGGTTTTAGAACGATTAGAAGTTAAACCTTGTGATGATCAATAATTGATCAATAAAAAAATTGACATCTTTGCGTAAGCATATATAATGCGAATCCTTAATTCCTCGATAGCTCAGTTGGTAGTAGCACTTGACTGTTAATCAAGGGGTCCCTGGTTCGAGCCCAGGTCGAGGAGCCAAATTAAGAAAACCTAGCCTAGCTAGGTTTTTTTATTGCCTAAAATAAAGTAACGGGCTGCATTCAGTTGAGTGATGAATATCATGTTGTTAGAAAATAAATAAAAAAAATCACAAAAACAATTTTGTATTGAGAATAATTTACAAATCGGCTGTTATAATGCGGTTCTTTATTGATTCGAAGAAATGGAACAGGATGTTAATGGAAGAAAAACAACAATTAGTATTTCGCCTGCCAATCCGAGTTTATTACGAAGATACAGATGCTGGTGGTGTCGTTTATCACTCAATATATTTAAATTTTATGGAGCGCGCTCGTACAGAGTGGATGCTCAATAGAGGTATCAATTTAAATGATTATGCGGCACAAGAACAGAAAATGTTTGTCGTTAAAAGTATTCAGGTGGATTATAAAAAACCTGCGCATTTGTGTGATGATTTAATTGTGGAGACTTCTGTGGCAAAGCTCACAGCAACACGAGTTTGTTTTCAGCAATTAATTTATCGCAATGAAGAATTATTAGTATCTGGTCTAGTTGAACTAGTTTGTTTGAATACTGAAACCCGTCGTCCCATCCCTTTACCATCATTATTTTCATAGGAAAAATCATGAACGCACACTCACAATTGAGCCTTTGGACATTAGTTGTCGAAGCAAATATCATTGTGCAAATCGTAATGCTATTACTCGTTTTGATGTTGATCT
>NZ_MVDO01000103.1 GCF_002006755.1 Wohlfahrtiimonas larvae | reverse complement strand
TCTGTGGCAAAGCTCACAGCAACACGAGTTTGTTTTCAGCAATTAATTTATCGCAATGAAGAATTATTAGTATCTGGTCTAGTTGAACTAGTTTGTTTGAATACTGAAACCCGTCGTCCCATCCCTTTACCATCATTATTTTCATAGGAAAAATCATGAACGCACACTCACAATTGAGCCTTTGGACATTAGTTGTCGAAGCAAATATCATTGTGCAAATCGTAATGCTATTACTCGTTTTGATGTTGATCTCTGTTAGCTTTATTGCTTGGCGAAAATGGATTTTGTTAAAGCTTGCTTTACGTGATGCCAAAAAATTTGAAAGTAAGTTCTGGTCAGGCACAGATATCCAAGAGTTATATAATATGACGAGCCAAAAGAAATATACAGAAGGTATGGAGTATATTTTTGTTTCAGGTTTTCATGAATTTAATCGTTTACGTACAACGCCAATTTTTTCGCCTGAGTTTGTGGTGGAAAATATTCGTCGCGCAATGGAAGCCAGTGCACAGCGTGAAGAGAATACTTTACATAAATCACTGTCATGGCTGGCAACAACAGGTTCAGTTGCACCTTATTTTGGTTTGTTTGGTACAGTGATCGGTGTGATGAATTCGTTTGTTGCCTTAGGTGCGGTGAAGCAGGTGACATTATCACAAGTGGCACCTGGTATTGCTGAGGCATTGATTGCGACAGCGTTAGGTTTATTGGTAGCGATTCCTTCAGTGATGATCTATAACTCGTTTGTGAATACCATTCAGAAAATTTCAGATCATTATGATGTGTTTATTGAAGAATTTGCGAATATTTTGGCGCGTCAATATGGTCAAATGCAATTACAACGTCAAAACGGAGCGCAATAATGCGTCGATCACGTAAAAAAGGTGGCAAAGGCTTGCAGGCCGAAATGAACATTGTCCCTTATGTGGACGTAATGTTTGTGTTATTAACAATATTTATGGTAACAGCAACGACAATCTCTGTAGGGATAGATGTTGATCCGCCCAAAATGGAGTCAAGTACAGCTATTGCTGCAGAGAATGATGATGTGATGTTGGTGATTTCTGTTAATAGCGATGGAGAGTTTTTCTTCAATCATGCAGAGGATCCGAATAGTCCGTTGTCAGAACAGAAAATTATAGACTTGGCAACACAGATGTTCTCGGAGAACCCTAAAATACAGGCCTTGGTCAAGGGCGATAAATTAGCACCTTATGGCAAGGTAATTGATGCGATGAGTTTGTTACAGTCTATTACGCAGCAAAATGTTCAATTAATGACCGCCCCTATGGATGAATAATTATGAATATGCGCCCAAGATCTTTGATTGCTAATATTGTAAGTGGGTCTTTAACCGCCATGATTGTAATTGGTTTAGGTTATTTTATTTATGAAAAACATGATTCATTTTCTTTATTTGCACCTGCGAGCAAAATAGAATCTAATATTTCAGGCGCACAAAAACCTGTTGCTTCCGAGCGCATTGATGAAGAGCAAGTGGAAAATGAGATGAATCGCATAGCAGAAGAAAAGCGCAAAGTCGAGGAAAAACGTAAAGCTGAAGAGGCTCGTAAAAAGGCTGAAGCAGAAGCTAAACGCAAAGCAGAAGAAGCGCGTAAGAAAGCCGAGGCCGAAAAGAAACGTTTGGCAGAGTTAGAAGCGAAGAAAAAAGCAGAAGCCGCTGAGCAAAAACGACTAGAGGAAATTGCTTTAAAGAAAAAACAAGCTGAAGATAAGAAAAAAGCTGAGGAAGCAGAAAAAAAACGCCAAGCCGATGAAATAGAGAAAAAGCGTCAGGCAGAAGCTGATAAAAAAAGAATAGAAGAGGAGAAGAAGGCAAAGGCTGCGGCTGAAAAGAAAGCAGCTGAAGAAAAACGCGCTAAAGAAGTTGCTGCGGCAAAAGCAAAGGCTGAGGCAGAAGCTAGAGCTACTGCGGAGGGTTTGAGTGCATTGAATGATGCGAGTTACCAGTCGATGTTAGCAGCTGCTTTTAGAGATCAATGGAATATTGGGATGGATGCTATTGGTTATACAGCTGTAGTTGCTATACGCGTGGATAAGACAGGCAAGATTTTGGAGATTGTAGAATCCCAATCTTCTTGGAGTGGTAATGATGCTTTTGATAGTAATGTGCGTAGTACTGTGTGGCGTGTTGGCCGAGTACCAGTACCGCAAAACAAAAATGGGGTTGAACAGTTAGCTAAACAGGTCTTATTGATTAATTTTGATCCAAAAGACCAAGGGTTGTCATATTATTGACAACAAGGTTGTCATAAATAGTATAAAATCAGTGGTTTCTTCTCATGAAGTTGTTATACTTTTTTAAGAGAAGAATATCAATAAACTAAATTTAAAACTTGGAGTTACGACTTTATGAGAAAGTTACCTCTTTATATGGTATTAACAGCCGTTCTAAGTGCTTGTTCGATGGCACCAGATTATCAACGTCCACCTTTACCAGTTGCGGATAGTTTTCCGAGTGAGCCTGTAAAGGCAGAAGAGCTTCAAGTGAAAGCTGCGCAAATAGGATGGAAGGAATACTTTAAAGATCCTCGTTTACAAGAGTATATTGGAGCTGCGCTCATCAATAATCGTGATTTACGCATTGCTATGTTAAATGTTGAGCAAGCTCGTTTATCATATAACATTACAATTAGTGATCGTTTGCCAGGCATTAATGCGCAGGGTGGATATAGTCGCTCCCAGCAAGGGAATGGCGGCCCAATTAATTCAGGCTACCAAATTAACGCAGGTATTTCAGCGTTTGAGTTAGACTTCTTTGGCAAATATGCATCATTGAGTGATGCTGCAAAGGCTAAATATTTAGCAACTGTAGAAGGGCAAAAAGGTGCTCACATTTCTTTAGTTGCACAAGTTGCGCGTAGCTATATTCAACTGAGAACAGCTGAAGAGCAATTGAATTTGTCTCGCATTACAATGCGTACATATAATGATTCTTATCAATTAGTGAAGCAGCAAGTTGAAGCTGGTATTGCAAATGATTTGGACTTAGCGCAAGCAGAAGCACAATTATATTCATCTAAAGTTTCAGTGGCAGCAGCAGAAAAAGCAGTTGTTCAATTGAATAATGCATTAGATTTAGTTGTGGGGAAAGCAATTAAGCCTGCGGCTAAAGGTTATGCGATCAGTAGTCAAAACATCTTAGGTAAATTGCCAGCAGGATTGCCATCAGAGGTGTTATTAGCGCATCCTGATGTAATGGCTGCAGAATATCAATTGATGTCTGCTAATGCTGATATTGGTGCGGCTCGTGCGGCTTTCTTCCCAAGTATCTCATTGACGACGACTATTGGTTCAATGTCGACGGATTTTTCTGATTTATTTAAAGGTCCATCTCAAACTTGGAGTTTTGCGCCATCCATTTCTATCCCAATTTTCAATTGGGGCAAAATTAAGTCAAATTATGACTTATCACAAGTTCGTAAAGAGTCGAGTATCGCATCTTATGAGAAAGCCATTCAAACTGCATTTATGAATGTGGCAAATGGTTTGCAGTCACAACAACCATTACAAAGACAATTGGGGGCGCAGATTAAGCTTGTTTCAACAACCAAAGAAAGCTTACGTTTAGCTCAGTTGTTATACGATAATGGTATTGCAAGTTACTTGAACGTATTGGATGCACAGCGTTCGCATTTCCAAGCAAGAACAGGACTATTAAGCACATACCAAGAAAAAATACTCAATGGTATTGATTTGTACACAGCATTGGGTGGCGGTTTGTATGAAGATACAGTGAATGCGCAATCGGATGAACCAATGTTTGTCGAGGCAAAATAAGTCCTTAGATTGCAAAATTATGTAGAAACTGTATAATACTCGCTCGAAACGGGGTATGGCGCAGTCTGGTAGCGCACTTGCATGGGGTGCAAGGGGTCGTAGGTTCAAATCCTGCTATCCCGACCAAATTTAGCCTTAAGGTCATCTTAAGGCTTTTTTCATTGAAATCTTTATGAATGGGAAATTATGTCTAAAGAAGATCATATTGAAATGGAAGGAACAGTGATTGAAACACTTCCTTATACAACATTTAAAGTAGAATTAGAAAATGGTCACGTTGTGACTGCACACTTGTCAGGTAAAATGCGTAAAAACTTTATCCGTATTTTAACTGGTGATAAGGTGCGAGTAGAATTGACACCATACGATTTGAGCAAAGCTCGTATTGTTTTCCGCGGTCGTTAATTTATCATCAATTGATCGCCTAAAAGATTAGCTGAATCAGCATCGCTTTTGCCATAATAATCATATAATATGGCTAGTCTTTATTCGTCTTAAAAATATAAAGGTAATTCATGCGTCCATCTGAACGTGCATTTGATGAAATGCGCAAAATAGAATTCATCCCTCATTATACAAAACATGCAGAAGGTTCTGTTTTAGCATGCTTTGGTGAAACCAAAGTTTTATGTACAGTTTCATTTGAAAACAGAGTGCCATCTTTTATGCGTGGCGAAGGTCGTGGTTGGATCACTGCTGAATATGGCATGTTGCCGCGTTCTACACATTCTAGAATGCAACGTGAAGCTGCGAAAGGCAAACAATCTGGTCGTACACAAGAGATTCAGCGTTTGATCGGCCGTTCACTACGTGCTGCGGTTGATTTGGAAAAGTTAGGTGAAAATACTTTAACTATCGACTGTGATGTGATTCAAGCAGATGGTGGGACGCGCACAACTGCAATTTCCGGTAGTTTTTTAGCATTGCAATTCGCGATTGATAAATTGATGAAAGAAGGTGTTTTAACAGAAAATCCAATCATTTCTAATATTGCTGCCATTTCTGTTGGTATTCATAAAGGTAATGTGATTGCTGATTTGGAATATGTTGAAGATTCAGAAGCAGAAACAGATATGAACGTTGTGATGAATGCGGAAGGTCGTTTTATTGAAATTCAAGCGACGGCTGAGGAAGCAGCATTTTCTGAAGAAGAGTTTTCACGAATGTTAAAGTTTGCCAAAAATAGCATTTATCAAATCATTGAAAAACAGAAAGAGTGCTTCAATCAGTAATTATGGAATTCAAGGCTCCTTTACATAAAGCAACCCTCATTAAGCGCTATAAGCGCTTTTTGGCTGATATAGTCACAGAAAATGGTGATGAAATAACAATTCATTGTGCTAATACTGGCTCTATGATGAATTGCATGGTGCCCAATGGTGAGATTTGGTATGAGCCATCTTCCGATCCTAATCGTAAAACAAAAGGTAGTTGGATTTTATCAGCAACACCGCAAGGGCGATTAGCTTGTATTAATACGCATTTAGCCAATACCTTAGTTGAAGAAGCTTTGTATGACGGTGTGATCACTGAATTGGCAGATTTTACAAAGTTAAAGCGCGAAGTGAAATATGGCACAGAAAATTCCAAAATAGATTTTTATTTAGAATATGAAGATCGTACTGTCTATTTGGAAGTCAAAAGTGTTACTTTGGGGTTTGATGATAGCAATATTGCTGCCTTTCCTGATGCAGTTACAATAAGAGGGGCTAAACATTTGCGCGAGTTGGCTAATGTACAAGCGGATAATATTGAAGCTTATATTTTATATTGTGTGAATTTATCCGGTATAGAGGGTGTTCGTGTTGCGAGTGAAATCGATCCCGCTTATGCTGCAGCATTTGAAGAAGCGATTACCAATGGTGTGAAACCATTGGTATATGGTACACAGATTTCTAATGAATCAATCAGAATTTCACATTCATTGCCTTTCATCCATAATTAAATATGATATCTCTATAGTAGAAAAAGTGAGGATTGCCCATGAAAAAGAAGAATGTTCAAAAATCTTTAAAAGGATTGGGTGCTTGTTATGAGATTGATCATAAAGCCATTTGCCGTGCGTTAGGAGAAGAATCTCCAGAACTATTGAAGGTCTATGGTGAAGAGAATCCTGTGGGTTCATTTGTATTCTTTAGTGATAGTGGGATTCGCTTTATTCCATCACCGAATAATAGTGGCGTCTTATTTAAAATGGCTCAGCCACTTTTTCAAGAACAGTTGACACAAATGTTAGAGATTATTTTAAGAAAAATCCCTGAATATTTGATGGCAGAAGGCATCGAGCGTCAAAGCTATGATCAAAATATGGCAAGTTTGCGTGAGCTATATTTAGCGTTACTAATTGATATAGAAGCTTTACGTGGTAATACGGCGCCAACTTTAGATGTTGAAAGCCATTTTGCAACGCAAGCAATTAAAGAAGCCGCTAGTTTTGTTGGTGTTTTGAGTGATGAATATGGTATTACAAAGCAAGCTATCGCTTATAGTGATCATAATGCTATTAAATTAGAGTTGGTTTCACGTGAAGAAGTGGGATTGACGACAACTAATACGGATTTGCCGTTCAATCCCGGTGAGACAGTTCATTAGTTATAGTCTGTAGGCTTCTACTGTAAAAATTTCTGTTTCATTAGTGACTACTTTTTTGTGTTGGTAATCAGCTGAGATTGTGATTTCTGTAAATCCAGCCTCTTTCAGTAGTAATTGAATTTCTTCAATACCTAGCCATTTCAAGCGGAACGTTTCAAGTTCAGTTGTTGTCAATTGATTGTTTACCCAATGTTCATAACGATGTATATAAGTGGCGACTTGATGGGCATAATCAATATGTGATTCTGTCATTGTCAATGTGATTTTTTCCACGGCAGATAACGTAAATGTTTTAATATTGGTTCTACCTAATTGAAAGTTATTCTGAAAAAATAGATCAAAGATAAGCTTGCCATTGGGATTGAGGGCTGCGTAAAACTTCTGAAGTGCAAGTTTTATTTCATCATAATCTGTCATCAGCAAAAAAGTGCCAGAGGGAATAATGATGGCATCAAAAGCTTGGTCATAATTAAAATTAGTAAAACTGGCCTGCTGAATAATGTTTGTTGGTAAATTTACGGCTTGTAAATTTTCTTCGCAGTAACTGAGCATCTCTTTAGAGAGATCAAATCCCTGAATGTTATAACCTTGTTGTAATAAGGGGATCATAATTCTGCCTGTACCAACAGCAGGTTCTAAGATTTGGCTTGCATTGTTGAGTAATCGAGATTGATAATATTCAAGATCGCCAAAGCTTTTGCCAATAGGTTTATCAAAGTTGTAAACTTGTGCAGAGAGAGATTGGTAACTATCCATATTTTCCTATGTCATAATGTATGATATTAATCATTGATGAAAAAAATTTTAGGTAGTGTATGACAAATGATTTAAGAGGACAAACAATTGCATTAGCTGGCGTTATGCAAAGTGCAATTTTAGTGGATCGTTTAGCAAAGCAGCAGCAATATTCAGAAGCTGCTGCTCATGGTTTGGTTTATAGTATTTTTGAAACTGATCCTCAAAATATCGAGAGTGTTTATGATGGCTTATCAAATTTGAAAGTTGGTTTCCAAGCTTTGGGGAATCCGCGTAATTTACCTAAAGATGCCATGGTATATTTTACAAATATGTTAAAGTTACAAAAACGCTTACGGGAGCATTCATCCTATTTGAATATTATGGGTAGTGGGATAGAGAATGTTAAAGGGCGTTTAGTTCATTTTCCAATGATGCATGATAATATTCAAATGGCATTAGCAGATTTATATACTCAAACAATCAGCAAATTATCACCACGCATTTATGTTAAAGGTGATCCGAGTGTTGCAATGACAGAATCCCATGCTGCAAAAATCAGAACATTGCTACTAGCTGGCGTGCGTTCAGGTATTTTATGGCATCAGGCGGGAGGAACGACTTGGAATCGTATTATGCAGTATCATAAGATTATGGCAGAAGCTAGCCGATTAACTTATGAGATTGAATGATGATTAAAATAAAGGCTTTTTGCCATGAGGTATCTCTTGAATGAGTACAGGCACGCAAATGCCAGAGAGCTTCAAGCGTAACTCGCGGATTAACGCAACTGCTTTCTCTTCTTTGACTCGAAAATGACTTGTGCCACGTGCAAAATCTAATTGGTGCAAGTAATAAGGTTTAATGCCAACGGCAATGAATCTGCGCATTAAGTTTGCCAATGTCTCAAAGTCATCATTAATACCTTGCAGCATCACTGATTGAGAAATTAGCATGACACCATTTTTCTGTAAGCGTTTCATGGTTACAGCAACGTCATTGGTTAGTTCATTGGCATGGTTGGCATGAATCACAATGGTGATAGTTTTGCCTTTGTCTTGAATAGCTGTGAATAATGCTAGTAATTCGTCTGTAATCATTTCAGGTGAAACTACAGGAATTCTTGTGTGAATACGGATATTTTGAATATGTTCAATATCAGCTAAGCGATGCATAATATTAGTTAAGCGATTCACGGATAGAATCAGCGGGTCCCCGCCTGTTAAAATAATCTCCCATAATTCAGGGTGCGTTTCAATGTAGTAAAATGCATCATTAAGTTCATCCTTACTGAGAGATTCACCATATTGCCCAATCATCTCTTTGCGAAAGCAGAAGCGACAATATACTGCACATAATTGTGTGACTTTTAATAATGCGCGATCTTCATAGCGATGCACAATGCCCGTTACAGGTGTGTAAGGAATATCACCAATGGGATCACCCACTTCATCATCTAAAATGATGGATTCATGAATAGATGGGATGAATTGTTGATAAATAGGGTCTTTCTCATTATTTTTTAATATAGCTTGCATAGCAGGCGAAACTCTAATTTGGAAATGATCAGCCACAGAAGATAAATCTTCTGTATTGTTGATAATTTTTGCGTTATGTAAATCTTTAAGAGTTGTCCAGTAGCGAGCCATGAGCGATAATAGAGCCAGTTGATAATCAAAGTGAGTATTATGCCAAATTTTCCAGTTATTTTCTTGATGGGACCAACTGCGTCCGGTAAAACTGATACCGCGCTCTATTTAGCAGATCATTTTCCATGCCATTTAATTTCCTGTGATTCAGCATTGATCTATCAGGATATGGATATTGGGACAGCGAAGCCCAGTAAAGAGATACTCACAAGTTATCCACATGCGCTTGTGGATATCTTATCTCCAATGGAACGATATTCTGCAGAACAATTTAGGCAAGATGCGCGTGCAGAGATCGAAAAAGCTCGAGTATTAGGCAAAATGCCAATCATTGTGGGCGGAACATTTTTATATATGAAATCCTTAATCGAAGGTATTTCACCGATTCCTGAGGTGAAAGCTGAGGTTAGGGAAGCTGTGATTGCTAGGCATCATGCAGAAGGTATTGAGCCTTTGTATAAAGAGTTACAACGATTAGATCCGGTCAGTGCGGAAAGATTAGCACCTGCAGATACTCAACGTATTTTACGAGCTTTAGAAGTTGTATTAAGTTCAGGGCAAACTTTAAATGACTTTTGGAAAATGCCACCGAAAGAGGCATTAGAATACCCTTATTTGAAATTTGCGTTAACGTATCAAGATATTCAGCGCGCCAATCAATCGATGGAAAAACGTTTTCATCAAATGATTGATGATGGTTTTATTGCAGAAGTTGAGTATTTAAAAGCAAAATATCCTGAATTGAATGGTGATTATCCATCACAACGTGCTGTTGGGTATCGTCAAATTTGGGATTATTTGGATGGATTGATGACAAAAGATGAAGCAATTGAGCGCGCGATTATTGCAACGCGCCAATATGCAAAAAGGCAACGCACATGGCTGCGCAGTGAAGAAAATGTAACATTGGTCAGCGTGGAGTCATCCGATCATCATGTGGCCATTTATAATACGATCACTCAGCAAATATAAGGTTTTCATTGTCTTGTTCATTGCTTGTTCGTTCTCGTAAGATATCGATTAGCTTTTGCCCTAAAGGATGCAAAGGAATAGGTTTTAGATCATAACTGTCTAGGATGCTTTGGGGTGTAATATTGGTGCGTAATGTCGTTAGATTAAGCTCCGTATTGATATGTTCTAAGCTTTCACAAACGGTATCTACTACATCTTGGTTAGGATTAGTAACTAGAATAGTGCGAGAGCGCAATGTTTGAATATCTTCATCGATACGCCAATATAGCCCTTTGGAGATAGTCGCAGGATATAAACCTGGTGTAGATTTCATGACTTTTTGAGCTTGCTCATTAGTAAAAGATAAGATTTTACCATCACAGCTTGTTGTTAATTCTCGTGCAAGTGCGCTGGATGGTGCTGACATGATCATAACGCCATCGATGGAATAATTGCAAAAGAGCTCAGATAGTTGTTCTCGTGTTTGACTAATGGGGAAATAAATATCCTTTTCATTGAGCCCCAGAGATTTAGCCAATGGTTTACCTCGATATTCTTTAGTAATCCAATCTGTAACGCCAATAGTACGATCTCTGAAGCTATTGGGGCGATTTAAGGCTAATTCATGATTGCCAACAACAATAAGGTATTGTTGGTACATCGGGGTCATAACAATAGGTTGTTTTTTCTTTCGCTGATTAGCTAGTAGGACTTCTTCGGGCATCAGCGCAACTTGGATGTCATTGCTCATTAGTTTATCCCAAATTTGTTCAGCATCGATATATTCTGCAGTACAGTGGTTATTGGGATGGTCAGCTTCAAATCCCAAGCAGACTAGGTTGGAAGCTTCTTTTGTAATTTCCAAAGTATCACTATAACCAATCACTATGCTATGTAGTGTTTTACCTTGGGCAATGTATAAGCTACTGGTAAATAGGAGTAAACTGAGTAAATGCTTCATTGTCATAACGCTCGCAATTAAGATATGAATGATTGCAGAATCTGATAATATTTTTCAGGTTCTTCTAGCATGGGATTGTGCCCACTTTTATCAAAAATAATAGGAGCTATATTAGCGTTACGGCAGATATCATTCCACAAAGATATTGGGGAAACTAAAAAATCGTACTTGCTCAAGATTAATAGTATTGGTTTGTGCCAAGAGCTAAGAAACTGAGCAGTATTAAACTTTGCAAATTCGATACCCCATAAATGATTAATTGCAGGCATGTTGTTAGGTACATTATCCCAAAGATAAGCACCATCATAGGTGAAATCATAAAAGCTATGGGCCTGCATACGAATATTGATATGAGAAAAGCGATTGGCAGGATCATTGCGAATATCATCCTGTAATTTTACAATTTCTGAATAAAAGTACTCTTTGCGTTCCGGTGTGGCGGTTGATTCAAAATAAGCAATACTACCATCTTGGCGCTCTTGTGTGTTAGTGGGAGCGAGATTGGATAAGATGATACCTTTGACGTGTTGAGCATGCTGTTCTGCATATGCCATTGCCATAAAACCATGGCCAGAATGTCCCAATAAGAACATTTCTTCAATATTTAATGCCACTCTAATTTTTTCAATATCATTCACAATATCTTGTAATGTGTGTGCTGTGTGATTTGTTGGCGCTTTGACAAAGCCTCTGTGGTCAATAAAGATTAAATGAAGGTTTTGGAATAAAGCATGCTGAAATAATCTTGGGTAATAAATTGCACTACCTAAGATAAAAATAGGTGTTTGATTTTTAGGACCAGTCTGCTGGTAATTTAATGAATAATTATCAATGGTCATTGATTGCATATCTGTGCCTTACAATATTTTGAGCAAAAAAAAACCTAGCTAGGCTAGGTTTTCTTAATTTGGCTCCTCGACCTGGGCTCGAACCAGGGACCCCTTGATTAACAGTCAAGTGCTACTACCAACTGAGCTATCGAGGAATTAAGGATTCGCATTATATATGTTGAGATAACTTTGTCAAACTTTTTTTGAATGAAATTATAGAAAATTTATTTGGTTGTATATATAACAATTAGTTATTAGCATAAAAATATCAAGGAACAAAATGATATTTTTTTCTTGAAGTCATCATTCAGATATATTTTTCTTTATAGAAATGGCGAGGATGTATAAAAAACTATCATCTTAATTATTTGATGCAAATGTATTTATTTTGATTTTTGTTTTATTTTTATTAAATATAATCTAAATATCAAATGAATAAAGAAGATAAATATGTAGCTTTTTAGTAATATTGGCGCGTTATTTAGAAAATAAAGGATATTTAACATGGGTGAACAGCCACAAATGAAAGATCAGTCAAAAGGGCTGATTAATAAATTTTTAAATGGTATTGAATGGGTTGGCAATAAATTACCAGCGCCTGCGTTGTTGTTTTTTTATTCAATGTTATTGATTATGATCGTATCTTTGCCATTATCATATGTAGATTTTTCATTTACATTGACTAATTCACATGGCGAATCAGTTGTACAAACTGAAAAAGTTTATAATTTATTATCTGGTGAAAAATTATTATATTTCTTAACTGATTTTGTTCGCATATTTGTAACATTTGCACCATTAGGCGTTGTGGTTGTGGGTATGTTGGGGATTGGCATTGCAGAACGCACAGGTTATGTGAATGTTGCACTGCAAAAATTATTGAATATTACGCCGAAAAAATTATTAACGCCGATGGTTTTATTCGTTGCAATGTTGAGCCACTTTGCAGCAGATGCAGGTTACATTGTTGTGATTCCAATTGGTGGGATTTTATTCTATGCGGCAGGTCGTCATCCTGTTGCAGGTATTGCTGCAGCATTTGCAGGTGTTTCAGCTGGTTTTTCTGCCAATATGATTCCTGCAACAAATGATATTTTATTACAAGGTATTACGCAGTCAGCCGCGCGTATCGTGGATCCTGAGTATACAGTGAATGTATTATCTAATTGGGCATTTGGTAGTGCTTCCGTGTTTTTCTTAATTGTTGTGGGTTGGTTTGTCACAGATAAAATTGTTGAACCAAGATTAAAGCGTACACAAATTGATGATGATGCTCAAGTGGAAGAACATAAAGAAATCACGGCGAAGGAAAGTCAAGCATTCTGGATCTCTTCGATAGTGATGGTGGCAGTATTATCAGTATTTGTGATTTGGGCGATTCCAACAGATTCTTTATTAAGACATGAAGGATCATTAACCAGTGCAGGTGCACCATTGATGAAATCAATTGTTGCGATCATTTTTATTGTATTCATTATTCCTGGTATCGTTTATGGTTATTTAGTGGGTTATTACAAAAAAGCGGATGATATCATTACATCATTGACAGAAAATATGAAAGATATGAGTAGCTTCTTAATCATGATGTTTTTCTGTGCATTCTTCATCGAAGCGTTTACGCAATCAGGTTTGGGCCGTTTAATTGCATTAGCGGGCGCTGAAACATTGCAAAATATGAATGTTGGGCCAAAAACAACAGTAGTAATGGCGATTTTATTCATTGCATTCATTAACTTATTTATTGGTTCTGCATCTGCAAAATGGGTGTTGTTGTCTCCTATTTTAGTACCAATGTTGATGCATTTGGGTATTGCGCCTGAATTGACTCAAGCAGCTTACCGTGTCGGCGACTCAACAACTAATATTATTTCACCATTGATGACTTACTTTGCATTGGTTGTGGTTTATTGTCAGCGTTATATTAAAACTACAGGGATCGGCACATTGATCTCTATTATGATTCCTTACACAATCGCATTCTTGATTTCATGGATCATTTTCTTATTGATCTGGTGGGGATTAGGTTTACCATTGGGCATTGAAGGACATTATTTTTATACGCATCACGCTTAATGTTAGATTAGGTTAAAAGCCATTCATATCAATGATGTGAATGGCTTTTGTGTTTTTATCGATGAGTAATCTTAGATTTTCTCAAAGTAAGTTCATATCGTGTGCCTTTGTCATAATAGACGATGACCGAGGGAATAAAGTGCTGTTCAGTTGCTAAGCCAATTTCTAAACGACGATCATCCTCTCCACCTTTAAAATAAATAGAATTCTCTTTTTTGCCATTGATGCGATGTTCAATGGATTGAGTTTGTGTCAGCTCAGGTAATTGATAGATTTTTTTGCCATCAGTTGTTTGAGTATTTTTGTTAGGTAATCCTTGGTTAATGCTCATCTGCCAAGCAACAGAAAATAAATCCTGTGTGTTTTGGGCTAAGCTTTCTTGTTTACGTTCAGGTAATTTACCGTAAGTAATGATATTTTTGTTGTAGTCAATGATCGCAGAAGAATAAGCTTTATCACTACGAAAGACAGTATATTCTGTGGGTAACAGTTGATTACCTTTGATTTGACCTTTAATAATGAATCGCATTTTATTAAAAGGGATCAAAACAGTGGTATCAATTGTATAGTTTTCTTTGTTGTGGGTGAATGTCATTGTGGCAGGGATGCCATAAGGCCCTGTATAGTTTAAAACAACCTCATTGGGTAAGTCTGTAGCATAGCTTGGACTTATAACGAATAAAGGTGTTAAAAATGTTGCGAGAAGGAGCTTTCTTTTCATATTCATACCACCATTAGGGATAATTTTTTATCATATCTCACTTTTAATTGGGTCTTTATTTAAAAAACTTTTTTTAGCTATTCTTAAAGCTAGTAATCCTTGCTACATTATTAAGTTCAAGGAGGAAAATATGTCACAGAAAACAATTTCAGTCGGAATCATTGGGGCTACAGGTTACGCTGGGCAACAATTAGTTTGGTTATTACATCAACATCCTAATGTTGTGATTAATTTTGTCGCATCACACAGCCATAGTGCTAAACAATTCTCGGAAGTTTACCGAAATTATGAGTCTTTTTTTGATAAGCGATTAATTAATTTAGAGCAGGTTGAAGAGCGATTACCATCGATTGATTTGTTATTTTTGGCATTGCCACATGGTTTATCAGAGCCATTGGCGAAAAAGGCTGTCGATGCAAACGTTAAAGTGATCGATTTGGGTGCAGATTTCCGTTTTGATGATGAAGAAGTTTTTGAGCAATGGTACAAAACTAAGCATGAAGATCCCACGATCAATCAGCAAGCTGTTTATGGTATGCCAGAGTTATACCGTGAAAGTATTAAAACTGCAAAAATTGTTGCTTGCCCAGGGTGTTACCCAACATCGGCAATTTTAGGTGTTGCTCCATTATTGAAAACAGGTTTAGTAAAGCCATCAATAATTGTGGATGCTAAGTCTGGTGTGAGTGGTGCAGGTCGTAGTGAGAAAATCGAATTACTATTTGCTGAATTAAATGAAAACTTTAAGGCTTATGGCTTATTTTCTCATCGACACACGCCCGAAATAGCACAAGAAATGTCTAAATTATTACATCAAGATGTTGACGTAACATTTACACCTCATTTATTACCGATCAATCGTGGGATTTTATCAACCATTTATTTAGATATTACTGAGCGTATGACAGAAGCTGAAATTTATCAGCAATACATTGCAATGTATAAAGATGAGCCTTTTGTCCGTGTTGTGAATGAATTGCCACAAATTTCACATGTTAAAAATAGTAATTTATGCGAAGTGGGTATTCGCGTGGATGAAGTGCGCCAAAAAGTGATCGTAGTTTCTGCAATTGATAATTTGATTAAAGGTGCAAGTGGTCAAGCAGTGCAATGTATGAATTTAATGTTTGGCATTCAGGAAGAAACTGGTATTCATCAGTTGTCTATGTATATATAAAAATATGATGATAATGGATAAAATATGAAAATCATTCAGGATGGAAATGTAACATCTGCTAAAGGTTTTTTAGCTGCAGGTGTTAAAGCGGGAATTAAGGCGAGCGGTAACTATGATATGGCGCTCATTTATTCAGAAACACCGGCTGTTGCTGCAGGTGCATTCACGCGTAATGCAGTGCGAGCAGCACCTGTAATGTTATCAGAACTGCATGTTAAATCAGACAATGTGCAAGCAATCATTGTCAATAGTGGTAATGCGAACGCTTGTACGGGCGATGAAGGTTACCGTAATGCTGAGAATATGTGCAAATTAGTAGCAGGGCGATTAGATCTTGCACAAGATGCTGTGTTGGTTGCATCAACAGGCATTATCGGTGTGCAATTGCCGATGGAAAAAATTAATGTTGGCATTGGCCATGTTGTGGATAAGCTGTCTCAAGATGGTACGATTGCAACCAAAGCAATTATGACGACGGATCTCACCGAGAAAAATATAGCGGTTGAATTAGAGATTCAAGGCAAAACTGTCACAATTGGTGGTATTGCTAAAGGTTCAGGTATGATTCATCCAAATATGGGGACAATGCTTGGATTTATTACAACTGATATTGCAATTGAAAAATCATTATTACAACGTATATTTTTAGAAAGCGTGGATGAAAGCTATAACATGGTTTCTGTGGATGGCGATGTAAGTACGAATGATACAGCAATCATTTTGGCGAATGGTTTAGCAGGTAATGACGTTATTACGTCTGAAAAAGATGAGGGTTATGATGCTTTTGTCAAAGCATTGCGTTTTGTGAATCAAACCTTGGCTAAGAAAATCGCAGAAGATGGGGAAGGTGCAACCAAGCTCATTGAAACGAATGTATTTGGCGCAAAAACTGTAGAAGACGCACGTAAGGTTGCAAAATCTGTCATTGGTTCAAGCTTAGTCAAAACTGCAATTTTTGGTGGTGATGCAAACTGGGGTAGGATTTTATGCGCCGTTGGTTATTCATCAGCTGATCTCATCGTCAATAAAATTGAAATTTTTGTGAAAGGTGGTGATGCAAAAATTCAGATTGTTGCCAATGGTGCTGGGATCGCTTTTGATGAAGCATTGCTTGCGCAGATCTTCTCCGCTAAACAAGTGGAAATTGAAATCTATTTGCATAATGGTGAGGCTGTTGCAACAGCTTGGGGCTGTGATCTCTCTTATGATTACGTCAAAATCAATGCAGATTATAGAACCTAGGTGATGGAAATGATTAGTAATCAAGATAAAGCGGCCTTCTTAATTGAGGCATTACCTTTTATTCGCCGTTATCATGGTAAAACGGTTGTCATTAAATATGGCGGCAGTGCGATGGTGGATAAAGAGATTCGCCAAGAGTTCATTAAAGATATTGTGTTAATGAAATACGTGGGGATTCATCCTGTAATTGTGCATGGTGGTGGCCCTGAAATTAATCAAATGCTTGAGCGTGTGAATAAAACCACAGAATTCATCGAGGGCTTGCGCGTGAGCGATCAAGATACTGTTGAATTGGCTGAAATGGTATTGTCTGCAAAGATCAATAAAGGCATTGTTGCGGATATTCAGCGGCAAGGTGGTAAAGCAATTGGTTTAAGTGGTAAAGATGGTAACTTAATCACTGCGAAGAAAAAATTTGCCGATAAAAATGGCGAGCAGATTGATATTGGCTTTGTGGGTGAAATCGAAAAGATTAATCCTGATATCATTTATACAATGACGAAAGATAACTATATTCCAGTGATCTCATCAATTGGTATGGATGAAGATGGTAATACTTACAATATCAATGCTGACTATGTTGCAGGTGCTATAGCAGCGGAATTGAGCGCATTTCGTTTAATCTTTTTAACAGATGTGGATGGCATTATGATGAACTTCCGTGATCCATCAACATTGTTAAAAGAAGTGGATTATGAAGAAGTATTGAAGCTGATTAAAGATGAAGTCATTTCCGGTGGAATGCTACCAAAAGTTAGAACGTGTTTAGATGCCATTGATCGTGGTGTAAAAAATGTGATCATTTTAAATGGTAAAACATTGCATGCAATTTTATTAGAGATCTTCACTGCAGAAGGTGCAGGGACGTTGATCAAAGAAACTCAAGAGGAAAATAACTGATGTTAATGAATGCTTATAAGCGCTTTCCTGTTAATTTTGTCCGTGGGAAAGGTCCTTTTTTATACAGCGATCAGAATCATGAATACATTGATTGTGTTTCGGGGATTGCTGTTAACTGTTTAGGACATTCGCATCCAGCAATGGTTCAAGCTGCTAAAGAGCAGAGCGAAAAATTGTTTCATATCTCTAATTTATATCAGAATGATATGCAAACATTATTGGCACAAAAATTAATCCGAAATAGCTATCATCAACAAGTTTTTTTCTGTAATTCAGGTACTGAAGCGAATGAATTAGCCATTAAAATTGTGCGTAAACATGGGCATAATATTGCGCCGAATAAAACGAAGATTTTATATATGAAAGAATCGTTTCATGGTCGCAGCACAGGTGCATTAGCGATCACAGGGCAAGAAAAATATCAAGTGGATTTTAGGCCATTGATGGGCGATGTTGTGGAATGTGAATTTAATAACATTGAGATGGCAAAATCATTGGTGAATGAAGATTTTTGCGGTATTTTTATTGAGCCTGTGCAAGGTGAAAGTGGTATTCGTGCTGTAACGTCTGAATTTTTACAAACATTGCGTGAGTTAGCAGATCAATTCAATGCGCTATTAGTATTTGATGAGATTCAGTGTGGCATGGGCAGAATGGGTACATTATTTGCTTATCAGCAAATGAATGTTGTGCCAGATGTTGTGACCATTGCTAAAGCATTGGGTGGTGGTGTGCCGATCGCTGCATGTTTAACGCGTGAAAAAGCTAATAATATCATTGTGCCCGGGGATCATGGCTCGACTTATGGTGGTAATCCTTTTGTATGTGCAATCGCGCATGCAGTATTGACCGAATTGATTGATCATGGTGTTGTGGCAGCTGTAGAAGAGCGGGGTTCATATACACAGAAAAAATTAAACTTGTTGAAAGTAAAATATCCTTTTGTGAAAGAGATTCGTGGTAAAGGTTTATTGCTCGGTATTCAATTTGATGAGTCAATGGTAAAAGCTTCTGATGTTGTGAATTCGGCGTTTGAGGCGCGTTTATTGTTAGTGGGCGCTGGTGATAATGTTGTGCGTTTCTTCCCGCCATTGAACATTAGCTTAGATCATATTGATGCAATGGTTGGTCGGTTAGAGCAAGTATTAGATAACATCGTTATTCAATAAATAATTTCTGATAAAGGCAAAGCCCGCGATAGATGCTATCGCGGGCTTTGTCATATCCTCTATGTGTTATTTTGCCTAAGTTCCTGAAGAGCTTTTATGGGCATCTCTTTTTCAGGAGCTACATACAAATTACCATTTTTATTGTAGATGTCAACTTTTTTGATTAATATCAATTTTCAACTGCGATTGGCGCGATGATTTTTTCCCTAAAATATCTGGGTGAGATATACTGAATAATTGACCTTTTTTCTTTATCTAAAGTTACATCAATCCCCTTATTAGGGTAGAGATAATGAACAGTGCCTGTTTTTTTGCCATCGATGACTTCTTCTATGATTTGGCTCGGTTCACCAAATCGACCTTTTACATCATCAGGTGTTAAAACAACATGAGTTGGGATAAATGCTAGGCTAAAAACAGCTTCATCTAAGAATAATTCATTCAAGTTTGAAGTTAATTTGTAGCTTTTGTTGCCGCTCATAGGTGCTTGTTCTGGGATAGATTTTTCTTTGGCAAGTTGCATATCTTCAGGATTATTAACCAATGTGAATGCCATTCGTCCTAAAAAAGGGCCTACCTGTGTTTCTCTAAAATAACCTTCTACTTGATCGCCATTTTTAGTTTCATATAAAGTCAGGGAAACGCGATTACCAAAAGTATCAATGGCATCTTGTAATGTAGATTGGTTTAATGTTAAACCAAAGGCTTGCATATCATTGGTTTCAGATAGGGATGTTTCCCAAAAAGGTTGTTGGCTTGGATTTTCCATTCTTGGAATAAACATCGGCAAACCAAAGTAGGCAAAAGCCCCCACAAATAAGATACAAGCAACAGTAATTATAGTTTCTTTTTTCATGCTCACAAAAATGGCAGCGTGTGCTGCCATTCCATCTAATTTTAAGCTGTATTTAGCTTAATGCTTTAAAAATGCGTTGACTGATTTCAGTCACGTCGCCAACACCTTCCACTGTCACTAACTTACCTTGTTTAGTGTAATAGTTGATTAATGGTGCAGTTTCAGACTCATAAACTTTACGACGTTTTTCGATGGTTTCTTCGTTATCATCTGAGCGGCCACGAGATAATAAGCGTTCTTTGATGATTTCAAAAGGCACATCAAAGAAAATTACTTTATCAATGGGTTGATCAATACCTGATAATAATGAATCCAACGCTTCTGCTTGGTTCAAGTTACGTGGAAAACCATCTAATAAAAAACCACCATCAATAGACTCGATGTTGTTTTTGATCATACCTAATACGATATCATCTGAAACCAACTGGCCAGCATCCATGATTTTCTTAGCTTCTACGCCAAGTTCTGTACCCGCGCTAACTTCAGCACGCAACATATCACCTGTTGAAAGGTGAGTAATCCCATATTTTTCGACCAAATTGGCTGCTTGAGTTCCTTTGCCTGAGCCAGGTGCACCCAATAATACGATACGCATGTCATTCTCCTAAATCGATATGTGATAATACATCTCTGTAATATTACACTATTTTGTTATTCCCACTCAATTGTTGCAGGTGGCTTATTCGATACATCATAAACAACTCTTGTCACTTTAGGAATCGATAAAATGATCTTGTCCGAAATCTCTTCAATGAATTCGTATGGCAAACGGGCTGCACGAGCTGTCATAAAGTCGATAGTTTCAATAGCGCGGAGGGCAATTGTGTACTCATAAGTTCTTTTATGATCTTTAATGCCTACAGATTTTACAGGTAAAAATACTGCAAAAGCTTGTGAGGTTTTGTCATATAAGCCATGCTCGCGTAAACCTTGAACAAAAATATCATCTGCTAAACGTAAGATATCTGCGTATTCTTTTTTGATTTCACCCAAAATACGTACGCCCAAGCCAGGTCCTGGGAATGGATGACGATACAACATTTCTGGTGGCAAGCCCAGCGCAACACCCAATTCACGCACTTCATTTTTAAAGAGATATTTCAAGGGCTCAATTAATTCAAATTGCATATCTTCAGGCAATCCGCCCACGTTATGATGTGATTTGATGACATTTGCAGCACCATGATGATCTCCTGATTCTAAAATATCAGGGTAGATTGTGCCTTGAGCCAACCATTTAGCATGAGACAATTTTTGTGCTTCTTCTTCAAAGATTTTGATGAACAATTCACCGATAATTTTGCGTTTACGCTCAGGATCATTTTCACCCGCTAATGCTGCTAAGTATCGATCCTCAGCATTGACACGAATGACATTAACACCCATGTTATCAGCAAAAATTTGCATCACTTGATCGCCTTCATTCAAGCGCATCAAGCCAGTATCCACAAAAATACAGGTTAATTTTTTACCAATCGCTTTATGCAATAAAGCTGCAACAACAGATGAATCAACACCGCCAGACAAAGCTAAGATCACTTCATCTTCGCCAACAATCTCTTGAATACGAGTAGTTTCTAATTCAGCAAATGCTTCTACTGTCCAAGTGGGTTTTAATTGGCATTTTTCTTTTAAGAATTCAGCAATATGAGCTTTTAAGTGAATATCTGTTAATGATTCTTTTGTGATTGTGAAAGTTTTTGCTTGTGGAAAGCTACCCTGCTCTGATAAATCAATAATTGCAGGCGCTTGGTTAACAATATCTTCGGTGACTTTAAATGCAGGTGTTAACGCAGAGTAGAAGTTCAATGAACGAATCATCTGTGCAACAGTTTGTGCATCTTGCAGATTGGAATATACCACTAATATTTCGTCAATTTGAGTGCTCATAATGCTCATTTTTCCAAGGGTTAATAAGCAGGGCATTGTATCAAAAACCCACAATACTTGTCTTGAATCTTACCCACAAAGTTATCCACATCCTTAATCACACAATTTGTGAATAAGTCATTTTAAAAAATTTTGAAAGCAGTTTGACGATAAAAATGAAATGATATAACATTGCATTTTTAAATGATAGGGATTGGGTATGAAAAAAACGGCTATTGTTTTAGCAGTATTAAGTTTGCAAATGAGTTGGGCGCATCAGCATCATAATCATTCAGAAAAATCGATATTAGCGAGCCAAGGAATTTTTGATGATCAAGATGTTCAAGATCGTACATTGAGTGATTGGGAAGGTGATTGGCAATCCATTTATCCTTATTTAGTGAGTGGTGAGTTAGATCGTGTATTGGCGGCAAAAGCTGAGAAAGGCGATAAAACGATAGAAGAATATCGTGCGTATTATTTAAATGGCTACAAAACAGATTTAACATTAGTAAAAATTCATGGCAGCCAGATTGAATTTATCGCACCTAATAAAGTCTCTTCATGCGAATATAAATATTCAGGTAAGAAAATTCTCAATTATGATTCAGGTAAAAAAGGTGTGCGCTATCAATTTGAATGTTTAGATGCCAACTCAACTGCACCAAAATATATTCAATTCAGTGATCACATCATTGCGCCAGAAAAAGCGGGTCATTTCCATTTATATATGGGCAATGATTCACATGATGCGCTTGCTGTACAACTGAGTAACTGGCCAACTTTTTATCCTGCAGCATTTAACCAATCAGACATTATTCATGAAATGATTGGGCATGATGCACATGGCGCACATCAACACGGTGTTGCCAATATGAATATCAGTATTGAACACGGCAATGTTGAATTAGAGCTAGAAGGCGCTTTAGCGAATTTTATCTCTTTTGAATATGCACCAAAAAGTGATGCGGAAATTGCAGAAGTCAAAGCAATGGCTACACAACTGAATGCCATTGATCAACTATTTGTATTACCAAAAGATGCAAATTGTGCAGTGAAAAATCTAGGCTTGGCATCAGATGTGATTGAGCCTGAATTATTAGGGCACAAAGCACATTCAGAAGAACATAAACATCATCACACAACGCACGGTAATCTTACTATGACAGCACAATGGCAATGCCAAACTCCTGCAAAACTTCAACAATTAGAAGTAAAACTATTCCCATATTTCCCACATTTAGAACATGTAGAAGTTCAGATGATTACGCCAAATGGGCAGAAATCTGCGGAATTATCTCGTAAAAATACTGTGATTCAATGGTAAACGAAATGGAGAGTGCAAAATCCATTGCAATAGCGCTGAAGAAAGTTCACTTTCTTTGGCCTAAAGCAACAGAACCAACAATTGCTATGGATGAATTGAACATTTATCGAGGTGAGCAGCTCTTTATTTCAGGGCCAAGCGGTAGCGGTAAAAGTACACTGTTGAGTTTGATTGCAGGTATTTTAGCGCCAACATCGGGTGAAATTATCATCAATGATTGCGCAACAAATCAGCTCAGTAGCAGTGAGCGAGATATTTTTCGTGGCGATCATATTGGTTTTATTTTCCAACAGTTCAATTTGATTCCTTATTTAACTATTTTGGAAAATGTGGTGATTCCTTGTCAGTTATCGAAATTACGCACTCAAAATAGCATTAAGCATCATGGTTCAGTACTGAATGAAGCAAAAGCATTATTAACACGCTTGGATTTATCTTCTGATTTATGGCATCAAAAAGCTCATCAATTATCAGTGGGGCAACAACAGCGTGTTGCTGCTGCAAGAGCTTTAATTGGTAAACCTTCCATATTGATTGCAGATGAACCAACCTCTGCGTTGGATGCTAATCGTCGTCAAGATTTTTTGGATTTGTTATTGGATGTATGCAGAGATCACGGTACGACATTGTTATTTGTGAGCCATGATTTAGAAATCATGCAGAATTTTACCAAAGCAATACATCTTAATGACATTAATGATTGTGGGAAAGGTACATAATGAAACGATTGAATTACTTATTATCACTCTCTTGGAAAAGTTCTTGGAATCGTCGTGGTACATTGTTGTTAATCGTGTTTTCCATCGCATTATCCACAACATTATTGTTGGGCATTGAAAAAACTCGTGTGCAAGTGAGAGAAAATTTTGTGCAAGCGGTTTCTGGCACGGATTTAGTGATTGGTGCACGCGGTAGCAATGTGCAATTGATTCTGTATGCAATTTTTCATTTGGGCGGAGCCACTAATAATATGGGCTGGCAAAGCGCAGAGCAGATTGCAAAACGTCCCGAAGTGGATTGGGTGATTCCAATTTCACTTGGCGATACACATCAAAGTTATCCTGTGGTTGCCACCAATGAAAATATGTTTGCATATTATCGCTATCAACGAGATAAAACTTTGGCTTTTGCGAAAGGGCAGCAATTTGATGGTTTATTTGATGTTGTGATTGGCTCGGAAGTTGCTAAAAATCTTAATTATGAACTTGGACAAAAAGTTGTGTTGAGCCATGGCAACAGTACATCAGAGATTGCACAGCATGGTGATAAACCCTTTGAAATCGTAGGCATTCTAGCGCCAACGGGCACGCCTGTGGACCGCTCCTTATATATAGGATTGGAAGCGATGGAAGCCATTCACTTAAATTGGCAAAGTGGTGCGCCAATTCCAGGGCTAAACATCCCTGCGGAACAGATTACAAAATTTGATTTACAGCCGAAAAGTATCACAGCAATGTTGGTGGGTTTGAAGAAACGTAGCCATGTATTTGCCTTGCAAAAATCCATCAATGAATATCGATCAGAGCCTTTAATGGCAGTCATGCCGGGCATTGTGATGGATCAAATTTGGGCGATGATGAATTCAGCAGAAAAAGTATTATTGATTGTTTCAGCTTTGGTGACAGTTGTTGGCTTAGCAGGTTTAACCGCAACGATTTTAGCAGGATTGGGTGAACGTAGAAGAGAGTTGGCAATTCTTCGTTCTGCAGGTGCAAAGCCCACAGATATTTTAGTTTTATTGGTTTGTGAAGGATTGATGTTATTGGTGATTGGCGTTGTATTGGGGATTATTTTATTAGTATTGATGATCATTATATTCAGCTCAATTCTAATCAATCACTATGGTATTTTCATTACTTTATCTTGGCCAACGAGCGGTGAATGGCTTCTATTAGGGGCGATTATGTTGGCAGGTTTGCTCACAAGTATGATTCCTGCATGGCGAGCTTATCGCATGAGCTTGGCTGATGGTCTGAGTGTTTCCAAATGATGCAGAAACTTCAGCAACTTTTCATAACCATCATTGCCTTGATGTTGATGAATTCTTGGAGCTTGGCAGAAGATTATCCAACAATCACTTGGGATCAATTGTTAATGCAATCTTCTGTTGATTTATCACACAATGAAATATCACCAGAAGCTTTGCAAAACTATATGGATGCACAAGATCAACGATTACCTAATCAAGCTTTATCAGGAAAAAATATAGCAATTTCTGGTTTTGTGGTGCCATTGGAATGGGATCAAGCTTCCAATATCAGTGAGTTTTTATTGGTGCCTTATTATGGTGCTTGTATTCATGTGCCACCGCCACCGAAAAATCAGATCATTCATGTAAAGTTAAAAGAAGGATTAGCTGGCATTCAAACGATGGATAATCTCACAGTATTGGGGCGATTGAATTTAGATGGTAATGTTTCTGAATATGGTGAATCAGATTATTTGTTAGTGGCGGATAGTATTCAATATGATGTAGAGCAGAAGAACCAAGCATTTATATGGGCAACGTTGCTTACTTTAATATGTGGGTTAACTATTTGTATTGGCTGGTTTGTGGGGATTTGTATTCAGCAAAAAAATAAATTATTGATGCGAATATTACTGAGTTTTTCAGCAGGTACGATGATCTATTTGAGTTTGGCAGTATTGTGGATGCAGTTAAATGTTTTATCAGTGGGCTTATGGATTGGTGGTTTCGTTGCATTGCTATTGTTAAATAGAATTCTGCATACTCAAGGTAAATTAACCATCACAGCATTGGTGATTCATAATATTCCAGAGAGTTTTATTGTTTTTAGCACCGCAATGATGAATATTTGGTTGGGCTTGTTATTGGCAGTTACAGTAATTTGTCATAATTTTCCTTTGGGGTGTGGTTTGGTTTTACCTGAATCTGTGAAATCTAAAAAACAGCAATGTTATAGAACATTATTCACAGGTATCATGCCTGCTTGCTTGGCAATATTGATGTATTTGTTTTTGCGTTCAATATTATCTATGGAATATTTGATTCATCTATCAGCTTTGGCAGGTGGAATGATGTTGTATGTTGCACTTAAAGAAATATTGCCGAAAGCAGAGCCGTCCCAATATAGGCGATCTGCTATATTGGGAATCTCTATCGCTTTCGTTGTGATGATATTATTAACCATGCTAATCGCAATTGGTTAAATAATGATTTGGCTGGTACGAGTTGTTGGATTGTTATTCATAGGTTTATTTTTGGTATTAGGTTTTGGTATTCATCAAAATACACCACAGGAATATCAAAAAATTCAGTGGCACGATTTAATTTCTCAAGATCCTATTACGCCTGAAACCCTATTTGTCAATATGAATCTGAATGCCATTTCAGACTCTGATCCTATGGCGCAAGAAATGTTACAAGATATTTTGGCTGAATGGGCAAATGCGCCTATCAATGAACTATTGAATGATCATGCTGTCAATATTTCTGGTTATATCGTACCGTTAGATTGGGCGGAAGATCGATCATTGAATGAGTTTTTATTGGTACCATATTTTGGTGCATGCATTCATTCTCCGCCACCACCTGCAAATCAAATCATTTATGTCAAAATGGATGAACCTTTAAAAGGCGCCCGTTCCATGGAGGAAATCTCAATTTCAGGTAAGCTTGTCATTCAAAGAAATGATGCGGCAGCAATGGGTGTTTCGGGCTATACTATATTACCGGATGAAATTAAGAGATATGAGTGATGGCAAAAGGTCAATTATCAGAAACAATGATGAAATATCTTGGAGATGCAGAAGCATTGGCCGCACAACAAGGCGTGCGCCTAACGACTTTACGTAAAATGATTTTGGCGCTATTGTTGGAAGCGAATGCACCTGTTAAAGCTTATGAGTTGATTGAAAAAATGCGCGCGCAAGGCCATAGCATTACGCCAACCACAGCATACCGAATCTTGGATTTCTTATTATCAGAAAAACTCATCCATAAAATTCATACGTTGAATGCTTATATTTCTTGTACTGTGGATCATCAACATGAGCATAACTCATTGATGGTGATCTGTTCTCAGTGCCAAAAAGCTGAAGAAATAGATGATGAAGTTTTAACTGATACCATTTGCGATAAATTGGGCGATATGGGGATGTCATTGCAGGATCACTGTATTGAAATTCAGGGGATTTGTAAGGATTGTAATCATGATAAATGAAGTTCTAAAATGTGTAGTGCATATTTAGTCTCATAGATCGCTAAAAATAGTTATTTTTTAGGGTGTTGAGGTTCCATAATTAAAATTATACCTAAATCTCTGTGATTAACTATCTTAACATATATTTATATGATGTTTTATGCCCAATATATTACGTTAGAAAATTAGAAACTTTTATGATTATGTAGAAATTCTACTAATAAATTTTATAAAAAATAGAATTAAACATCTTTTTATTGTTAAGAAATGAAAATTTTTATAATGATTTCTTATTAAAGTTTTAGTTTGAAAGCTAATAAAACTCATGCTTATAAACATATTTGTTAGTTAAATGTAGAAAAGTAATTTTTATGTAAAAGTTTATTTATTTTTTTAATTATTGAAAATAAAATTTACCTTTGTTACAATTATTTGGTCAAATTTACTACAGATCATTTTAAATGTATAAATTATGGCCTACTTCATTAATTTATGAAGAACAATGTTTAATTAGTTTATATAACTGTATATCAAAGGAAAGTTTTATGAAAAAGGCAGTATTAGGTTTAGCATTAGTTTTATCTTTCGGTTCAGCAGCAATGGCACAATCAAAAGGTGACATTAGATTTACAGGTGAAGTTTTGAAAGCTGCATGTACAGTTGCGCCTGTATCTGATGTGAGATTGGGTTCTGTATCAACTAAAACTTTGAGTGAAGCAGGTAAGACATCTCGTTGGGAAAAATCAAGTATCGAATTCTATGATTGTGATACAACTACAGGTGAAGATGATGGTGATGCACTTTCAGCCGTTGATCTTTCTATTTTGCCAGGTACTGCACATTCAGGTAGCTCTGAGTTATGGAACAATATTGCAGGTACTCCAGCTGCTAATGTTGGTTTAGAATTAAGAATAGCGAATGAAAATGTTAAGCCTGAAGGTGCTAACTTGACTGATTTGCCGATTACAAAAGCAGGTACTTTGTCTGTACCAATTCAAGCACGTATGAAGGCAACAGAGAAAGCAGGCGAAGGTGATTTTGAAGCTACAGTATCATTTGAAGCGACATACAAATAACCTAATTTATAGGTAACCTAGGTTGGAACACTTTGTTGATTAGCAAAGTGTTTCAATCATAAAATTTTAACGAAAAATAAAGGTTATTGGGTTTGTGGCTGTGGATAAATTATTATATAAAAAAGTATTAGTCGTAGCATTGGGAGGAGTATTATCAAGTGCGGTAGCAAGTACCTATACTTTTGATAGTGCCTTGTTAGAATCTTTGGGGATGGATTCTGTCGATTTAACTGCTTTTTCAGGGGAGAATGAGCAATTTTCAGGGGAGTATTTAGTTACTTTTAATATTAATAATACGACTGTTGATTATTCTAAAACAGTATTTTTTTACATGCAAGATGATCAGAATATTTTATGTGTAACAAAGGAACTAGCCTCTGAATTACCTTTGAAAGATGAAGCCTTAACATTATTGTATAAAACAGAAGCGCATGAGACAGATGTAGGGTTATGCTATTCTTTGGAATCTTTAGATTCAGCTGTTGCTATTGATTTTGATTCGAGTGCACAGATTGTCAATATCACAATGCCTCAAATGTTTTTAGAAAATTATGATTCATCTTGGTTGATGCCAAGAAACAGAGATTATGGTATCGCTGGGATCATCATGGATTATAGTTTGTTGGGAACATTTTCTCGTTCCAAAAATGGTGGTAAAACTCAATCATTTGATGCTCTACGCAGTTATGGTGTTGTGGGCTTTAACATTGATCGTTTAAGATTTAGAGCCAAATATGAGTATGACTCAAAGGGAAAAAAGAAGATAGAATGGGATGAGCGTTATGTTTTTATGGATGTCGCATCTCTTAATGCTAAATTATATGCGGGCGAATTATATTCACGCAGTAACGTTTTTGATAGCGTTAGATTCAAAGGGGTGAGTTTATTCAGTGATGAAAGTATGATGCCTTCGTATCTACAAGGTTACTCACCACAAATCACAGGTACAGTATCAAGTAATGCTATTGTGACGATTAAACAAAATGGTTCTATTATTAGAAGTGAGCAAGTCACGCCGGGTCCTTTTGCTATTTCAGATTTGCCATCATACATTACTGGGACAGTGGATGTTGAAATTGAAGAAAATAATGGGCAAAAGTATACTTATCAAGTAGATATTGCACGTGTTCCATTTTTAACACGTAAAAATGATATTCGTTATAACGTAAATATTGGTAAGTTATCACCCAAATATCGAAAAGAGGTGAATAGTAATTTTGTTTCATTTGATACCTCGTACGGTTTAACTAATAATGTTTCTGTTTATGGTGGCGCAATTTTGACATCAAATAGTGAATATAAGTCATACAACTTAGGTGTGGGTATGAACTTGGAGCAATTTGGTGCAGTATCATTTGATGTAACTAGCTCTGAAACTGCTTTGCCTAGCCATAAAACTTTAAAAGGACACAGCTATAGAGTTAACTATGCTAAGCGTTTTTCTTCTTCATTAATGTTAAATCTAGCAGGTTATCGTTTCTCTAGCCGAGATTTTAGATCACTCAATAACTATATTGATATGAAATCTAATAGCCGAAATACTTCTCTAGAAAAAAATCGATTCACATTGAGTATGACTCAGTCATTTCCATCAATTGCCACGAGCGTGACAGCATCTATCACAAAGGGCAGTTATTGGAACCAAAAAAATATGTCTAGTTATAATATTTCTGCTAACAAAATAGTCAAAGATGGATGGTTTGAAAATACGAACATTAATTTGTCTTTTTCTAGGCACAGTACTCAAAATGGTAAAAATAATAATCAAGTAGGGTTATATGTAAATATTCCGCTTGAGAAATATGATGGCACCGTGACGTATTCTTCTCAATTCTCTAATCCAGATCGTTCACTCAGTAATCAGGCAACATACTCAACATATTTATGGGATGGTCGTGCATCAATTACAGCAGAAAATAGAAAGAATAAAGGTGAATCATCTGAAAATAGATTCAGTACATCATATAACCTTGAAACATCTAGAGGTACATTAAGAACTAGTACTGATTATACTTCTGATTATCAAAGTGCAACTGTTGGGTTTGATGGTTCTATCACCTTAACACAACACGGTATTGCGACGCATCCAAAAGTCTATGATGATGGGTCGAGATTGCTTATTGATACAGGTGTATCAGGTGTGAGAATAAGATCCTCAACAGCATCTTCAAACCTGTTTGGTATGATTGGTATCAGTAATATTCCAAACTATTATGAGTCATCTTATTCTATTGATAATGATAATTTGCCAGATAATGTTGAGATTGAAAACAGTGTGGTGAAAAGCGCATCCACAGACGGTGCAATTTTGTATAAGGCAACAGGAGCGGTCAGTGGTGAAAAATCAATTTCAACTATCACATTAGACGATGGTAGCTATCCTCCTTTTGGCGCGGTTGTTTATAGGGAAAATGGCCATGATCGTGAAGTGGGTATGATTGCTGAAAATGGTTTGACCTATCTATCTGGTTTAAATAGTACATCTAAATTTATTGTGAAGTGGTCAGATCAAGAGTGCTCACTCAAAATAGATTCATTAGATACAGAATCTCTTAGAAATTTACAATGTCGTATGGAGTAAAAAATATGCGTAATCTCTCAAAGTTTTTAATTCTTTCAACACTCATGATGAATGTCTCAACAGCGCAATTAGCATTTGATCGAACACGTGTTATTTTGGATCGTAGTAGCCAAAATTCTGTGTCCATTGCTGTGGAAAATATTAGCCCTAAAATGCCTTTTTTAGCACAAACATGGATAGAAACTCAGCAAGGTGTAAAAGTATCAGAGCCATTGGTTGCACTACCAATGTTGCAGCGCATTAATCCTAAACAAGAAAAACAAATTAAGATTGGTTTAGTTGGCAGTGAACAAGTTCTACCTCAAGATAAAGAGAGTTTATTGAGTTTAAATATATTGGGTGTACCTCCAAAAGATAGCCAAGTAGCAGGCCAATTAAACATTATGATTAAATCAAACTTAAAATTGTTTTATCGCCCTAAAGGGTTAAAAAAGTATAGCAATAACGCTTGGGTGCAAGAAATGAAGGTCAGTAAATCAGGGGGGACATATACACTCGAGAACCCAACACCCTATCATATTGTAATTTATGGTTTTAGAGCAGGAAAAGGTAGTAAGGCAATTGAAAAAGATGTGGTTTTAAAGCCATTTAGCAGTGAAAAAGTGACAGTCAATTTAGGTAATACACCATCGATTCTTTATATGAAAGATAATGGTGGTGGGGCAGCCATTCATTATCGTTGTAATAGTAATTTATGTACGGTCGTGCAATAAAATTTTAATACAACAGGAGAATAATGATGTTCAGGTTTAGACGTTATTTTCAAGGGCTAATGTTAGGGCTATGTTGTGCCTCATTGATAACATTTTCATGGGCGCAATTAACGTTTGATAGAACGCGAGTGATATTTGATCAATCACAAAATCAATCTTCTTCACTAGTAGTTGAAAATACAAATACAGAGCGCCCTTTTTTAGCGCATGCGTGGATTACGGATTTAGCAGGCAATAAGATCCAAGAACCATTAGTCGCATTACCTTTTTTACAAAGATTAGAAGCTCAGCAGGCGAAACAGATTAAAGTCAGTATGGTTGGTAATAAAAATCTATTGCCTCAAGATCGCGAAAGTTTGTTGTTGTTGCACATTTTAGGCGTTCCTTCTGGAACATCGAGTGATTATAGTCAAGTCACTATTGTTATTTCGACAGATATGAAAATATTCTTTAGGCCAAAAGGATTAAAAAAATATTCGGGTACTCAAGATTGGGTTAAGAATTTAAAGGTTAAGCCATCAGGCGATACTTTAACCCTAGAAAATCCAACACAATATCATATTGTTATCTATGGGTATAATATGACAGGTGCTGATGATATGGTGCAAAAAGATATTATTGTCAAGCCATTGTCATCAGAAACTATGACGATCAAGGTAAAAGATAAGATATCAATATTTTATATCTTGGATTCTGGGGAAGTTGAAAAGCTAACATTTCGTTGTAAGAAGAATACTTGCCAATTGGAGGAATCATGATATTTAATTTTAAGAGAAAAATATCCATAGTATTATTAGGCATTGCATTATTAGGCAATGTTACTTTAGCTGACTGTAGTTTCTCAGGAAACAGAACTTTTACTATTACTATGGATGTGGGGCTTTCTCCTAATTCAGGCCCTAAAACTAGGGGGGATCTTAAATGCACATTTGATACTGTAATAACCCCACTCGTAAATCAACCAACAGACTGGAATAATTTCATTGTCGAGCTTAAGAGGAGTCAATATCCAGTGCATGGTAGTTTGAGGGATGACCAAGTAGTAGCAAAATTTCGCGCAACATTAAAAACAAAAGCTGATAGTCGAATTGTATCAACATGGGACTTTGATATGGCCCAAAAAATTGTTACTAAAAATACACATTCATATACTTTAAAAAAAGATGTTGAATATTTTTTTGAGATAGAAAATGTAGTCGGAATGGTTATAGTTTCTGGTGGCAAGGAACCTATCCCATTAGTTTCTAGATATCGACCAAGCTCAGCTTATCTAATTTTCCCAATGGCGCTAGCTAATTTTTACGTACAGGGGGATATAGCATACCAAAGACCGCCTACTAAACCAACATGCACCGCCAATGCATTTACAGTGGTAGCACCATCGCAAGTTGATTTTAAACAAATGGATATCAATGCCCTTGAAAAAGATACAGAATTTGTGAAGTCTTTTGTTATAACAATTACTAGAAAAGCTAATCAGAATTGTAAAGATACAACAACACCTTCAATAACTTTTACAACATCTAATGCTCTCAGTGAGAAAACAGATGCAAAGATTCCTGAGAGAGGTTTGTTGTTCAGTATATATCGAGAAAAAACAAAGCGTCTAGTAGATTTTGGCAAAGCTTATGATTGGGATTCTCAATCTGGTTTAACTACAAGAGCTGAAACATATGAGGGGCGTATTAAGAAAGATCCATCTACAAAGGTAACGCCAGGGCCATTTGGTATTACTGTTAATTATTCTATAAGTTATAGGTAATTTATATTTCATTTGTAGATGGTAAAAAGGGCTCATAAATATAGAGCCCTATTTTTATTGATATTTTATCTTAAAACTTAGGCTTTACATGATGTGGATGCAACAAGTTCTCTTCAGATAACAGATCATCTAACTCAGCTTCTGTCATTAGGTTACGTTCTAACACAACTTCCTTGATGCTTTTACCTGTTTCAGCACAAATCTTGCCAACGATGTCACCTTCTGCATGACCGATCACTGGCGTTAAGTACGTGATGATGCCAATTGAATTTAAAACGTGTTCACGGCAGCGATCAGCATTGACAGTGATGCCATCAATACAACGATCACGCAAGTTATAACAGCTGTTATTTAATAATGTAATGGATTCATATAATGCTTGAACCAATGCAGGTTCCATCACATTTAATTGTAATTGGGCAGCATCTGCGGCCATAGAAACGGTAACATCATTGCCCATCACTTTAAAACAAACTTGGTTCACCACTTCAGGAATAACAGGGTTGACTTTTGCTGGCATAATTGAACTACCTGCTTGTAATTCTGGTAAGTTTAACTCTTTCAAACCCGCACGTGGGCCTGATGCCAATAAACGAAGGTCATTACAAATTTTACCTAAACGAATTGCACAACGTTTTAAGCCAGCATGTAATGTGACAAAATCAGAACAATCATAAGTTGCTGAGAATAAGTCGGGTGCTGATTTGCACTCTTTTGCCATCAACTCAGATAAATGCTTCACAACAGTTGCAGGATAATTTTCTGGTGTATTGATACTAGAACCAATGGCTGTAGCACCTAAATTAAATGTTAATAATGCATCAGTTGCTTGTTTCAACGCGACTATTTCATTGCCGAGCATTGCAGAGAATGCATTGAATTCTTGACCGACACTCATAGGAACGGCATCTTGTAATTGTGTACGACCCATTTTCAATACACCATCAAACTCTTGTGCTTTTGCATCGATGCCAGCTTTTAAATAAATTAAACCTGCAATCAGAGTATGCATTTTTTCATAGAATGCTAAACGTAAACCTGAAGGATAGGCATCATTGGTGGATTGCGACATGTTTACATGATTATTGGGATTAATGATGTCATATTGACCTTTTTCATGCCCCAGAATTTCTAATGCAAGATTCGCAATTACTTCATTGGTGTTCATATTAACTGAAGTGCCAGCACCACCTTGGAATGCATCTATCGGAAATTGATCCAAACAACGA
>NZ_MVDO01000102.1 GCF_002006755.1 Wohlfahrtiimonas larvae | reverse complement strand
TCATTGGTGGATTGCGACATGTTTACATGATTATTGGGATTAATGATGTCATATTGACCTTTTTCATGCCCCAGAATTTCTAATGCAAGATTCGCAATTACTTCATTGGTGTTCATATTAACTGAAGTGCCAGCACCACCTTGGAATGCATCTATCGGAAATTGATCCAAACAACGATCATCTTTTAAAATTAGATCACAGGCTTTGATGATAGCTTCTGCAATTTTAGGTTCTAATACATGTAATGATTGATTGGCTAAAGCTACAGCTTTTTTCGTCAGTGCCATACCACGAATGATTTCAGGCATATCATTAATGGTTTGAGATGAAATTTTAAAGTTATCCATTGCTCTTTGTGTATGAATACCGTAGTAGCAATCATTGGAAATCTCTTTACTGCCGAGTAGGTCAACTTCTTTACGCATTTAATCCTCTTGATGTCACAATTAGTGTTTATAAAAGTATGAGACGATTCTTCATTGTAATGCGTTTAATTATATTGTCACCCACAAAACAAAGTTATGACATAAAACATCAAATTATTATAAATAATACATGTAATTATCATCGTCTTTTTGTGCATCTTCAGCAAGGTCTGCTAATGTAACAGAGCTTAAGCTCTCTTTTAATGCCTCATCTAAACGGATATAAATTTGTTGTTGTAGTGCTTGCTCAATTTTAGGTGCGATTTCATCCACAGTTTTTTCATTATCTGCAAACAAAGCAGGTTCAACGCTAGATAATACTTCATAGATGGAAATTTTATCCGGTGTATTGGTTAAAAAATAACCACCTTGAGCACCTTTAATGGCAGAAACAATGTTTCCTTGTTTTAATTGTGAGAAGACACGTTCTAAATAAATTTTAGAAATATTGAGATCTGTTGCAATCTCTAAAATAGTCATTGTTTCTTTGGAATCATATGCCATTGCCATCTTTGTGACGGAGGCTAAAGCGTAACGTGATTTTGCAGATAGTTTCATTTTCACCTTCTTACATAAAAATTGATTGACAGTTTATCAAATTCTCTGATAATTTATAAGACATATAAAGCATATATTAAAAGTATGTTAATTCAGAATCAAGTTAAAATGTTAGAAGGAAGAGAAATGACAAAAATTTATGAAAGTTTAACTGATTTAATCGGTAATACACCACTATTAAAATTAAACCGCTTCTCTCAGCATGAAGGTCTAGAAACACCTTTGATTGCTAAATTAGAATATTTGAACCCAGCTGGCAGTGTGAAAGATCGTATTGCATTGGCTATGGTTGAAACAGCAGAAAAAGCAGGCATTCTAAAAGAAGGTTCTGTCATTATTGAGCCAACGAGTGGCAACACAGGCATTGGTTTAGCATCTGTTGCATCAGCGAAAGGCTACCGCATCATTTTAACAATGCCGGAAACAATGAGCATTGAGCGCCGTAATTTATTACAAGCTTATGGTGCAGAATTGATTTTAACAGAAGGCGCGAAAGGTATGAAGGGCGCAATTGCAAAAGCTGAAGAATTATCTAAAGAAATTGCAAACAGCGTAATCTTAGGTCAATTCGTAAACGCTGCAAACCCAGCTGCGCACGAAGCAACAACTGGCCCTGAAATCTGGAATGATACAGATGGCCAAGTGGATATTTTAGTGGCAGGTATTGGTACAGGCGGTACGATTTCTGGGACTGGCGCTTATTTGAAAAAGCAAAATCCGAATATCCAGGTCGTGGCAATTGAGCCAGAATCTTCTCCAATTTTATCGAAAGGCGTTGCAGGTCCACATAAAATTCAAGGTATCGGTGCAGGTTTTGTGCCTGAAACATTGGATACTAAAGTTTATGATGAAGTGATCACAGTATCAGACAGCGATGCATTCTCTGTTGCGCCAGTTGTAGCAGGTACAGAAGGTTTATTGATTGGTATCTCTTCAAGTGCAGCATTGAGTGCAGCATTGGAATTGGCACGACGTCCTGAGAATAAAGGCAAAAATATTGTCGTAATCTTACCAGATAGCGGTGAAAAATATCTTTCAACACCACTATTTGAAAAAAGATAAATATACATAGAAGATGAAACAAAGCCATGGATTTTTCGTACATTGTTAAAGTATTACCAACCTTAGAGAAAGCTCTATGGCTTACGGTTAAAATCTCATTATTTGGGATTGTGAGTGCAATCATTTTGGGCGTGATATTGAGTTTAGTGATTTTCTATCGCTTACCAATCCTCGCCCGCATTGCACAAGGTTATGTGGCATTTTTTAGAAATACGCCATTATTGCTGCATCTTTTCTTTCTGTATTTTGGTTTACCGCGCGCTTTTGGTGTTGTTTTAAGTTTTGAAGTAACTGCATTATTAGGTTTATCACTTTTGGGTGGCGCTTATATGGCAGAAGCTTTTAAAGGTGGCATTGAATCAGTTACAAAATCTCAGTTTGATTCAGGTAAAGCGATTGGTCTGAATCGACTGCAGATGATTCGTTACATCATATTGCCACAAGCATTTTCATATTGTATCCCAGCACTTGGCGCGAACTGTATCTTCTTATTCAAAGAAACATCAGTATTCACAGCAATTGCAGGCACAGACATTACAACGGTTGTGGTGAATTACATCAGCAACGTTGGCCATACCAATGAAAATTTGCTGCTCTTAGTGATTGCGTATGTGATTGTGATTCTGCCATTTACGATGATCTTATCTTATGTGGAAAAGAGGGTGCGCTATGCAGAATTTGGGTCTTGATATTCTGGATTGGATCACCGTTAAGCGTTTAGCAAGCGGGCTCTATTTCACATTAGAAGTTGCATTGATCTCAATTGTTTTGAGTGTAATTTTAGGCACAATCTTTGGTGTACTTCGTACTTCCAATAATTGGTTTATTCGTACAATATTCAGAATTTATTTAGAGATTGTGCGTGTATTACCAACATTAGTTTTATTGTATTTGTTGTATTACATTTTTCCCACAGATTTAAAAATTAATATCAGTGGGCGAGCAGTTGGCATCATCGCATTTACATTCTGGGGCGCTGCGGAAATGAGCGACATCATTCGTGGTGCAATTATTTCGATACCAAAGCATCAGAAAGAATCAGCACAAGCCATAGGATTAAATAACGTTCAGCTCTTTAGATATGTTTTGTTACCTCAAGCTTTTCAGCGAGCATTACCTGCGACATTAAATCTCTCTTCCCGCATCGTAATGACAACATCGCTCTTGGTTTTGATCGGCGTACAAGACATTACAAAAGTGGGCAAAGAGATCATTGAATACGCAACGATGATGAATAACCCAATGGCACCGTTTTGGATTTATGGCGTGATTTTACTGATCTTCTTTTTGATCTGTTATCCGCTCTCGAAATTAGCAACCTTTTTAACACGCAAATCAGGTCAATAAGGATACAAAATGTCAGATGTTTTATTAAATATTGGCAAGCTCACTAAAACTTTTTCAGAGCGCACCATTTTAAATGGCATTGATTTGGCTGTGAAGAAAGGTGAAGTGGTTGTGATTCTAGGACCTTCTGGTTGCGGTAAATCGACATTCTTACGCTGTTTGAATGGTTTAGAAAAAATAGATAGTGGTTCAATTCAATTGGATGATGAAGAGTTAAATCAGCCTAAAACAAATTGGATCAATGTGCGACAAAAAATTGGGATGGTGTTTCAGAGTTATGATCTCTTCCCAAATATGACAGTTTTAGACAACATTCTGCTGGGGCCTTTAAAAGTTCAAAAGCGTGATAAAGCAGAAGTGATGAAACAAGTGGATGAGCTATTAACACGAGTAGGTTTATTGGATCGTAAAAATGCTTATCCAAGAGAATTATCAGGCGGACAAAAGCAGCGCATCGCGATTGTTAGAGCGCTCTGTATGAATCCTGAAATCATGCTCTTTGATGAAGTGACAGCTTCACTTGATCCCGAAATGGTGCGAGAAGTGCTGGAAGTGATTCAAGGCTTAGCAAAGCAAGGCATGACGATGTTGATCGTGACGCATGAGTTGAATTTTGCACGTAGAGTTGCAAATCGTATTGTATTTATGGATCAAGGCAATATCGTGGAAATGGCTTCGCCTGAACAGTTTTTTACAGCGCCGAAAACAAAGCGCGCACAGCAGTTTTTAACCGTTTTTGATTTTTAAGTATCCAAAACTTATTTGTTTAGTATCAGCCAATTGTTAATTAATTATAAAAAAGGAAGGATTGTCATGTTTAGTTTTAAAAAATCAGCATCAGTCGCATTATTGGGTTTATCGGCACTATTTTCTTCATCTGCATTAGCACAAGAAGTAGATAATAGCTTGCAAGAAGTAAAAGATCGTGGTGAATTACGGATTGCTGTATTCAGCGATAAGCCACCATTTGGTTATGTGGATAGAGAAGGCAAAAGCCAAGGTTACGACATCGAATTAGCAAAACACTTAGGTAAAGCGCTATTTGGCGATGAAAATAAAGTCACATTCGTATTAACAGAAGCGCAAAACCGCATTAACGTTTTGAATGCAAATAAAGTGGACATTACATTGGCGAATTTCACAGTAACGCCAGAGCGCATTGAGCAAGTGGATTTTGCAAAGCCATACATGAAAGTTGCGATCGGCTTAGTTTCTCCAAATAAAGCATCCATTACAGATGTGAAAGATTTGGATGGCAAAGTATTGATCGTGAACAAAGGCACAACGGCTGAAACTTATTTTGAAAAAAATCACCCGAACGTGCAGTTACAAAAATATGATCATAACTCAGAAGCATTTGCCGCATTGAAAGATGGTCGTGCAGCAGCATTAGCGCATGACAATACAATGTTATATGCCTGGGCGAAGAATAACCCTGAATTCGATGTATCAGTACAAGTGATCGGCCCAGAAGATGTGATTGCACCAGCAGTTAAAAAAGGTAATAAAGCATTGTTGGATTGGTTGAATGCTGAAATCACAACATTACAAAGCCAAGAATTTTTCCACAAAGCATACGATAAATCAATGAAATCATTTTATGGGGATAACATTAATCCAGATAACATCGTGATTGATGCAAGTAACCTCACCCAAGAATAATAATAACTATAAGTTCTCTTTCTCTTTCTCGAATTTTGCCCAGTTTCCCCAAACTGGGCTTTTTTTCATGAAGTCTATTAAAATTTCTGAGATGGAAAATTCGTACTTTTAGGCACTATGTTTTATGTGATAATGAACAGAATGGATCGTGATAGATAAAATCTCTTTATGAGGTAGCACGCTCCAGTGCTACGTAATGTTAATATATGAAAAGTTAAGAAATGTAGTTGAGGAAAACATGCATGATGTTGTTTTTGGTTCTTTAGTATTTTTGCCGGGGATTATTAGGGTGTTAATCTTGGCATTTTTTATGTGGCTGTTGATACGAGGATTTTATCGTAAAAAGCTGTATTCAAGTAATATTTGGCACCCTAATTTAGTAGATATTAGCGTCTATTTTGTTGCTTTATATATCAGTCACTTAATTGTTTTATGGATACAAGGTTAACAATGAATAAATTTATAACACGCTATTTATTAACAGTCATTATGGCTTTTATTATGGTGGTCGCAGCGATTACATTATGGAATTTTTATGTACAAGGAGGCTGGACAAGAGATGGCAAGATTCGAGCCAATGTGATTCAGGTTTCTTCCCAAGTTTCTGGTAAATTGATCAATTTACCCATCATTGATAATCAATTGGTTCAGCAAAATGATCTATTATTTGAAATTGATCCCATTGATTACGAAATCAATTTGAAAAATTCAGAAGCGCAATTGAAACAGCTGCGCATTCGTCAAGAACAGGCTGTATTGCAATATAACCGCCGTACAAGTTTAGGGGAAGGTGCTGCGATTTCAAAAGAACATTTAGAAGAGGCTAAATATAATTTAGATTTAGTGAATGACCAAGTCGAACAAGCAGAAATTGCTGTGGAAAAAGCAAAATTAGATTTAGCCCGCACGAAGGTTTATGCAGAAGAAACTGGCTATATCACCAACCTAAATGTTCGTGAAGGTAACTTTATTCCAGCAGGACAGCCGTTATTTGCTTTAGTGGATCAAAATAGCTTTCATGTTGTGGGTTATTTTGAAGAGACAAAGTTAAAGCATGTGGAAATTGGTAAACGTGTTGAAATTATTCCATACAATGGAGATGCAAAAATGTATGGCACGATTACAGGTTATGGCCGGGCTATTTTTGATCAAAGTGCAAAAACAGGCGAACAATTATTGCAAGCAGTTCAACCCAATTATCCTTGGGTGACCTTAGCACAGCGTATTCCTGTTAAGATCCAATTAGATCATCCGCAAGAGGAATTAAATGATCGCCATTTAATTGCGGGAACAACCGTAACAGTTGTGATTTTAGATGATTAATCATGATGGCTAAATTACAAAAAATCTTTGAAAGTTTGGCAAGATTACAATATGGCTATGCCATTCGTGTGGTTTTAGGTGTTGCCATCGCTTGGTTTGTTTCATTTAGATTACAAATCGATAAGCCATATTGGTCAATTATGACTGTGATGATTGTTACTTTGCCAACACAAAGTGAATTGTTGAATAAATTCATCGCACGCTTTATTGGTACGATGGTCGGGGCATTGATGGTGAACATCATTGCCAGTATTGCCTTAGATGATCAATGGTTATTTGCCATTTATATGGCCTTTTGGTTATCCATTTGTGCTTATTTGGCAACTGCTAAAGGTTCTTTGTCATCTTATGGCTTCGCATTGTGTGGTTATACATCCGCTATTTTAGGTTTTACATTGTCGATTCAGCCTAGTAGCTATATGGTATTTCAAATTACACAAGCTCGGATTACAGAAATTTTGATTGGTTTAGTTACAGCATTTTTTGTTTCCATGTTATGGCCATCGCATTTAGATCATCGTCAAACGCGCTTACAAGTTCGAGCTAAGCGCCAACAAATACGCCAGATGTATGTTAATTTGTTAACACCTGATTATGATCAACGCCTATTCATTCAAGAATATCGTCATACCCTGCATGACTTAATGAGTTTTCGCAGTGCTTTAGCCATGAATCTTTTTTCGATTTCTGAAGAACGTAAAGATGCCATGGGAATTTTTCAGTATGGACAACGTTTGATTGCAGCAATGTCTAATGTTTTATTGATTGAAGCAATGAAGACAGAGTTAATGGCAATATACCCAGCTGCGATGACTGCTTATTTAGAAAGCTTACGACAATGGTTAGCATCTGCTCAAGTGCGCTCAGAAAAAATTTTAACGAAGCCAGAACCGCCAGCGGAATTATTACAAGATATTAAAGGCCGTAGTTTTATTCAGAAATTGAATGAAAAAATAGATTATTGGTATAGCATGCGTCTAAATGAGGATGTTGATGAATATATACCGAGTATGCGTATTTATTATAGTGATTATAAAGAAGCATGGCTCAATGCAGTGCGTACATTTTTTGCTTTGATGTTGGGCATGTTTTTTTGGATGAGTACAGGCTGGGATATGGGATTTGTTTTGATGGTAATCATTGGTGTTATTTGTACTTTGGGCGCTACTTATCCCATGATTAACAAATTACTCACCATCAGTATTCTAATGAGTATATTTATCATGGTGCCAGTATCGTATGCCCTGAAGTTTGGATTGTTGATTCAAGCTACGAGCTTGTTGCCAGCTATGTTGGTAGTATTGCCTTTTTATTTTATCGCGGCTTTAATTCGTGTTAGCTCTATGCTTGGTTTCTTAATTGGGTATGGTTTTTTATTATTTTCTTCATTTTTGATTGGTTTTTCTAATCCAATGAATTATAGCTTTGCTCTATTTGCTAATAGTGCTTTGGCATTAGTGGTTGCTTTGTGTATTATTTTACTAATTTTTAGCATTATTAGACCCAGTTCTGATGAGCAAAAATTACATAGAATTAAGCACAGCGTATGGCAACATTTCAATGCATTAGAAAATAGTCAGATTACTGCTAAAGGTTTAAAAGATTATGAAGCATATTTGTATAATGCGGTTCATAAGACGCAAATGATCCCAGATCAATATGGTAAGCCAGAATTATTGGCATTCATCTTTTTAACATTGGTCATTTTGCGCGCCCAATTGCGTTTACATGAACAAAATATTGAGTGGCGATTACCTGAAGAAATACGAGGTTTAATTAATGATGGAGAGTATCTGCAGGCAATTGATCTCATTCATCAACAAAAGGAAAGTATATCCGATGCAATGATTGCCCAATCTTATTGGGAGATTGAAACGGCAATCACAGCATTGAATCGTTTTTTATCAACGGGACCAACGACGGAACTTATCTGCTAGCCAAGCACATAGCCCACGCCAAATGCCTAAAATATGCATTTGGTGTTGGCGATATAAAAAGACATGTGCAATTTTGGCTGTAAAACCTCGGAAGGATAAACCTTTAAAGGCAGTATTATTACCAAAGACACCAAAGGATGCATATCGCCCAACACTCACTAAAGATCCCCGATCAATATATTTAAAATCAGGAATATTAGGTGATTGATCCACAATAGCAGAAAAGTTTTTGCTTAAGTAGACAGCTTGTTGAGAGGCAACTTGTGCAGTAGGCGCTAGGGGAGAATCTTTAACAAATGAACTGTCACCAATGGCAAATACATTGGGATCATTCAGTAACTGAAAATGCTTATTCACTGCTAACTGATTAATTCGAGATAATTCAACATCTTTGAACTTCGTTAAGACATCAGGGGCTTTAACGCCCGCAGTCCATACGGCTTGATCAGATTGGAAAACCTCACCACTTTTGAGCGTAACGCTGGTTGCTGTGA
>NZ_MVDO01000101.1 GCF_002006755.1 Wohlfahrtiimonas larvae | reverse complement strand
TCCACAATAGCAGAAAAGTTTTTGCTTAAGTAGACAGCTTGTTGAGAGGCAACTTGTGCAGTAGGCGCTAGGGGAGAATCTTTAACAAATGAACTGTCACCAATGGCAAATACATTGGGATCATTCAGTAACTGAAAATGCTTATTCACTGCTAACTGATTAATTCGAGATAATTCAACATCTTTGAACTTCGTTAAGACATCAGGGGCTTTAACGCCCGCAGTCCATACGGCTTGATCAGATTGGAAAACCTCACCACTTTTGAGCGTAACGCTGGTTGCTGTGATTTCTTCCACAGCGGAATTTAATAGGACGCGAATACCTATTTTTTCCATAGATTGGCGAATATTTTCACTGATATTAGGTTTAAATGTTGGTAGAACACGATCGCCTGCTTCTATTAGCGTTAAGTCAATATATTGCGTAAAATCTTCATTAGAATAGCTAGAAGCAGCTTGTAATTGCTGGATAATTTCACCTGCAAGTTCAACACCTGTTGCACCTGCTCCTACAATAATGAGATGGTGTACCTTTTTCAAAATTGCAGCTTTTATCACTTCATCTTGTAAGTCTTTTTGGAATTTTAATGCAGCCTGTAAGTCATCAACAACGTATGCGAATTCTTTGACACCTTTTGTATTAAAATCATTGCTACGGCTACCTAATGTGACGACTAGATAATCGTAATCTATGTATCGCTCTGGTAAAATTTCTGTATTTTCATCATTATAATAAGCCGCTAAAGTTACTTTCTTTTGTTGTTGATCAATATCTATAACTTCACCTGGCTGATAAACATAGCCACAGCGTTTGGCTTGTGAAAGGAATGGGATACTTTGTTCATCTGGTGATTGACTACCAGCAGCAAAAGTATGCAGCATTGGTTTCCAAATGTGTAAATGGCTTTTATCGATAAGAATAAAGTTGAGATGTTGATGGTCAGGATGTTGAGCTGCGCGTGTGATGAATTCAAATCCTGCAACGCCACCACCTAAAACCACAACATTCAGTTTTTTTTGTGCCATAGTTATTCCTCCTCATTAATGAGTGATATTCCTTATGAATTATATAATGGCACAAATTATTCTTAAGTTAATAATTTTAATAATGACTTTTAGGCATTCTCAGATGATTACGAACAGGAAAGGTGTAAGATCTAAATTGTTCTTGATACCAAACGGTAATTTCTCGGCATAGACTTTTGAGTTCTTCATCGAGCCATAGTTTTTCTAAATCTACTTTTGATAAACGCTGTGAAATATCTTCTTGATATTTTGCGGTATAAACTCGACCTGTATAAGGATCAAGTTTTGGCCATTGTTGCTTAGGATTCTTATAATAACCAAACGGAACTGATGGATAAGATTCAGCTTCTGTTTTTATAAAAATCCAAGATCCCATACATAGAAATTTTTCTTGTGTTTGTGGATGAATTAAAATTCTGCTATGACCTTGAATTTTAAGTGTTGTTTGTTGGGTTGCAGGATAACCTTGAGGTAATTCTCTTGGGTCTTCGGAGTCATATTGCCCAGATAACCAAAGTGCTACGTCGATACGTTCACAATATTCATTGTGTCCGATGAGCCCTAAATCATAATGAATTTCAGCCAATGTGATAAGCGTATTTTTCATGAATTTCCTAGAAACAGCCGTGCAAAAGTTGACATAGATCAAAGCATGCAATGCTAACCTAATTGGGCAAAATAAACAATTTTAATAAAAGGGATGCATGGTGCATGATTGCGCAGCTGAGGATATTGAATATTGAGATTATTTGCATTTATCATTAATAAAAGTTATAAGTAATGCAGATTTCACTGGGGGTGTCCACGCTGTGGGCTGAGATTAAGGCGAATGTGCTTTTAAACCCTTTGGACCTGATCTGGCTCATACCAGCGTAGGGAAGTATATCCGAACGAATAGATGAGCCTTGTCTTCACGATTGTGAGGGCGAGGTTTTTTTATGGGTTTAATTTGCCATTCTGCTCGTTCATACATTCATTACGTTGCCAGACTCTCGTTTTTATTTACACCATAATGATATGGAGAGTTTTAATGACAACAACCACCAAAATTGAGATTAAATCCAGTTTTCCTCGTAGCCAAAAAGTTTATGTGATCGGCTCTCGCCCTGACATTCGTGTGCCAATGCGCGAAATCACATTAGATCCAACTTTGGATAGCAAAGGCCAAATCATCGAGCAGAATGAACCCTTCCGCGTTTACGATACAAGCGGACCTTATACAGATAAAAATTACACCGTCGATTTAACACAAGGTTTGCCTGCACTTCGCCGTAATTGGATTATGGAACGTGGCGATGTGGAGGAATATGACGGACGTGAAATCAAAGCAGTGGATAATGGCTATAAAGATTTAAATGACCCACGTAACTTTGAAGGCTCATTTCCGGGGTTAAAACGTAAACCACTCAGAGCAAAAGCAGGGCAGAATGTGACACAAATGCATTATGCGCGTAAAGGTATTATTACACCTGAAATGGAGTTTATCGCGATTCGTGAAGGAATGTCACCTGAATTTGTGCGTGATGAAGTGGCAGCAGGGCGCGGAATTATTCCTAACAATATCAATCACCCTGAATCTGAGCCAATGATTATTGGTAAAAATTTCCATGTGAAGATCAATGCGAACATTGGTAACTCAGCTGTGACTTCTTCCATTGAAGAAGAAGTGGAAAAAATGACATGGGCAACACGTTGGGGTGCGGATAACGTGATGGATTTATCCACAGGTAAAGACATCCATAAAACACGCGAATGGATCATTCGTAACTCAGCTGTGCCAATTGGTACAGTGCCAATTTATCAAGCTTTAGAAAAAGTAAACGGCATCGCAGAAGATTTAACGTGGGAAGTATTCCGCGATACGTTAATCGAGCAAGCAGAGCAGGGCGTAGATTATTTCACAATTCATGCAGGTGTTCTACTTCGTTACATTCCATTGACCGCAAAACGTGTGACAGGTATTGTTTCTCGCGGTGGTTCAATCATGGCTCAATGGTGTTTGGCGCATCATAAAGAGAACTTCATTTATGAGAACTTTGAAGAAATCTGCCACATTATGAAAGCATACGATATCGCATTCTCATTGGGTGATGGCTTGCGCCCAGGCTCAATTGCAGATGCAAATGATGCAGCGCAATTCGCTGAATTGGAAACATTGGGTGAATTAACAAAAATTGCTTGGAAACATGATGTGCAAACGATGATCGAAGGGCCGGGACATATTCCAATGCACAAGATCAAAGAAAATATGATCATGCAGGAAAAACATTGTGATGATGCACCTTTTTATACATTGGGGCCATTAACGACAGATATCGCGCCGGGTTATGATCATATTACATCAGCGATTGGGGCGGCGATGATTGGTTGGTACGGCACAGCGATGCTGTGTTATGTGACGCCAAAAGAACATTTGGGTTTGCCGAATCGTGAAGATGTGCGCGTGGGCGTTATTACTTATAAATTAGCAGCGCATGCGGCGGATTTAGCAAAAGGTCATCCTAATGCACAGCAACGTGATGATGCTTTATCGAAAGCGCGCTTTGAATTCCGTTGGGAAGATCAATTCAACTTAGGTTTAGATCCTGAAAGAGCGCGTGAATATCATGATGAAACATTGCCTGCGGCAGGTGCAAAAGTTGCACATTTCTGCTCAATGTGTGGCCCTAAATTCTGTAGTATGAAAATCTCCCAAGACATTCGCTTAAAAGATCAAACAGGTGAATTCTTAGAGCAAAAGATTGCAGATGGTATGAAGGAAAAATCCAAAGAATTCTTGGATAATAATAGTCAGATTTATAGCTAAGATAATTCTTAGAAATAAACCCAACAAAAAGGGCGCTGGATGCGCCTTTTTGTCGTTCATGTGATCAATCATCATATCCCAAAGCACCTTCTGGGATTTCACCATAATGTGCAAGGACTTTCATTTCACCATAATCACCTGTTGTTTCATCGTAAGCTTGCGAAATTGCCAATACGCCAGCACGCATTTCAGAGAAACGCTCTGCACGATTGATGGCTTCTTCTGCAGAATTGCACTGCACAGCAGGATCATTAAATAATTTAGATGATTGCCCATTGCTTTGTTTTGTGAATGTTTGAACGATATATGCTGTTTTCATATGAACCTCAAAATATAACTTGATGTAATTATTATATATATAAAGTTATATTTTGGGAATATTAGATGAGTTTTTTGTGAAAAATATAGCTCCCCATTAATGGTGAGGAGCTTGTAGTGGTTGATATTGACTGATATTTAGCTAAAAAGTATAGCGGATACCAAAATTGAATTCATGAGCTTTTAGCTTAGAACGGGCATTAACGGGTCGGCTGTAAATATTCGTGGCTGAACTGACTTTGCCATAATTTACATATCGATAGCCAACATCTAATGAAATATTAGGTGTGACTTCATAAGCAACACCAACGCCTAGATTCCAAATAAAATTATTCTTTTTCTTACTAAATGATTGGTAATCAACTTGGCTATTAGCTTTTAAACGAGCATAACCAATACCTGCACCAACATATGGTGTAAAATCTGTACTGTTGGTAAAATCATAGTATGCATTGAGCATAATGAATTGTGTTTTGACTTGGTTAGAAACAGGTGCATTATTCAGAAATCTACCATTAATTTTAGATTTAGAATTGTAACCATATTCTATTTCACCTCGTAAATGCCCATTAGTAACAGCTATTGGGAAATCAAGGCCATATGCCGCACGAAAGCCACCCAAAGTTTTATCTTTAGATCTTCCGAAGCCATAGTTACCATATGTAGAACTGAGTTTGTTTTCCATACGAATAACAGTGCCTTTAGCTGAGACATATTGCCGAATATCTTCGGCAGCGGCTGTGCTACATACTAAAGCTACAGATATGAATAGTATCTTTTTCATAATAGCCTCCCATTAAATCGGCTTTTGTATCGTATTTTCATCATATATTCTTATTAAAATAATGTTTGACAAAAAATTAAATCATATAAATATTAAATATGATTATTTTTTAGTTAATAAAAATCATGATGATAATAGGCGTATTATGGGCAAAGATCGATAATGAAATTTTGAGTATCACTACCGAGAGCACATTGATAAGCCACTTCTTTATCCTCTAAATGCCAGCCATGCTTATCATTTTTGATGTCATATATGGTTTGCAGTACTTTAATGGCATCATCTAATAAACCTGATTCAGTTAAAGTGATTATATATCTTCATCTAAAGGGCGAGTTAAAATCCTTGCGCCTGCACCTTCTTCACCCAAAATATCGTTAGGGTTACGAAGTGGGCAACGATCCATAGATAAACAACCACAACCAATGCAATCATTCAATTCATCGCGCAAACGGGTTAAATAGGTAATGCGGCGATCTAAATCTGCTTTCCATTGTGTAGATATTTTTTCCCAGCCTTCTTTAGTAAGTTTGTGATCAGTAGGGAATTCGCCAATAGATTGTTTAATGTCTTCTAAAGAAATACCTGTGAGCTGTGCAATTTTAATGATAGCAATGTAGCGTAAAACGTACGAAGGAAAACGACGATGGTTGCTACTATTGCGTGTGCTTTTGATTAAGCCTTTCTCTTCATAAAAATGGATGGTGGAAATGGGAATGCCACTTCTTTTAGAAACTTCGCCCACTGTCATCATTCTATTTGTATCATATTTAGGAACATGTTGATTCATAAGTAAATTATCCGCTTGACCTCAAGTTAACTTTAGGTTTTATAATCCGCATCTGACAAAATGTCAAATGGTATAAGGATTGGTTTATGAAACGATGGGTATTAATTGGGTTGATCATCGCTGTGGTGTGTGCTGGTGGCTATGTTTGGTTAGGTAATAAAAAGGATGAAGGCTGGGTAAGTTATCCGACACAAGTAGCTGTACTGCCTGCGATGGAAGTTGTATCTGCCAAAAAAATGACAGGTATTGGTTCTGTGGAAGCAAAGCATCAAGTGATGGTCTCATCAGAAGTGAGCGGGCAAATCACAGAGATTCATTTTAATTCTGGTGATTGGGTGCAAAAAGGCGATGTATTAATTCAGTTGAATGATGATATTGAACGAGCAGAGAAAATGCGTTTATTAGCACAACGAGAGCTAGCAGTTCAACAACTTAAAAGATTTACAACATTAGCAGAGCAAAAAGCAGGGAGCCGGGAGCAATTGGATAAATCTGAGGCTGAGCTCAAAATGGTAGAAAGTGAAATTCATAAAGTGGATGCATTGATTGAGCAGAAGAAAATTGTTGCACCTTTTGAAGGCCGCGTAGGTATTCGCCGTGTTCATTTAGGGGAATTTATTGTTAATGGGCAAGCAATAGTTAGCTTAATTAATGATGATGAGTTATTTGCAAATTTTACATTAGATGATAAAACGCTCTCACATTTGTCAGTTGGGCAACATGTTGTCATTCATAATGGTGACCCAAATAGAGAATATGATGCAGTAATTACATCAATTGATCCTTGGATCGATCAATCAGGGCTATTGGCGATTCAAGCAGACATTCTGGATAGCAAAACTCACCTTACATCTGGTATGTATATTAAAGCAGAGCTTGAAAGTCCCTTGAAAAGCAAGGTTGTGATTATTCCTGAAACAGGGATTGCCTATTCGGCTTATGGTCATTCTGTTTTTATCGTTAGCAAGGAAGATCCTAGTAAAGTGGAACGCCGTAGAGTGACGATAGGTGATCGTATCGGTGCTTGGGTTGAGGTGATTGAAGGGATTGATGTGGGTGATCAGGTGGTTATTTCAGGTCAGCATAAGTTAGAAAATAACTCTTTAATCGAAATAGTAGAAAGCGATACGCTTCAGTTTACGTTGCCAAAAGATCAGAGAAAGACGGAGGATTAAGGATGCGCTTTACAGATATATTTATTCGTCGGCCTGTATTAGCATTAGTAGTGAGCGCCCTTTTCTTGATGGTCGGTTTTTTCTCATTGACAAAACTACCAATTCGAGAATACCCAATGCTTGAAACATCTACCATCACAATTTCGACGCAATATCCTGGTGCAACGGCTGATTTGATGCAGGGTTTCGTCACACAACCTATTGCACAAATGATCGCATCTGTTGAAGGTATTGATTATTTAACGTCAAGTTCAACAGATGGTATGAGTTTAATCACTGTGCGAATGAAGCTGAATGCTAATTCTACTGAAGCTTTGACGGAGATTATGGCGAAAGTGAATGAGGTCCGCTACAAATTACCGAAAGAAGCTTATGATCCTGTGATTGAGCGATCAGCGGGTGATGCTACAGCGGTTGCTTATGTTGGATTTGCAAGTGAAACTTTGCCAACAGCAGAATTAACAGAATATATTAGCCGAGTGGTTGAGCCAATATTTACGAGCATTGAAGGCGTTGCCAAAATCCAAATTTATGGTGGACAATCATTGGCAATGCGATTATGGATTGATACAGATTTATTAGCAGGTAAAGGCTTAACAGCCCATGATGTTGCCAATGCCATTCGTGCGAATAACTATCAATCTGCACCTGGGCGGGTGGATGGGCAATATACCATCACGAATATTCGTGTAAATTCGGATTTAACATCCACGCAAGAATTTGAAGAGATGGTGGTGGCTACACATGAAGATGGTGTGATTCGCATTAAAGATATTGGCCATGTGGAATTAACGTCCGCTTCTAAATTAACGAGTGGTTTTATGGATGGCAAACCTGCGGTTTATTTAGGTTTTTTTCCATCGCCCAGTGGTAATCCTTTGGTCATTGTAGATGGTATTCAGCAGTTGTTACCAGATATTGAAAAAACATTACCACCAGGTGTTGAAGCGAATTTGTCTTTTGAAACAGCACGATTCATTCAGGCTTCGATTGATGGTGTTGTGCAAACATTAATCGAAACCTTAATCATTGTAATCATTGTGATTTATCTTTGCTTAGGTTCATTTAGAAGTGTGTTGATTCCAATTGCAACGATTCCGTTATCGATGCTCGGCGTTGCTGTGATTATGTTGCTTTCAGGATTCTCCATTAACTTATTGACGCTACTTGCGATGGTGCTTGCAATAGGATTAGTGGTGGATGATGCGATTGTAGTCGTAGAAAATATTCATCGGCACATAGATGAAGGTCAATCCCCGGTGATTGCATCCATCATTGCTGCACGAGAAGTGATTGGGCCAGTCATAGCCATGACAATTACGTTGGCTGCTGTTTATGCGCCCATTGGCTTTATGGGAGGATTAACAGGTGCTCTCTTTAAAGAGTTTGCATTGACACTTGCAGGTTCGGTATTGATTTCAGGTGTAATTGCATTGGTATTATCGCCTGTCATGAGTTCATACTTATTGCCACCAAAAGATCACGTAAGCAGAATGGCTGTGTATGCTGAGCATTTTTTCAATAAGTTAATGTATGTTTATGGCAAAGCGCTATCAGCTGTATTGCGATTTCGTTATGTGGTGTATGCATTGATGACATTGATCATTGTGAGCTTACCTTTTTTATACACATTGCCACAGAAGGAGCTTGCACCAATGGAAGATCAAGCAAATTTGTTAACAGCGGTGAAGGGGCCACAACATGTTAATTTAGATTATACAGAGCGCTTTAATATGAAACTTGATCATATTTTTACAACGATTCCTGAAATGGAAAGTCGTTGGATTATTAATGGTACAGGCTCACCAGCTTCTAGTATTGGTGGCGTTATTTTAACGCCGTGGGGTGATCGTGAACGGAGTGCAGCAGAGGTACAAGGTGAATTACAAGGCAAGGTAGGTGGTGTTGAAGGTAATTCTATTTTTGTATTCCAATTACCAGCATTGCCAGGTTCAAGTGGTGGTTTGCCTATACAAATGGTTTTGCGTTCTCCCAAAGATTACCAAGTGCTTTATGATGCAATGGAAGAGATCAAAACTAAAGCGTGGCAAAGTGGATTATTTGTCGTGATTGATAGTGATTTAAGCTATAACAAGCCAATGGTTGAAGTAAAAATTGATCGTTTAAAAGCG
>NZ_MVDO01000100.1 GCF_002006755.1 Wohlfahrtiimonas larvae | reverse complement strand
GGTAGGTGGTGTTGAAGGTAATTCTATTTTTGTATTCCAATTACCAGCATTGCCAGGTTCAAGTGGTGGTTTGCCTATACAAATGGTTTTGCGTTCTCCCAAAGATTACCAAGTGCTTTATGATGCAATGGAAGAGATCAAAACTAAAGCGTGGCAAAGTGGATTATTTGTCGTGATTGATAGTGATTTAAGCTATAACAAGCCAATGGTTGAAGTAAAAATTGATCGTTTAAAAGCGGCGAGTTTAGGCGTTTCTTTACAAGCAATTGGTGATGCATTAGCTATTTTAGTGGGTGAAAATTATATCAATCGTTTTAGCATGGAAGGACGAGCTTATGATGTAATTCCACAAAGCCAACATTATCAACGGATGACACCAGAAGCCTTAGGACAACATTATGTCCGTAGCCAACAAGGTGAATTAATTCCATTGTCTGCCTTGGTAGACATTAGTATGGATGTAGCTGCAAATCAGCTCAATCAATTTAATCAGCAAAATTCAGCAACCTTGGAAGCAATTCCAGCACAAGGCGTTTCCATGGGGCAAGCGATTGAATTTTTTGAGCAAGTTTTGGCTGAATTACCTTCAGAATTCTCTCATGACTGGCAATCAGATTCTCGTCAGTTTAAGGAGGAGGGGAATGCTTTAATCTATGCATTTGGTGCGGCGATTATGATCATTTACCTAGTATTAGCTGCACAATATGAGAGTTTAAAAGATCCTTTGATTATTTTAGTTACCGTACCTTTATCATTGTGTGGTGCATTATTGCCCTTGGCATTAGGTTGGGCAAGCCTGAATATTTATACGCAAATTGGTTTAGTGACATTGATTGGCTTAATCAGTAAACATGGCATTTTGATGGTTGAATTTGCCAATAATCTTCAGCGTGATGATGGTTTGGGTAAAAAGGAATCTATTGTAAAAGCTGCAAAAATCAGACTTCGCCCTATTTTAATGACAACAGCAGCTTTAGTGTTTGGCTTGATTCCATTATTGTTTGCAAGTGGTGCAGGTGCACAAAGTCGATTTGGTTTAGGCTTGGTGATCATTGCAGGGATGTTGATTGGTACAATTTTCACACTATTTATATTGCCGTCAGTTTATATTGCTTTAGGGCGTGATATGAATATCGCTGAAAAAACAATGCGAGAAAAAGAGTTAGAACATTATTTCGAGTAAATCGCTATAGAGATTTAAAAAATTAAAAGATTAATCATATTTGCATGATTAATCTTTTTTATTATAAGTCTATAAAATAAAGTTCTATAACTATGGACTAAATATTAATTCTTAGTATATTAACAGTGTTCAGTATAGAATAATTGTTAACCGTTGTAAGGGGTTTATATGCAGTTTCATGAATTATTTTTAGAAGTGAGAGCCGCAGAAGTTAAAGATTTAGAATATTGTTCTTTATTGAGCCGCATCCGAGAATGCTATGAAGAATTTTTATCGAACGGGCAAAATAATCCTGAAGTGTCAGAAATTATTAATCGTATTGAAAACATGACATTTACGGTCAATATGAATGATTTTGTTGGCTTGATGAATGTGAATCAAACAGTTTGTAATTTTGATTATGCTTGCGAATTTAATCCAAGCCAAAAGCGTGCAATCAGCTTATTGCTTTCCGTGATTTCTGCACCGCAAGAAGGTGAGTATATTAAAGGTTTTTTCGCGCTATATATTTGGCAAAAATTATTGCCTGATGTGAGATTTTATTCAGTAGGATTGATGGATAATTTTTATGCATTAGCAGGTGTTAGAGATCAAAACGGTGAGTGTAAGTTTAAGCCTGCAAGAGAGATGAGCCAAATCGTTGCTGAACAAAAAACAACAGCATTTTTCAATATGAAGCAAGATGAGCATTGTGACGAGTCACAAGCTTTAATTGCTGAAATTGATAAAGCACTACATTTTATTGTTAATAAGTACGCAGCTTAGCGAATGAGTTAAATCTCACAGTATCAGATACTGTGAGATTTTTAATATCAATGATTCATCAAAAAATCATCGATTTCGCTTGCCCAAGGAATAGAAGGCTGTGCACCTTTTCGTGTCACAGCGATTGCGGCAGCAGCATGTGCTTTGCGAATTGTCTCTTGAAGTGGAAGGCCTTCTAATAGTGCTGTCATTAAGACGCCATTAAATGTATCGCCAGCAGCAATGGTATCGATGGCATCTACTTTAAAACCAGGAATCAGATGACCGACTCCATTTTCACTGACCCAAGCACCTAATTTCCCCATTGTGATGATGACAACAGTAACGCCTTTATCATGTAGAATTTTAGACGCTTGAATGGCTGATCCAGCAGAATCTACTTTAATGCCTGTGAGAATTTCTGCCTCTGTTTCATTGGGTGTGATGATATTGATTTTAGATAAAAGTTCATCAGGTAAGGGGCGAGCGGGAGCAGGGTTAAGCGCAACTAATACACCATGTTCATTTGCATGATTTGTGGCTTGCTGAATTGTTTCTATTGGAATTTCAAGTTGCATTAATAATGCATCCGCAGATTCAATAGCATCCCAATGGTTTGCTAACATTTGTGGTGTCACATGAGCGTTTGCACCTGCATGGATGCCGATCATATTTTCACCTTCATCATTCACAAAAATTAATGCAACACCTGTTTTTTCATGAGGGATAATTTTAATTAATGATGTATCTATACCATCAGTCTGAAATTGATCTAAGGCATCTTGCCCAAAATGATCATCACCTAAAGCTGTAATGAATTGAATATTAGCACCTGCTCGTCCAGCAGCAACAGCTTGATTGGCACCTTTACCGCCCATTGCAACTTGATATTGGTGTGCGCTTAATGTTTCACCAGGGGCTAAAAAATATGGGACATTTAAAATATGATCAATATTAGTACTGCCGAGTACAACAAGCTTTTTTTGATGAGTCATGATTAATCCATAATTTATAATGATGATGAATATTCAATAATATACCTGATGAGTTTATTATATGATGAAATTCATCACACGAAGTTATTTATGTCAAATAATCACTTTGTGACCAACATTTTATTTGAGAGATCAAAAGGTGGCTACATGAAAAAAATTACACGCAGTTTATTATCAACAGCCGTTATTGCTTTGAGTATTGCTGCGATTCCTGTCAGTTTAGCTTGTACACGTGCAGTCTTTTTAGGTGACAATGATCATGTGATCACAGGCCGTTCAATGGATTGGAAAGTGGATGTGGGCACAAATTTATGGGTGATGCCACAAGGTTTGCATCAAAATGGTGGGGCAGGTCCTAATTCAATAGAATGGGTATCTAAATATGGTAGTGTAATTGCATCAGGTTATGACATTGCAAGTACTGATGGCGTGAATGAGAAAGGTTTAGTGGCCAATTTATTATGGTTAGTTGAATCAGAATATCCTGAACCGACTCAAGATAAAAAAATGTTATCAATTTCTGCTTGGGCACAATATGTATTGGATAACTTTGCAACAGTAGAAGAAGCTGTCGAAGCTTTGTCTAAGGAAGAGTTTATTGTCGTGACTGACAAAGTGCCTGGTGAAACACGCAATGCAACATTACATTTATCCATTTCTGATGCAACGGGGGATAGTGCAATTGTTGAATATATTAAAGGTAAGCAGGTCATTCATCATGATCGAAAATATCAAGTGATGACAAATTCTCCGACTTTTGAAGAACAATTAGCGTTGAATAGCTATTGGCAAAAAATTGGTGGAACAGTCATGTTACCTGGTACTAATAGAGCGGCAGATCGCTTTGCAAGAGCTTCATTTTATATCAATGCAATTCCTAAAGATAAAGATGCACGTACATCTATTGCGAGTGTTTTTAGTGTTATTCGCAATGTGTCTGTACCCTTTGGGATTGTGACAGAGTCAGAGCCAAATATTTCTTCTACACGTTGGCGTACAGTTGTAGATCATAAAAATCTTTTGTATTTTTTTGAATCAGCATTAACACCAAATACATTTTGGGTGGATCTGAAGCAAATAGATTTTAGTGAAAAAACTGGCAAAGTTATGAAATTAGATTTAGGGCCAGAGCAGAAGAATATTTTTTCAGGTGATGCAACTGCTAATTTTAAAGAGGCAGAGCTTTTCCAATTTGAAGGTATTAATCAAGAATCTCATCTTTTTAATTGATTTTTTACCAAAATCACAGACAATAAGGCGCCTTTAGGGCGCTTTTTTATTGAATTGAGGTTTTAATATGGTTATGCGTTTAGTTATAGTTTTATTGTTATCTTTCAGTATCAGCTTAGCGGATGTGGTTATTCCTGAAGCTACTTTAAATGATATTGCAGGTAAAATTTATCGTAATGAAACAGGTGGCAAACGTACTAATCTTGTTGTTTGGAATGATGGCGAAAACTTTCCTTCGTTAGGTATTGGGCACTTTATTTGGTACAAATATAATGAGCCTGAACATTTTGAGGAAAGTTTTCCTTTATTAGTGCAGTTTTATCAGGCAAAAAATATTGATCTACCTTGGATATTGCGTATGTATCGTTATGCACCTTGGAAAACTCAAACAGAATTTTTGCTTGCCAAACAAAATGACCAAACTTTTAAGGATTTAGAGGATTTTTTGTATAACACACAATCCGTTCAAATTGAGTTCATTGCTAATCGTTTACATGCTTCATTGCCTAAGATGTTAGCGCATACTCAGCAGCCACAAAAGGTAGAGAAAATTTTTAATATGTTATTAAAACATCCTGTTGGTTTGTATGCATTGATCGATTATATCAATTTTAAAGGTGAAGGGATTAATCCTAATGAGCGCTATCAAGGGCAAGGTTGGGGGCTTTTACAAGTCTTGGAAAATATGGATGATCGACTGGCACAAAAAGATTTGATGCTTAGCTTTCGTCACTCCGCACAAGAAATTTTGACACAGCGAGTCAATAATGCGCCTAAAGAACGTGATGAGAATCGCTGGTTGCCAGGTTGGAAAAACCGAATTCAAACTTATCTATAAAAAAGATTAATTTTAGGGTGCATGATATTGTTTTACTATTATATTTCTTACCTATCTTTAAAGTGCGAGGTGTATGATGCTTAGGTTCTTACGCTTATACCTTAGAAGTATTGGGACAGTTATTTTAACGCTTGCCAGTTTGGCTTTTTATAGTTTTGCATTCAGAGCTACAAATGATCCACAAAATATGCAATTTGATATTGTATCAACGGATCAAGATAACTTAGAGTGGATGCCTGATGCGACCAAATTTTGGGGGTTATCAAGGCAGTTAACTATTTTTACTGATGATGAATTAGAATATTGGCGAGGTATTATGGAAAGTTTTCAATACCATAATGATATTCGTCGCAATAAGCGTCAAAAAATGACCAATTATCTTGTGATGCATTACAATATGCCTGAGCGCGATGCGAAGATATTGGTTCGCAGTGCTGATGCAAATGCGCATAAATATAAAATTGATCTTGAATTATTGATGGCCGTTATTTTTGTAGAATCTACTTATAAGATTACAGCAGAAAGTAAATATGGTGCCATAGGTTTGATGCAAGTCGTACCTAAGTGGCATTTGGATAAAATTCAGCAATATGGCGGTGTGGATGCTTTGTATGATATTCGTACTAACATTAGCATCGGTACAGAAATTTTAATGGAATATTTTGAAAAAGAAGGCAATATTCGACAAGCTTTACATCGTTATAATGGTAGTAAGAATGATAAAACTTTAAAATATTCTAATAGAGTTTTGCAAAAGTATAATGAGCTTCGTAACCGAAATTATTTAGAAAATGTTCAATTAACATTGCGCTTTGATATCATTTCTCCTGCAATGTTGTTGTAAAATGAAGTATTGGCCAGTTGTTCGCTTCGGCAATTGTACGTAATTCATCGTCAGGATTGATAATGTTGGGATAAGCGACTTTTTCCAGTAATGGTAGATCATTGCTGGAATCACTATAAAAATAGCTCTGTCGATATGCATCGTTAGGATTTATGTCGTGTTGTGTTAAATATATTTCAAAAACATTCACTTTACCAGATTGGTAAGGAATTACGCCTTGAATCTTAGTGGTGTAATGGTGATCTTTTTGGACAACATTAATGCCAAAACATTGATTAACATTGAAGCATATATGAGCAATGGATGATACGATCATTTGTGGAGAGGCTGAAATGATTATAACATCATCGCCATGTTCATAGTGTTCTTGAATTAGGCGTTGTCCTGCTAAATAAACAATGGGCGCAATCTTTTCATGCACAAATTGGGTGATGAGTGAATGAACATCTTCAATAGGCAAATGTATAATCGGCCTTAATACAAGGTTCATGCAGTCTTGTTGATCTAATATCTTAGCTCGATAGGCCTCCATCAAAAGTTGTTCTTCTTGTAAGAACCCATCAATATCTTGGATCAATTCTTGTTCACAAAGCCACTGGCACCAAAGTGTTACGCAATCACCATGGATTAAAGTTTCGTCTAAATCAAATATTGCAATCATCTTGGGCCTTTTAAAAATATTTTGGGTCAGTATAGATTATCTGTGTGACAAATCCATGACTTATCAGAAAAGAGACTTGTAATTTTCTTGTCATATTCAACTCTTATAATTCTATGCTAACTTTTTGGGTTGGTTTTATGGATATTACTGATGGATTACAATTATGGTTCTTTTTTATAGTAAGATAAAAATTAATCATAATGTTATCTTGTAATTAACTGTTGAATATTTAATTTTGTAGTTATTTTGAAATATTTTATTGTTAATGGTTATGAGAATATTTTTTATATAACAATAAGTTGATATTTGATTTTATCGAGGGATCAGTAAAATATTGACCGAACATGCTTCTTTATTTATGTGGGTTATTTATAATCATGAAAGTAACATCAGAAAGTTATATTATATGCACGTTAATTAATATGAAAATGAAGGGAGTTTGCTGACTATGAAATTGAAAAAGATTGCTTTGGCAACCATTTTAGGCGCAGGTACTTTGATGTCTGCATCATATGCACAAACAGAAATCCAATGGTGGCATTCAATGAATGGCGCTTTGAATGATTGGGTGAATGATTTAGCGAAAGAGTTTAATGAAAGCCAAACAGATTATAAAGTTGTTCCTGTATTCAAAGGTGACTATGAGCAATCAATGACAGCGGGTATCGCTGCGATTCGTTCTGGTAATGCTCCTGATATTCTTCAAGTTTTTGAAGTAGGCACAGCATCGATGATTTACTCAAAAGGTGTGACAAAATCGGTGTCTGAAATTATGAAAGCGAATAATATTCCTTTTGATATTAATGCTTATATCCCAGCAGTTGCAGGCTATTATGCATCGCCAAATGGAGATTTGTTATCTCTGCCATTCAACAGTTCTACAACTGTAATGTATTACAATAAAGATGAATTCAAAAAAGCAGGCTTAGATCCTGATAAAGCACCTAAAACTTGGAAAGAAGTACGTGCAGCGACTGAGGCATTGAAAGCCTCAGGTAGCAAATGTCCAATGACAATCTCTTGGATGGGTTGGACACAATTAGAAAGCTTCTCAGCATGGCATAATGTTCCATATGCAACTAAAAATAATGGCTTTGGTGGTATGGATGCAGAATTAAAATTCAACTCACCTTTGCATGTTAAGCATTTTGAAAATTTGAGCGATATGGCGAAAAATGGTTTGTTCGTTTATAAAGGTCGTTCGGTTGCATCACAGCCTGCATTTTTATCAGGTGAATGTGCGATTTTCATGGGATCTTCAGGTTTCTATTCAGGTTTGAAACGTGATGCAAAATTTGATTTTGCAGAAACGACATTGCCTTATTATGATGATGTCGAAGGTGCACCACAAAATACAGTGATTGGTGGTGCAAGCTTGTGGGTACTAAATGGTAAACCTGCTGAAAACTATAAAGGTGTAGCTAAATTCTTTGAATTCATCTCTCAACCTGAAAGAGCAGCACAAAGCCACATGAGAACGGGTTATTTACCAATCACCAAAGAAGCATTTGAAATCACTGAAAAAGCGGGCTTCTATACTGAAAATCCTGGTGCTGATGTGCCAGTACAACAGATGATCCGTGATACCAATGATAATACTCGCGGTTTACGTTTAGGTAATATGTTGCAAATCCGCACAATTGTGGATGAAGAAACAGAGCAAGTTTGGACAGGTAAAAAATCTCCAAAAGATGCATTGGATAGCGCAGTAGAGCGAGGTAATGCATTGCTAAAACGTTTTGAACGAGTAAATAAATAGCATTGATTGAGAAGTGAAGGGCAACGCTCTTCACTTCTTTTTTATTTGTTTTTAATCAAAGGCTGTTTTATGAAATTATATTTTAAACATTATCGTGTATTGCCGTGGCTATTGATATTGCCACAGTTGGCAATCATCGCAATATTCTTCTATTGGCCAGCAGGACAAGCGCTGGTGCAAAGCTTCCAAATGGAAGATATTTTCGGCACGGCTCGTGAATGGGTTGGCTTGGAAAATTTCAAGGTATTATTTGCAGATAAAACTTATACAGAATCTATTTATACCACAATATATTTCTCATTTTGGGTCACATTGTTAGGTTTAAGTTTATCGCTATTTTTAGCATTTTTTATGCAAAAAGTTGTACGTGCATCATTATTTTATCGGACAGCGCTGATTTTGCCTTATGCTGTTTCACCGATTATCGTGGGTGTATTGTGGACATTCATGTTCGCACCATCTTTCGGGATTGTATCCTATTGGCTTGGAAAAATGGGCATTCATTGGAATCATCAACTGAATGCAGATCAAGCAATGTGGCTTGTGATCATTGCATCCATTTGGAAACAAATTTCTTATAACTTCTTATTCTTCTTTGCAGGCTTGCAAGCGATTCCAAAATCATTGATGGAAGCGGCGGCGATTGATGGTGCAGGGCCTTGGCGTAGATTTTTCTCCATTCAATTTCCATTATTGTGGCCAACAACTTTCTTCTTGTGTGTGATCAATGTCGTGTATGTATTCTTCGATACTTTTGCAATTATTGATGCCTTAACACAAGGTGGGCCGGGTAAAGCAACTTCAACATTGGTTTATCGTATTTACTTTGATGGCTTTAAAGCGATGGATTACGGCGGTTCTGCGGCGCAATCTGTTGTATTGATGGGCTTTGTATTATTGCTGACGATCGTTCAGTTCCGTTTCATTGATCGTAAGGGGAATCAATAATGATAGAGAATCGTCCTGGGTTAAAATTCTTATCACACATGAGCTTATTGATCGCAGTATTGCTCGTCTGTTTCCCGATTTATTTAGCATTTGTGGCTTCCACACAAACAGCGCAAGATGTTGTCAATGTGCCATTATCCTTGATTCCGGGTGATCAGTTTTGGGAGAATTATTCCAAAGCATTATCGGGCGGTGAAGGAACATCTATTTCTGCCGCACGCATGTTGTGGGTCACAATTGTGATGACGTTGATCATTGCAATTGGCAAAATTGCGATCTCATTGTTATCAGCTTTTGCCATTGTTTACTTTAGATTTCCATTTCGGACCTTATTGTTTTGGATCATATTCATTACGTTAATGTTGCCTGTGGAAGTTCGTATTATCCCAACCTTTGATGTTGTTGCGAATTTGAAAATGTTAAATAGCTATGCGGGTTTAACCATTCCATTGATTGCATCTGCAACTGCAACTTTCTTATTTAGACAGTTCTTTTTTACAGTACCTGATGAATTATTAGAAGCTGCACGCATTGATGGTGCAGGTGCAATGCGATTCTTCAAAGATATTTTATTACCATTGTCGATCCCAACGGTTGCTTCATTATTTGTGATTCAGTTCATCTATGGTTGGAATCAATATTTATGGCCATTATTGATGGCAACAAAAGAAAATATGTTCCCGCTCGCAGTTGGTTTGCGCCAAATGATGGGTAATGGTGATGTTGCTGTGGATTGGAATATTGTCATGGCAACGGTTGTATTGATGTTGATCCCGCCAATGTTAGTCATCTTATTGATGCAAAAATGGTTGGTGAAAGGCTTGATTGACAGCGAGAAATAGACAAAGGAAACACAAAATTATGGCAACAGTTCAGTTAAAAAATATTACAAAACATTATGGTACAGCAAGAAAGCCAGGGCCTTTGATCCTTAAAGGGATTGATATTGATATTAAAGATGGTGAATTCATCGTTGTGGTTGGGCCATCAGGTTGTGGTAAATCGACATTATTGCGTGTGATCGCAGGCTTAGAAACAAGTTCAGGTGGTGAAATTCACATTGGTGATAAAGATGTGACAAAGCTTGAACCAGCACAACGCGATATTGCGATGGTTTTCCAAAACTATGCTTTGTATCCACACATGTCTGTTCGTGAAAATATGGCTTATGGCGTTAAATTAGCAAAAATGCCGAAAGATGAAATCGATCGCCGCATTCAAGATACAGCTAAAATGCTCGATATCGCACAGCATTTGGATAAAAAGCCAAGCCAACTATCAGGTGGACAAAGACAACGTGTCGCAATGGGGCGCGCAATTGTACGTAAGCCAAAGCTATTCTTATTCGATGAGCCATTATCTAACTTGGATGCGAAATTAAGAACATCTACACGCTTAGAAATTCGCCGTCGTCACAATGAAATTGGTATTACATCTTTATATGTCACGCACGATCAAACAGAAGCGATGACATTGGCGGATCGTATCATTATCATGAATGGCGGTGTGGTTGAACAATTTGGTACGCCAAGTGAAATCTTTCATTCACCTGCATCCACATTTGTGGCTAACTTTATGGGTTCGCCTGCCATGAACTTATTGGATGTTGTGGTGCGTGATGGCAAAGTTTGGCTCGGTGATACAGAATTGAAAGGCATTGCATTGCCTGAAGCGATTCGTAATAGCGCACAAAAAGAGTGGATTTTAGGGATTCGCCCTGAGCATATTGTGATCGTACCTGAAAGCACTGATAACAGTTGGGATGTGACTTTGTCATTGGCTGAAACATTGGGTTCAGAGCAATTGCTCTATACGAATCTGGATAAAATTTCTTTGACGATTCGTACAGAAGATTCACGCTATTCTGAAAATAAATATCAACGCAATCAAACTTTCCATATCGAGCCAAAACTCGAAGAAGTGCTATGGTTTGATGCAACAACACAAAAACGTATTTAGACAATCGTTCAGCGAAAGGAGCTAACATGTCAACTTATCCTTATCCCAATTTGATCGCGCATCGTGGCGCAGGTAAAGATGCGCCTGAAAACTCCTTGGCAGCTTTTCGATTAGGCGCAGAGAATGGCTATACGATGTTTGAGTGCGATGTGAAATTATCGAAAGATAAAGAGCTTTTCTTGCATCATGATGATGTATTGGAGCGCACAACAAATGGCAAGGGATTAGCGAAGCATCACACTTGGAATGAATTATCGAAGTTAGATGCAGGTAGTTGGCATTCAGCTCATTATGCGGGCGAATCTTTGGCGCGCTTTGAGCAATTGGTGGATTTTGTGATCGCCAATAAATTTCAGTTGGATGTTGAGATTAAGCCAAACCCTGATGAAGATTATGAAACAGGTGTTGCGACTGCTAAGTTTTTAGAAGCAAAGCAACCATTCGGCACAGGTGCTTACCCATTTTTATTGTCATCATTTCAACCTGAATCCTTAAAAGGTGCGATGGATGCAGTGCCAGCAATTCCGCGTGCTTTATTGGTGGATGATTGGGAAGGTGATGTGGATAAATTTTTTCAGATTTTGGATGATACAGCGTGTATTGGCATCATTACGAATTACAAAATCTTAACGGAAGAGATTGTAGAGCGTTGCCATGCAACAGGGCGCTTTGTGATGATTTATACGGCCAATGAACCAGCAGATATTAAACACCTATTTGAAATTGGCGTGGATTCTGTGATCACAGATAATATGAAGATTTTGAAAGATTATACAAGATAGTATTTGTGCAGTAATACAACAAAAAAGCTTTGGTGAAATTCACCAAAGCTTTTTTATTATGTGTTGATTAAGCTGTTTTATACAGTTGGTACGCCTAAAACTTCGGCATCATCATTTGTATTGTGTTGCTCAACTTTGCTGGCTTTCTTGATTCTAAAAGGTGCTGCAACTAATATTGCGATTAATAACAAACCTAAGTAACCGATTAAAGGATAGAAGTAAGCAACTAAACCTGTGAAGCCTACGAAGCTTGCAATGAAACCTACTAAACCTGTACCGATCGCAAAGATGTATGAACGCTTAGTTTGCATTACTGTAAAGCGAGCAACGAAAGCATAGTACATTGCAACGCCTGTGTTATAGATCATACCGAACAATACAACAGTCATCATGATGCCTAAAACTGGTGAAATGTCTTGGATGATTTTCAATAATGGTAAGCTCATATCTTTAACATCTTTGATGTTTAAGAAGATTGCGTAGTGCGCAATTAAGATTAATACACCAACACCTAAACCACCTAATAAACCGCCCCATTTTGCAATGTTTTCATTCTTCTCACTACCGCCCATAACTAATGACATACCTGCACCAACGGCAACATTGAAAGATACATAGTTAATCGCTGAAATGAACCAGTTTGGTAATGAACTTTTCACTGAAGTTGCGATTGGCTCTAATTCCTCTAAAGATGCATGTGATGTGAATAAGCTATAAGTACAGATGATTGCTAATGCAATGATTAGAAACGGAGTGATTGCTGCAATTAAAGCAATGACGCGTTGGATTGGTAACAATACTGTAGAAACAACTAATACAGTCATAATCAAACTACCTACCCAGTTTGGCGCACCATATTGTTGGTTTAACATGCTGCCAGCGCCAGCAACCATCACAACCCCTACACCAAACAGTGTGAAGATGATGATGTAGTCCACAGCAACACCCATAAATTTACCGCTTAATTTATAGATCGCTTCATCATGTGATTGAGTTTGTAAGCGGCTACCCATTTGCATGAGCATCATACCTAAGTATGCAAAAAGCCCTGTAGAAAGCACGGCTCCAGCAGTTCCCCAAGCGCCAAAACTTGTAAAGTACTGCAATATTTCATTGCCTGATGCAAAACCTGCACCCACAATAACACCAATAAAGGCAAACGCCATTTGTATAATTTTATACACGATTTTTCTCCTCGATGATTAATCCCACTTTAATTATTTTGTAGCTTTTTTGTAAGTATATATAAACCATATTTTTAAGGATAAAACAAATTTATCTATGAATAATTTTATATTTCATGAATCAGCATATGGTTAAAATATTGATATTTAATTAAACTTTTGGTTTTTGGGATGATGGAATGTTGCATGTTATGTACTGTTTTTAAATGGCAATATGTAGTTGATTATGTAGTTCGATCAATATTATGTAACTGACGATACCGATCTGGTGTTGTGCCTGATAAAGCCTGGAACATAGCAATAAAGCTAGAGGCTGATCGATAGCCCACTTTGAAAGCGATTTCCTCAATGGTTTCACCCTGTTCTAAGAGCGCAATGCCATGAATAAAACGTAGCCGTTGGCACCATTCATTAAAACTCATCCCTAATTCTTTTCTAAAATGGCGTGCTAATGTTCGCTCTGTAGTGAATACTTTTTCAGCCCATTCTTTTAATGTTAAGCGGTTAGAAGGATCTTGTTCTAATGATTTGATAATAGGGTGAATGAGTCGATGTTTTGAGGTTGGTAAATACGTGTGCCCAATCATAGCATCATGCATTTCATCAATGAGCACTAAGGATTTTCTAAAATCCTGTTCTGTTCTGAGTGTTAAGGTTGCTCGGTCAAAAAAAGACTCAATGATACTAAGCGCAACATTGCTGAGTTTCAATAGTGAAGGTGTTTGAGAAAGTTTGGCAGCTTCTCGTTCACAAATATTGATGGAACGAAAACGAGCAGGTTGGTGATTGAAACATGAATGTTCGTAATTGGGCGGAATCCAAATGGCAAAACCTAAAGGTGCAAGAAAACGTTCCTTTTCAATATCTAAAGTCACCACTCCGTATTTCACAAAGATAATTTGCCCCCAAGTATGTTTATGGGGCTGAAACTCACTAGCTTCATTGATATTTTCGTTAGCTAGTAAGATCAGTTGGTCATTTTGAAAGGTTAAATTCTGAAAAGAACGCTGTTTCATCATAAGTTATTTACCTTTGTCATAAAATGTCAGAATAATGAGTTAGAATGTCTGATTTTCATTATATATTTAATATGGGACAATTTATACTAGCGCCCTGATGAAAAAACTAGGAGTACACATGAATTTTGTTGCAATGCTATATCCGTTAATGGCGGTATTGATTTGGGCGATGAATGCAGTTGTGAATAAACTGTCAGCAGGTGTTATTGAGCCTGAAGCCATTTCATTTTATCGTTGGTTACTAGCATTTATTATTTTGACGCCATTTTGTTTACGTCAATCCATTAAAAACTGGGCAGAAATTCGCCCATTGTTACCTAAGTTTGCATTCTTAGGTTTTCTTGGTATGGCATTGTATCAATGCTTAGCTTATTACGCAGCTTATACAATTTCTGCCACAATGATCGGTATTTTCTTATCATTAACGCCATTATTAACCATTTTACTAAGCTTCATCATTTTACGTTCACCCCTCACAGTGGGTTTAGTTGTGGGAAGTATTTTATCATTTTCAGGTATCACTTGGCTCATCAGCGCTGGTAATCCTGCGGTCATTTTAGAAAGTGGCATTGGTAAAGGTGAATTGATGATGATTATTGCAGCTTCTGCTTATGCATTGTATGGTGTATTAACGATGAAGTGGAAGATTCAGGTTTCGATTTGGCAATCGTTGTACTGGCAAGTCATCTCTGGTGTGATTATTTTAATTCCATTATTTATGATCACGAAGGATGCGACGATTACCAGCAATAATGTGGGGTTGATTCTTTTTGCCGGCATACCAGCCTCCATTATTGCACCCTTTTTGTGGCTGCAAGGTGTTGCTCGCTTAGGTGCCAGTAAAACATCTCTATTTATGAACTTATCACCTTTATTTACAGCGATCATTTCAATTCTATTCTTGAATGAATCGTTAGAAACGTATCATATCGTCGGTGGTATTGTGTCATTAACGGGTGTGATCATCGCACAGCGTGTCAATACGAAGATTCAGTTTAAATTTAAACCGCATGTTAAACCTAATGCTAAAGATTAACCTACTATAATCTTGAGTGAAGCCATCATTGTTATGCAGTGATGGCTTTTTTATCGCAATATAAATATATTTTACTTTAGGGATTGAGTTTTAGAAAGATAAGTGGCTATGATGGGGATTCGATCAAAATAAGTTTAGGAAAATATTTATGTCAGCAACAATG
>NZ_MVDO01000010.1 GCF_002006755.1 Wohlfahrtiimonas larvae | reverse complement strand
GCGGTCGTGCCTGATTCAGTCAAACAAACCAAAGCTTGAACATCATAGTGATTTGCCAAAACCATTGCGGACATAGCAATCGCTTCATCTGTATAATTAAACTTACGGTCTTTAATGAATGCATTGGGTGTTAAGACAGAAAACTGTTCACTTTCAGCGCCAATACAAATTTCTGCCATTGCTTTCACTGTTTCCACAGGATATTTACCTGCAGCGCTCTCTGCTGAGAGCATCACCGCATCTGTTCCATCCAGTACAGCATTTGACACATCCATCACTTCAGCACGGGTTGGTGATGAGTTTTCTATCATAGATTCCATCATTTGTGTTGCAGTGATCACAGCACGATTCAATTCACGCGCTCGCATAATCATGCGTTTTTGTGCACCCATCAATTTAGAATCACCAATTTCAACAGCTAAATCGCCACGAGCAACCATGATGGCATCCGATGCTAAAATAATTTCATCAATATTTGTAACCGCTTCAATGCGCTCAATTTTTGCAACTAAATGCGCTTTAGAACCTGCCTTTTCCAATAAAGCACGGGCTTCATCCATATCTGATCCATTTCTTGGGAAAGAAACCGCCACATAATCTGTTTGAAAGTTAGCAGCACAGATCAAATCTTCTTTATCTTTATCAGTTAATGCAGGTGCGGATAATCCACCACCTTGTAAGTTAATGCCTTTACGATTCGATAAAACACCGCCAATGTTCACTTTTGTATGAACTTCAGAGCCTTTTACCGCTGTTACTTCAACAACGATTTTGCCATCATCCAATAACAAAATATCTTGTGGCTTAACATCATTGACCAATTCTTTATACGCAATCCCAACGCGTTCCGCTGTCCCTGCATTGTCATCATATTGGCTATCTAAAATGAATGTAGCACCTTCTTCTAAGATTACAGAGCCATCCACAAATTTTTCAATACGAATTTTAGGGCCTTGAAGATCCGATAAAATCCCCACTTTAATGTTCAAACGATCAGAAATCTCACGCACAGCATTCACGCGCTTAATATGATCTTCATGAGTACCATGCGAAAAATTCAAACGCACAACATTCACACCTGCCTTAATAATACCTTCTAAAACACCTGCTCTATCCGTTGCAGGCCCTAAAGTTGCAACAATCTTGGTACGTCTTTGCATGAATTTCTCCTTAATCTTTGATTAAATTCACATTAATAATACTAATCTTAATAATAGGCAAAACAAGATCGCAGTCTTGCGCTTAATTCAGTACAATATACCGAATTATTTCTTTATTAACGAATATCTAGTTTGGAATCATGACAGAATCTATCTTTAATCGCGAACTCATCGACAAATACGACAAAGCAGGTCCACGCTATACTTCTTATCCTACGGCTGTGCAATTCACAACAGAATTCACACGCGAAGATTATATAGAAGCAGCTAAGATCTCTAACGAATCTGGCCGTGACTTATCGCTCTATTTCCATATCCCGTTTTGTGACACCATCTGTTTCTACTGTGGCTGTAACAAAATCATCACTAAAAACCGTAAGCGCTCTTTGCCTTATGTGGATCACATGTTGCATGAAATTGAATTACAAGCACCATTATTTGATCGCAATCGTAAAGTAAAACAGCTCCATTGGGGCGGTGGCACACCAACATTCTTATCCCGTGATGAGATGAAAATGGTGATGGATAAAACTGCTGAAAACTTCACATTATTACCGAATGATGAAGGTGAATACTCGATCGAAGTTGATCCACGCGAAGCCAATGCTGATACAGTTCGTTTCTTGCGTAGCATCGGTTTTAACCGTTTAAGTATGGGCGTTCAGGACTTTAATCCTAAAGTTCAAGTGGCTGTTAACCGTATTCAACCGAAAGAGATCACTTTAGAAACATTGCACGCTGCACGTGATTGCGGTTTTAGTTCTATTTCTGTGGATTTAATCTACGGCTTGCCATTCCAAACGGTGGATACATTCAACCAAACATTGGAAGAGATGATTGAAATCTCACCTGATCGTTTATCAATATTCAACTATGCGCACATGCCGCATTTGTTTAAAACACAAAAACAAATGCATGCAGAAGATATGCCAAAAGCTGAAGAAAAACTTTTGATTTTGAAAAATATCATCGAGCGCTTAACTGATGCAGGTTATGTGTATATTGGTATGGATCACTTTGCTAAACCAACAGATCAATTAGCAATCGCACAGCGTGAAGGCAATTTATACCGTAACTTCCAAGGTTACAGCACGCATTCAGATTGTGATCTTGTTGGCATGGGATTATCTTCAATCTCTCAAATCGGTAATATCTACGCACAAAACGTGAAAGATATGCCTGAATATGAAGCGGCATTACAAGGCAATCAATTACCCATCTGGCGCGGTGTTAAATTAACACCTGAAGATGAATTGCGCCGTCATATCATCACTGAATTAATGTGTAACTTGAAATTAGACATTAACGACATCAGTCAACGTTTCAATATGGATGCTAAAGAGTATTTCAAAATTGAACTCGAAGATTTACGTGCGATGGAACCCGATGGTTTGATCGTTGTGGATGGCGATACTTATCATGTTCAAGATCGCGGTCGTTTATTGATTCGTAACATCGGCATGGTATTTGATGGCTACTTACAGAAAAATGATCAACGTTTTTCACGCGTGATTTAAAAATATTTAAGCAACAACAAAAAAGCTCTATCCGTAGAGCTTTTTTGTTGTAATCTATATTTTTCTTGTCATTAACATATATGTACAGTAGAAGGATCTCCAATGAAAAAAATATTAACCATTGCAGGCTCAGATTCTAGCGGTGGCGCAGGCATTCAAGCTGACTTAAGAACATTTGCAAAGCACGATTTATATGGCTTTTCTGCATTAACCGTGATTGTTACAATGGATCCTGAAAAATGGTCGCATGGCGTTTATCCAATCGAAGTGCCAGTAATTGAAGCACAAATCCAAACGGCATTAGATGGCGTTGGTGTGGATGCAATCAAATTAGGTATGTTACCAACACCTGAAATTATCGAGAAAGTTTCTAAATATTTAGATATTTGGGCAACTAAAGTGCCTGTAGTTGTGGATCCTGTGATGGTTTGTAAAGGCAATAAGCCCTTATTCCCTGAACATGCTGAAGCGATTCGCACAAATCTCATCAAATATGCCACAGTCACTACACCAAACTTATTTGAAGCAGCACAATTGGCAGGCATGGAAGAGATCACAAACTATGATGATGCTGTAGAAGCCGCTAAGCGCATCGTAGCTTTAGGTTGTAAAGCCGTAGCAATTACAAATGTTGGACGCGTGATGGAACCTAAAACATCAGCTGATTTATTCTATGATGGCAATGAATTAATCTTAATGGAAGGTAATTTCATTGATACACATCATACACATGGCTTGGGTTGTACTTTTGCAGCGCACGTTGGCGCTAACCTTTGCAAAGGCTTATCTGCACGTGAATCTGTTTTTGAAGCGAAAGAAGCCATCAAAAAAGGCATTCAAAAGCATTGGGCAATGAATGAATTTGTGGGCACTTTGAACTTCCCTGATAGTTTTCAATCATAATCTATTCAAGGTTAATCAGCATAACTTAGTGCGTCATAGCACTAAGTTATATATTTTCCACTAATGCACGAACATCAACCGCACAATCTTGAGCTAAAGCTAAATTAGCTAATTTTTGCATATCAATCAAAGAATGCGCTCTAAGTTCTGCTTTAACTGTGGCTATATCTCTTGGCGTCATGGATAGTTCATCAATACCTAAACCTGTTAAAATCATTGCCCCCAAAGGGTCTCCTGCTAAGCTACCACAAACTCCCACAGGCTTATCATATAGTTTTGCACCAGTAATAGTTTTTTGAATCAAACGCAATACTGCTGGATGTAAGCTATCTGCCTCAGCCGCCAACTCTGGATTCTGGCGATCAATGGCTAAAGTGTATTGTGTAAGATCATTAGTGCCAATTGAAAAAAAATCCACATGCTCCGCAAAAATATCAGCCATTATTGCTGCAGAGGGAACTTCGATCATAATACCAATGGGAATCACTGGTGCATTTAATGATTGTCGAACCCCTTCACAATAGCTTTTTAATGTTAAAAATTCAGTCACAGATGTAATCATTGGAAACATGATAGACAACTGCTGACCTAATTTAGCGGCACGATACAACGCTTTCAATTGTGGCAATAGCAAATCCATTCGCCTCAACAATAATCTAGCGCCTCTGACACCTAAAAATGGATTATCTTCATAAGGTAAATGCAAATGCTCTACATTTTTGTCCCCACCAATGTCCAAAGCTCGGATAGTCAATGGCAAACCATCTAATTGTTCAATCATTGCTTGATAAATTAATGCTTGCTCATCCTCTGATGGTATATGGGTACTTTCTAAAAATAAGAATTCTGTACGCATTAACCCAACACCTTCAGCTCCTTGCGTCATTGCAAATGGGATTTGTTCAGGACGATTCACATTAGCAACAACCTTAATAATATGCCCATCTAATGTTTTAGCGGGTTGTTGGCGTTGTGCTTCTTCAAGTTTATGTTTATGTTCTTGGGCTTTAATCCATTCTGTGGCTGATAATAAATTAGTTTTAGAAGGATTCACATAAATAGTTGCACCATCACCATCTATAATCATCGTGCTGCCATTTTCTACATGTGCAACCGCTTCACCCGCAGCAACAATCGCAGGAATACCCAATGTTCTAGCTAAAATAGCGGTATGCGATGTAGGGCCACCAAAGATTGTGACCAATCCTTTCACTTTATCAGGATCCAATAGTACTGTTTCTGAAGGAGATAAATCAGTTGCTGTTAAAATCCAGTTGCCTTCAGGCAAATCACCTAAAGTATTACGTTTCAAACTAGGATCAATATAGCCTAAAACACTATTACCAATATCTCGTAAATCTGCCGTTCGCTCAGCCAAAGCTGTATTATTTGATAATAATAATCTCTTTACATGGAATTCAATGCTCTGCAACCAAGACCATGCTACGCCATGCCCATCCATAATATATTGATTAGCTATATTCGTTAATTCTACATCTTCCAATAATAATAAATGAGCCTTAAAAATCTCAGCGTTATGTTTACCCAAACGATTTTCTGTTTGTTTAATTAACTTTTGTAAATGCTCTTTAGCGGCTTGAATAGCCGCAGATAAAATAATACTGGATTGCTTTGAATCCATTGGAATGTCAGGTACAACGGGACAATACCTTGTTAAGTGATAAGATTGACCTATGGCAAAACCAGGACTTGCAGAAACTCCGTGTAAAATAGCTATTTCTGATAACTCAGGCGGCTTCCACCCTAGTTTTTTTGATTTTTTTCTTTGAATTCGGACATGCTCTGCATCATTTTGTTCCTTTAAAGACAATGACGCGATCATTTGCTTAAATGCCTCAAGTTTTTCAGCTGATTGATCAGTTGATAAAATAACAACATCACCATTTTTAAGTCCTAATTGAAGAAGTTCAACCATATTTTCAGCAAAAGCAACATTTTGTTGATGACGAACTTGAATAGAAGCTCCTAATTGCTTCGCACATTCTGTCCATACAGATGATGGCCGAGCATGTAATCCAGAAGGATAATCAATCACCCACTCCGACACATATTTTTTATCTTGTATATCTGTTATTATCGATTTTTCTGTGTGCTTGCCCATAATGAACTCCCTTGCCATCTTCTAATATTTATTCTTTAGCAACAGGCCTAGTTGGACTTTTACACCATTCACTCCAAGAACCTGGATATAACTTTTGAATACCTAATCCTGCATAATACATGGCAAAAATATTATGACAGGCAGAAACTCCCGATCCACATTGATGAATGATTGTTTGATGGCAGTACCCATCTAAAAAAGCCATCCATTCTGTTTTTAACATCTCAGGATCCTTGAATGTACCATCTTCTTTGAGATTTAATTCAAAAGGTCGATTAATTGCATTAGGAATATGCCCTGCAACGGGGTCTAATGGCTCAACATCGCCATGATAACGAGCAGCACCACGAGCATCCACAACGCATAATTTACCTTGATTTGAAATAATATCTTCTAAAATATCATCTGCTGTCACAGTACTAAATTCGCTCATTTTTGCCACAAAATCGCCTTGCATTTGATTCACTTGTGGTGCAGTAATCTCTAGTTCATAGCCCGCTTTTTGCCAAGCTTGTAAACCACCTTCTAATACCTGAACTTTTTCATGGCCCAACCAATGTAAAACCCACCATAAATGAATAGCAAACATACCGCCATTATCATCATAAACCACAATGTGTGAATCATGATTCACACCCAAATCTTGCATCAATGCTTCTAAATTTTCTCTTGATTTTAAAGGATGACGGCCTGTATCGGGGGTAATATCGGTACATAAATCAATGCCTAAATCAACACGTAATGCCTGTGGAATTCGGTTCTGAGCATAAACTTCATCACCATAATTTTCATTCATTAAATTAAACCTTGCATCAAGGATGATCAATTTTGCATCATTGAGCTTCTGATATAAGGTATCTGCAGAAATTAATGGTGATAAAGTTTGTGTACTCATGAGAAATCCTCAAATAATTTATGATAATATTAACCTTATAATATGCATGATTCTACTTTTAATATAAAGGGTTAATCATCACTTTTATATCCAATGCTTTAGCATAGTATGGCGAAGTTGTTACCAAACCATCGACACCTGTTTCGCAATAAGTTTGAATATTACTTGGATTGATCCCGCCTGCACCTAACAGAGAAACTGCAGGATATACTTCGCGCATTGTAATTACAGCACTTTTTAATGATTCCGGCGATAATTTATCGAACTGAATGGCATCAGCCCCAATTTGTGCAAAGCGCAATCCTTCTTCCAAATTTTCAGCCTCAATGACGATCTTTTTTTCGCAAGTTAAATGTTTAATTTCAGAAATTTTCTGTGCCAAAGATTCATCATCCGCAAAAAACTCACGATGCTGTTTAAAGATCAAAATAGTTTCTGATAACCCCAAGCGATGTGGCATCGCACCACCTGCAATAATGCCTTGAATCGCCAAATGCTTTGTGCCTGGAATATTCTTGCGTGTCGTTAATAATGCTATTTTAGGATTTGCTTCGTTACAAACATTCACCATTTTTCTCGTTGTACTCGCAACACCTGAACAATAATCGATGATGTTTTGCCCAATCTTCCAAACGGTATGAATGGCTTCACTATTCCCTTTTCCAACCAAAACCACATCACTGGCATTGATTTGCTCACCTGATCGTTTCATCTCAGTCAATTCTATACCTAAGCGTTCAAACATTTTTGCCACAATTTCAGTACCCGCCACTACGCCATTTTCACGCGTTGCATAGCGAATCTCTGCCATTTGATCTCGAATACCTAAGAGCTCACAAGTAAGATCAATATAAGGCACATCTTCTCGGATTAAACGCTCAATTTCATCTGTTGTTATAAACATAATGGATCCTTTCAATGATTTTATCTCAATTGTTCAAATAAAAATGATTCACCTTCAGCTTTAATCTCTTCAGTTAATTCATAAGCATGCATCAATCGCCCTCTGTTCATCACACCAATTTGCGTCGCAAGCGATAAAGCTTCACTAATATCATGCGTAACATGAATAATGGTTGGCTGATAAGCTTGGTGAATATCTCGTAAAACTTTTCGCATTTCATGGCGGGTGACATAATCCAATGCACTTGTAGGTTCATCAAGTAATAATATTTTTGGCTTAAATATTAAAGCCCGTGCTAATGCAACTCGCTGCTTTTCTCCACCACTTAAATGATGAATCGTATGCATTAATAAATGTGAAATTCCTAATAAATCAGCGATTTCTGTCACTGATTTTTTAGTAATGGATGAAGATTCTCTCCGCATTTTGAGTGGAAAAGCAATATTCTCATAAACTGTTAAATGACAAAACAATTCAAAATTCTGATACACAAAGCCGATATTGCGATCTTCGGATGCTAAATTTTTAAATGATTGACCATTAAAACCAATATCACCCTCGATATTTGGATATCGCCCAGCGATGGATTCTAACAATAATGTTTTACCTGAACCTGTGCGCCCTAAAATGACACAATAACCACCTGTTTTGACTATCAATGAAATAGAATCAAGCTGAAATTTAGGTAACTTTAAAGAAAAATTATGAATTTTGAGCATGCTTTGACCTCAACAGCCATTCAAAAATTAAAGAGCATGTAAGCGATATCATCATCAAAATCACTGCAATCGACATCGCTAAATCTAAATCACCTGTTGAAAGATTCAGCATAATAGATGTAGGTAATATCTCTGTTTTCATACTTGTTGCACCTGCAACCATAATCACAGCACCAAATTCACCCAATGCACGTGACCACGTTAATACAATTGTAGAAATGATCGTAGATTTCAATAAAGGCAATGTCACATGGTAAAAACATTGCAATCGGCTTGCACCTAATGTTCTCGCTACAAAGAGCTGTTGAGTATTTAAATTCTCTAAACCAACCGTTAATAACTTTATCGCAAACGGCAGATTCACAAAAGTTTGTGCCAAAATTATCCCTTGCTGAGTAAAAACAAAGGACAAATTCAAATGTTTTTCTAAAAAGCTACCAATCCCCATATGGCCAAAAAATAACAACAATGCCACACCTGAAACAATGTGTGGTAAAGCCAATGGCAGATATAAAAATGGCATCAACCAATATTTAAAACGAGATTGATATAAAAAGAATGCAATAGGCGATGATAAAACTAAACAAATGACTGTTGAAATTATAGAAGTCTTTAAACTCAAACCGATTGCAAACTGTACTTCTTTTAAAAAAATAGCATCAGGCAATAAAGTAATGCCTTCCTTCATCAACATAAAAAGTGGCGCTACAATAAAGAGCGCCACCAAGCCAACTAATGTGTAATAAAAGCTACGTTTCATTCAGTCACAGGTTTAAAGCCATAACGTGCAAAAATTTCTTTGCCTTCTTTCGAGCTCGCAAAATCCATAAATGCTTTCGATAATTCAGGATACGCAGTTGTACTGATCACACCACCTGTCACAATTTGATCAATATTTTGTGCAGGATTAATTCCAATGATCTTAACTTTTGGATTATTGTAAACAGAATCAATCGTTGCGATCATTGCATCCGCATTACCCAATGTTAACTGAACAACCATTTCATTGACTGTATTAGCAGTAGAAACCACGTTATCATTCACTTTAGTTAAATCATTTTTTTGTAGAATAATTTGTGCTGTTTTACCAATAGCGTTTGCTTTGGCTTCACCCAAAATAACCTTAACGCCATCTTTGCTTAAATCTTCCAACGTTTGGATATTTTTGGGATTACTTTTTAACACAACGATCGCTGGTGTGTGATGTGCAATATCATAAGCCTCATTCACTAAACCTTTTTGTTTAGCAACATTGTAAGAATCTTCTGAACCCACAAGGAATACATCACCTTTTCTTGTGGTTTCTAATTGTGCTAATAACTGCCCTGAGCCTGCATAATTGAACTCAATGTCAACATTATTTTTTGCTTTAAATACTGCTGCAATTTCTTCCATTGGTTTTTTTAGGCCTGCACCAGAATAAATGAATAAAGATTCGCCATCTGCTAATGCCAAACCCACACTACTTGCCAATATCACTGCTGTTGCTGTAATTTTTTGAAATAATCTCATAACCATTCCCACGATGAATTGAATGCATCGTAGTATATTACATTACACAACGATTATCATATTATGTAATTAGATTATGATTATGATTATGATTATGATTATTTTGATAAACATCTTTCTATCTTAAATATGTTGAGCACAACCAGAGCTGGTTATCAAAGAAAAAATCAGAACCATTGGGAAATGATCTGACAACAATGCTCAAAAGCAAATTGAGAAATTACAAATACCCAAAACTTAATGTATCTTTAATGCAATAATATTTTCAATGGGGCAATGCAAAATATCCAATAAATGATATTGATCTAAATAGCTATAAAATTGATTCATTGCCGCATTGAGAAAAACTGGCAATTGACAAGCAGGCGTTAAAACACACCTTGGCGAATGGCAGTTAACAATGCAATGATTAGAATTAACATTTTCCTCTAACACTCTGATCAAATACCCAACCTTATAGCTTTCAGGAGAATTTGCCAAACGAATGCCGCCATTTTTGCCACGTACCGTTAATACCCACTTTTGTTTAGACATGAAGTGAACAATCTTCATTAAATGATTCTTAGAAACATTTAATCGATCCGCTACATCAGCAATCGTTAAAGGTGTATTCGTTGTACCGCTCAATAACAGTAAAACCCTGATTCCTAAATCAGTAAACTTACTCAATTGCATAATAATTTATTTGACCTTAAAAACATGGCAGCATTATAAATCAAATTATCCAAAACCTTAATCATTGATAATATTTATTATGCGATACCGCCCGTATTAAATAGTTCCATATGAATTTGATCATGTGCTATGCCTAGTTTTAGCAATGTATCATGTTGCTTTTTCATAAACTCTAATGGTCCGCAAATATAATAATCTGCCTGTTTTGGTAATAAAATTTTATCTAGCTCTGTTAAATCCAAACGTCCTACTTTATTGACAACAACACTATCACTTGCCAATTCACAAGCTAAATAAGTTTGTAACTGTGGCAATACACTTTTGGCTTCACTTATCTGCTGATTCATTGCTAATACCTGATCATTTTGGCAAGCATGAATAAAAGTAATAGGTTGTTTAGCACCCTGCTCCTTTAAAGTCATTAACATAGAGATCATGGGCGTAATACCGACACCTGCACTAATGAATACATTTTCTTTTTGGCCATTCTTTAAGAAAAAGTTACCAGCAGGACATGTGAGTTCTAATCGATCACCTACATTGATCTTTTGATGTAATGTACAAGAAACATAACCATCCGCTAGTTCATCTTGACCATTTTCACGTTTCACTGAAATTCTATAAACCTGATTATTTGAGCAATCAGATAAAGTATATTGTCTTGGTTGTTTAAATCCTAATTCAGAAACATGCACACGAACAGAAATAAACTGCCCTGCTTTATAATCAGGCAATGGGCTACCATCTACTGCACTCAAATAAAAAGATGTAATCGTATCACTCTCTTGTTCTTTACGCACTACAACAAAATCTTTCCAGCCTTCCCAGCCATTCTTTTGCGCTAAGTTATTTGCATATGCACTTTTTTCTGCAGCTATCAAAATATCAGCCAGTTGTTGATAAGCACTACCCCATGCTGAAATTAGCTCACTATCCATCGGAATACTGAGCACTTCACTGATCGAATGTAATAAATTCTCACCCACAATATCATACTGTTCAGGCTGAATATTTAAGCTGACATGTTTTGAAACAATGTGTTGTACTGCATCACCTAAAACTTCTAACTGTTGAATATTCTCTGCGTATGCCAATACTGCATCTGCCAATGCTGTAGCTTGGCCACCACTTCTTTGATGACCCATATTAAAAACTTCTTTTAATTCAGGTGAATTCTTCAACATCCGTTGATAAAAATATCCTGTTAAAGCAGCACCATTTTCCCTTAAAACAGGAATTGTGCTTTGTACTAATTCAATTTGTTGAGTAGATAGCATGCAACCTCCAATAAATACATTAAAAATATATCTTATATGAAAAAATAATTTTTAAAAGACAAAAGTGATCTTAAATACAAAGTATATATAAACAATAAAAATATAGACAATTAAATAAATAGATGCATAATAAATACATCTTTAAAGATCAAGGATAATACAAAATGTTTAAAACAATTTTTTCTTATGCTTTTAGGCCTTTATATACAATAGCCGCGCTGTATGTTGTATCCATTATCCTACTTTGGTACCCTTTGGGCTTTCAGGGCAACGCTCAATACCCTAGTTTCTTTTGGCATGGCCATGAAATGATCTGGGGCTTTACTGGGGCTATTATTGTCGGTTTTTTATTAACTGCTGTCAGTAATTGGACCAATACACCGCCAGTACGCCATTATAAATTATTAATCCTAGTGATACTTTGGTGTTTAGCAAGACTTTTTATCTATTTACCATTCCAACAAGCAATTTATCTTTCAACACTTTTTGACACATTATTTTACGGATTAGCCGCTGTATTTATGCTGATCTCACTCATCCAAAGTAAAAACTATCCTAATATCTTGGTACCAATTATTTTATTAGTCTTTGCTAGCATCAATATTTTATTTTGTTTAGCAATGACTGGCACCATTAAAATTTCCTTATTGACTGTGATGCAATTGGGATTATTAGGCGTTTCAGCCTTCATTGGCTTGATTGGTAGCCGTGTCACACCTTTTTTTACAAGCATTACATTGAAACAAACCAATCGTTTTTCAAAGCCATTGACAATGATTGCCTTCTTATTCCCTGTGTTAATGATCATCGTTATGGTTTTTCACCTACCTAAAATGATTGTATTAATTTTAGGTATTATTGTGACAACGACAAATTGCTATCAGTTATACCGCTGGTGGAATATAGCAATCATCAAAGAACCTTTACTATGGATTTTGCACATTGGCTTCTTTTTCACAACCATAGGAACCCTTGTTCTAGCTTATGCTTATAGTGTTGATTTATCTTATCTATCATTATCTACTCATCTTATAGCAATTGGTGGTATTGGCTCTTTAACATTAGGCATGATGTCTCGCACAGCCCTTGGTCATACTGGCAGAGCAATGATATTGCCAAGTTTTATGCAAACAGCCTTTATTCTAATGATAATCAGTGTCGTACTCAGAATTATTGCAACAATGACTACTCATAACACAACTTTACTCATAATCAGTGCAATACTCTTCAGCATTTCTTTCATCATCTATTTATATCGTTACTTACCTATTTTACTAACGCCAAATCAAGCTTAAATATCAGGAGTTATCTATGACATTTACAAAATCTCAAACAACTATCAATGAACTTGATGATTCACATGACACATCAGCTCTCCCTGTCAATACTGATGAAAAAGAGATTTCTAATGAAGAAGAAACAGCACCATGCTGTGGCTGTTGCGGAGGTTAATATGAACTATTTAGATCAAACTGTTGGGAATATTGTTGCTGATAATTTTGCAACCTCTGAAGTTTTTTCCAAATATCAGATTGATTTTTGTTGTGGCGGTGATCAATTGCTATCAAAAATTATTGAAGAACAGTCCATCAATACTGAACAGCTACTTCATGATCTACAAAATATCCAAACTCACCAACAATCTAATAACTTTAACTTTAAAGAGTGGTCATTAGAACTGCAAGTTGATTACATCACTAAATATCATCATGCTAAAATTCGCGAAAAAGGTCCTGATTTATTAAAGCTCTGTGAAAAGGTTGCCAACGTTCATGGTTCATCTCATCCTGAACTGATTGAAGTAGCTCATTTATACCGAGCTTCGCTGAATGATCTACTTAATCACCTCATGAAAGAAGATACTGTGTTATTTCCATTCATATATCAGATGATCCAAAATGGTGAAAGTGCTAAAAATAGTGCATGTTTTGGTTCTATAGAAATGCCAATTTCCGTTATGATGCATGAACATGATCAAGAAGGAGAGCGTTTTAAAAAAATCTCTCAATTAACCAATCATTATGCTATTCCTGAAGATGCCTGTAAAAGCTACACTGCAATGATGAAGCAATTACAACAATTTGAAAAAGATTTACATGAGCATATTCATATTGAAAATAACATTGTTTTTCCTGATGCGATCAGAATGGCAAAATCTTTATAACATCATAATATTCAAGATACATATTCCTATTAAGGCCGCCATTTTAAATGCATGGCCTTAAATTTATGAACCAAATAATTTTACGTTTAGGCTATTTTTCATATAAAATCACCATTTACACCTAAACAAATTATATGCATGCAATTTTTAAAAATAGTCTATTATCATCTATACCGGCCCTAAAATTTGCAACCAAAGCAACGCTTGCCGCGCTAATCTCCCTATATATTGCGTTTCTCTTAGACTTAGATCAACCCCATTGGGCTGCAACAACAGCATTAATCGTAGCACAACCACAAGCCGGTATGGTGCTTAGTAAAGGCTTAGCTCGATTAGTTGGCACACTCATCGGCACTGCTCTTTCTATAGTCATTATGGGTGCATTTGCTCAAATGCCAATGCTATTTCTCCTCGCAATTGCAGCTGTTCTCATGCTATCAGTTACCGCATCTACAATTATTCGTAGCGCATGGTCTTATGGATTTGTCATGATTGGTATAACTGTTGCTGTGATATTAATTCCCAACATAGAATCGCCCACATCAATTTTTAATTATGCAACCTCTAGATGTTTTGAAATCTCCTTAGGCATTGTTATTTCATCTATAATTTTTGCTGTGCTTTGGCCAATTGAAACACATAAAATGCTCATTCAAGATGCTAATAAAACAATTCATCTAGGCTTTAGTTCCGCCATCAAAAGCATGAAAGGCGAAGCATTAGATGATACATTTCTACAAAGCTTATCCAATATCATCGCAGTAGATACTCAGAGAGAACATGCAGCTTTTGAAGGCCAAAAAGGCAAGAATAGCGCACAAGCAATCTTAGGCATGTGTCAAAATATCCTGAATGTATTAAGCTTAGCACGAAGTATCAATCGGGATAAACAAACATTATCACCAGATGAATGGCAAATCATAGCACCTTGGATTCATCAAACTATTGATGCATTAGAACAAGGCAAACGAAGCAATATCAATCAAGTATTGATAGCTTTACACCCTATTTTGCAACAAAAGCATGATCAATCCATTAACATTACGTTACATCGCATATATTTGCTATTACGACATGCATTACGCGCACGTAGATTTTTACATAGTGCCCGGAAAGGTCGCCCTATTCGATTGGTCAATGAAAGCTCTTTGTCGCAACATCGCAATTATACATTAGGCATCCTCTTTGGTTTACGCTCTGCATTAGCATTCATGACAGTTGCAATGATTTGGCTAGCTGCAGGCTGGTCTTTAATTAATGCCATCATGCCACTCATCATTGGCGCAATCATCTGTAGTTTATTTGCAGGGCGAGAAAATGCCGAACGGATTTCACTCATCTTTTTTAATGGCTCTGTTTATGCAGTCATCATTGGGCTAATTATTAATATTTATATCTTGCCTGAGGCTAATGGATTTATCATGTTATCACTAGCACTTGGCATACCTATTTTCGTATGCTCTATGATGGCGCTCATTCCTAAATATTTTGTCTATGCATCTTTACCCATTAGCTTCTTAATGCTCATCCATCCTGATAATCATCTTTTATTTTCGACAGAATTCATGTTAAATCAATCCATTGGATTACTTTTAGGTACCGCTATTGCTGCTGTATCAATCCACTTAATTCCAATTAATATGCCCTATTGGCACGGCAAAACTATGAAGAAACTTATTCTTCGTGATTTAACTCGGCTCATACATCGCCCGCTCCATAATTCTAATACATGGTTCAATGCTCGGATGGCTGACCGATTAATCTTGTTAGCAAGACATAAAGATATTATTGAAAAACATGCCAAATACCGTTGGCAAAACGCTATTTTAGCTTTAGATTTAGGTGATGAAATTTTCTTTTTAAGGAGAATTTTAAAATATTATCCACAATTATCTCCGACATCTACTGAATATTTCAAAATACTCTCTATCGCTTTACAAAATGAAGCAATAACAGAGCATTTAGAAAAACTAGAGCTAGCAACACAAAGCTTTAATATGCAAATTTCACAAATAGCGTTACCACACAAAGCAGATATTTTACAAACGGCAACTGTACAAATTTATCAAATATGGCTCACTTGGTGTCAATTAACAATGAAGGAAGAACTGAATGGGAATTCATGAAATCTCGATTGGTAATGTTTATATCAGCCCAATTTTGATCTATACATTATTAGCCTTACCAATCACTTATGGTGCAATACGTCTGATGAGCTACTTTAAACTATCACGCTTTGTATGGCATGAGATGCTTTTTATCATTGCGCTATACATTATTATTTTTTCGCTCATAACACTACTGAGCCCTTTTTAATTAGGAGGGATGATGAAAGCTTTCTTTCAAAAATACACAATCACATTCATCACCGTATTATTTGCTATCTTATTCATTAAAATTTTATGGAATTACTACATGCTCTCGCCATGGACGCGTGATGCTCGAATTCGTGCAGATGTGATTACCATTACCTCAGATGTTTCAGGATATGTCACTGAATTACTTGTCAAAGATAATCAACATGTTAACCAAGGTGATATTTTATTAAAAATTAATGCTGATCGATACCATGCCGCCTTAGATAAAGCAAAGGCACAGCTTGCAATTAAAACAGAACAGCTCAAATTAAAAGAGCATGAAGCCACGAGAAGAACCTTATTAGATGGCCATGCCATCAGCGAAGAACTAAAAGAAAATGCCAAAATTGAGGTAAATATCGCAAAAGCCGAATTAAAAGAAGCCCAAGCCAATGTTCAACAAGCTCAAATAGACTTAGAACGAAGCATCATCAAAGCACCAAAATCAGGCGTCATCAGTAATTTACGACTCACCGAAGGTAATTATGTCCGCTTAGGTGAATCCATAGTAGCGGTTATTGTAGATAACTCTTTATATGTACAAGCATATTTGGAAGAAACCAAATTAGCTAAAGTTTCTGTAGGAATGCCTGTACATATTAAATTAATGAGTGGCGACCATCCTTTAGAAGGTCATATAGAAAGCATCAGCTATGGCATTACAGATCAAAGCTCAACAACTGATGATCAATTATTAGCCAATGTCACACCAACCTACAATTGGGTACGTTTAGCACAACGCATTCCTGTCCGCATTAAAATTAATGAAATACCTAAAGATATTCATATTGCAACAGGTATGACTGCAAGCGTTAGAATTGGAGATACTAATTTTAAAACATTGATAACTTTTTAATATTCATGCAATCCGTTCACAACCCGCACCAATGATCTCACTTCGTCCACCGCTCATAGGCTTTATACGAATCTGAGTTTGGATTCGCTCTTTCAATGCCGAAACATGGGAAATGATACCAATTAATTTCCCTTCACCATGTAGATTGGATAGAACTGCAAGCGCTGTATCTAGCGCTTCTTCATCCAATGTACCAAATCCTTCATCCAAAAATAACGAATCCACACGCACTTTTTGGCTCGCCATTTTTGATAAACCAAGCGCTAAAGCCAAGCTAATGATAAAACTTTCTCCACCTGATAAATTCTTAGTAGATCGCTCTTCACCTGCTTGGTAATGATCAATCACATTTAGTTTTAATGGCTCATTTTTATCCCGCATTAATAAATAGCGATCCGTCATTTTCTCCAATTGGCGATTGGCATTGTTCACCATCAATTCAAAGGTTAAGCCTTGTGCAAAGTTGCGATATTTTTTACCATCCGCCGAACCAATCAAGCCATGCAATTTATCCCATCTTTGGCATTCTGCGCGCTGTGCATCGATGGCATCTTTCTTTTCTGCAATTCTGCTAAGCGCTTTACTATTTTCACTCAATTTAAATTCCAACTGTGCCAACTGCTCTTGTTTCTCTATCCAATGATTTTCCTGCTCAATCAATTGAGCAGATAATATTTCTAACGGTTCAGTTGTAATATTTTTGGCTCGTTCAATGGCTAATTGCGCTGTTCGATCTTTTTCTCTTGCAACTAAATCCATCTCTTTTTGCTCTAATTGCTTCGCTTCATTGCTTAATTGCTCACGTATGCCATTTGGCAATCGAGCTGATAAAAACGCCGCTTCATTCATAAAATCATATTGATTTAAGCTCACAACAAATGCAGCATCCAAAGCTTGTAATTTCGCTTGCATTTTTGTAATCAATTGCGTTAATTGCAAAATACTTTGTTCTGTTAATACCAATGCTTGCTGTGCTTGTTGTTGTACTTTTTTAGCTTTATTTTCCTGAGTTTCCAATGATTGCAGTTGTGCCATTAATTGCGCTTCAACTGTTTCTACATCATGCTCCCCAAACAATTCTAAACGCTCTGATTTTTTACCATCTAATTCTTTCTGAATTTTTGTTAATTCTGCTTGTTTAGCAGCTAAATCATCTTTTTTATACTGTAAATGATTCGATAATTGCTGAATTTCATTATTAATCACCACTAATGATGTTTGCACTGATTCAGCATTTTTTTGTTCAGTTTGCCATTGATTCAATCGCTCATTTAAATGATCGAGCAATTCATCATGATTCATGGACTTCATGATATTCAATGGTTGCAATGATGCATAAATCTCTCGATTCAGATCATCATATTGCTTTTCTAAAGCCATCAATAGCTCGCTATTTTTCTGCTGATTTTCAACTAATTCAGTCGATTTTTCTTGTAATTGCATCAATTCAGATGATTTTAATGTGATTTGCAAATCAATCGCCGTAATCTTCTTATCGATCTGATTGCATAATGCTTCATGGATTTCTAATTGATCAATGCGCTGTATCAAAATTTCCAATTTTTTTTCAACGATATCTTGCTCTGGCATTTGCCCTTTCGCATAAGGGTGATCAAGCGCCCCACATAGTGGGCAAGCTTCATCATCCTTCAAGCGCTTCCGTTCTTCTTCCAATGAAACAATGCGATTCAGCAATGCTTGTTCACGCAATAAGGATTCTTTTTCTCTGCGATATTCAGGTAAGCTTTTGCCTGCCAATAAATCCTGCTGAGTTTTTTGCGCCAATGTTAATTCTGCATTGATTTTAGCTTTATCTTGCTCGATTTTTGTTAATTCTGCTGTTTTATCCTCAATCTGGATGTCTATTGCTTTTAACTTGCCATGATCTGAATCATTCGATTTCTTTTGATTTTCAATCGCTAAAGCCTGTGATTGCAATTGTGCTAGCTGATTTTTCACCGCAAAAAAATGATTCACCAACCATTCATCCGCTTTGTGCTCTGTTAAATATTGCTGCGCTTTAGCTAACTTGATTTCATTTTGCTGATATTCACCTTGCTGAATTGTTAACTTTTGCTGAGCTTCCTGCATTACGGATTCAATCGCAGTGCATTGCGAAACCAACGCTTCTGCAACTTTATTTTTCTCCGATATAGCATAATCCAACGTGCGAACCTGTTGCCAAATTGCTGATTGTGCTTTGTGATGCTCTTTCTGCGCTTGATGTTGCGCTATCGTATCATCCAAAGTTTTCTGAGCATCTGCTAACGTATTTTTAGCTAATGGCAATTGCTCATTATGCTTAACTAAATCCTTTTGGGATTGCGATAATCCATCACGCACGGCCGTTAGTTTTGCATATTCACCATCTAGCTGCATAGCACGATTCGCCATCAATAATTGCTGTTTTTTCGGCTGAAATTCTATCGTTAATTCAGTCAATTCTACTTTTTCTGCTTGTATATTGGTTAGATCAGTTGTTAACTTTTCAATATTATTCAACCAATCCACAGCAATGCGTGTTTGATCAAGCGCTGCTTTTAATGCTTGATTCGTAACTTTTTGTGTTGATATATTCTCAGTAATTTCTGCGATTTCATCATCCGTTAACAGCTGAATACCACGAACTTCCGCTTGTAAGATTTCTAGTTGCTTCTGTTCATCACTCTTTCGCTTATGTACTTGCGTAGAAATCTCTGAATAAATTTCTGTGCCTGTAATCTGCTCTAAAATCTCTGATTTATGCCCAACATCTGCTTTTAAAAAACTATCAAAACTGCCTTGCGCCAATAGCATGGAACGATTAAAACGTTTAAAATCCATGCCCGTTTTTTCTTCAATGACAGCGACAACTCGGCTTTTTTTACTTTCGATTAATTTTGATGATTCAAAATTAGATAAATCTGTAATTTCAGCAATTTCATGAATTTGATCCTGCAATGCACCGTCAGGTGATTTACGTGCTTTGCGCTGTTCCCAATGGCAACGATAAATCCCTGCTTGGGATTGAAACACAACCTCTGCATAACATTCGCCTGTATGGCGGGACATGATCTCATTTTCACCCTTTGTGATCTTGCCTAAACGTGGCGTTTCACCATAAAGCGCCAGACAAATCGCATCCAAAATTGTAGATTTCCCTGCGCCCGTTGGCCCAGTCAAAGCAAAAATCCCATTGTTCACATATTCAGGATCGCTGAAATTAATCTTCCATTCACCTTGTAAAGAGTTCAAATTTTTAAAACGTAATTCTAAAATTCTCATGCTTTACTCCGCGTTTTTATCATGATCTTGTAATTCTTGGATGATCTCTTGATACGCTGCACGTAATTCAGCTTTTTCTGCTTCATCCACTTCAAACGCCGTTAAACAGCGTGCAAAAACTTCATCAGGATTCAGATCATCCAATATTTCTTCATCTATTTCGCTATGAATCACGCGCTCCATTAATCGACGATTCTTAATGCGTAAAACTTCAAGATCGCTATTTTTCAATGCTTCATCCAATAGATCACGCAAATTGCTCACAATCTCTGTGCCTGTATATTCAATTTCAAGCCACGCATTACTATTCTCTGCTTTTAATTGCTCAATCTTTTGTTGAATATTTTTTACATCGCCTGTGATTCTCACAAGCTGCTGGAATCTTGGCACCAATAATGGCGTTACTGTTAACGACCGCTCCACAAAATCCACGAGCAAAACTTGTTTATCCTGATTAATTTCGCCATAACCCATCGGGATCGGTGAACCTGAATAACGAATATGCTCAGCACCGCCCACTTTTTGTGGCACATGCAAATGCCCAAGCGCAAGATAATCCAGTGAAGCAGGAAATAGATCTCGCCCCACATGCGCCAATGTACCTACGTATAATTCACGCACGCCGTCGCCATCTACGGTTTGTGCGCCTGCCGTGAATAAATGCCCCATGCCAATAATAGGAATATCCTTAAAGCCTGCATTCTCATAATCTTTCTGCTGTGCTTCTGCGATCACGCAAACATCCGCATAATGATTGCGAATGCCTTCAATCAGCTTGGCATTTTTATCATCAATATTTTCGCCTGCTTCCAATAAACGGATATCTTTATCCCGCAAATATGGCACAGCACAAATGATCGCTTCAGGCTGATCATTATGATAAAGCGTGATTACTTCTTCTTGTAGATCATCGGGCATTGCGCCCACAACATGAACATTCAGCGTATGTAACAGTGCTTTTGGCGCATTTAAAAATGAAGGTGAATCATGATTTCCACCAATGATCACAATATGGCGGCAACTACCTTTCGCCACACGATGCAAAAATTCATAATAAAGAGATTGCGCGCGGTTGCTTGGCGTACTTGTATCAAATACATCACCTGCAATTAATAATGCATCCACAGCATGCTCCGTAATGGCATCCGCCAGCCAATTCAAGAAAGCTTCAAATTCTGCATAACGCTTTTTATGATAAAGCGCTCGCCCCAAATGCCAATCTGCTGTGTGTAATATTCTCATGCCATTATCCAGTGATTCATTATGATAAAGATATTAGCATTGATCGAGAGAATACAGAAAAGCTAGATAATCTCTCTACAGTTTTCTAAGCTGCCTATTCGGCAGTGAACACTTGATCGTAAGTTGCTAGTGATACGGCTTTTTTTCTAAGCTGCCTATTCGGCAGTGAACATGAAAATGATTCTTATCACTTTGATGAATTTTTTCTAAGCTGCCTATTCGGCAGTGAACGTGTGAACTCGACAATGATCGCTATCTCAC
>NZ_MVDO01000001.1 GCF_002006755.1 Wohlfahrtiimonas larvae | reverse complement strand
CACATCAAAAGTAGATTGTTTCATCGATTTTCAGTATAGTTCACACATTATTATATTGAATTATATTGAGAATCATCGTGGCTATCCAAAACTTTTCTGAGCTTTCCCTTCCTACCGCACAATTAGATAACCTAAAAGACTTAGGTTATTTAACAATGACGCCAATTCAAGCAGCTGCTTTGCCTGCAATTTTGAACGGTAAAGACATTGTGGCACAAGCCAAAACAGGGAGCGGAAAAACAGCAGCTTTCGGTATTGGCTTGTTGGAAACCATTGATGCAACACAATTCTCTACACAAAGTTTAGTATTGTGCCCTACGCGTGAATTGGCTGATCAAGTGAGCAAAGAATTGCGCCGTTTAGCCCGTTACATTCCGAACTTAAAGATTTCTAGCATTTGTGGCGGCGTTCCAGTTGCACGACAAGTGCATTCCATGAGCCAACATCCACCGCACATTGCGGTTGGTACGCCTGGCAGAATTTTGGATCACTTAAAGCGCAACACATTAAGCTTAAAAAACATCAAAATGTTTGTACTCGACGAAGCGGATCGTATGCTCGATATGGGCTTTGCTGATGAAATGGATGCCATCATTAGTTATGCACCTAGAAAACGTCAAACTTTGCTATTTTCAGCAACTTACCCTGAAAATATTCAAGCCATCAGCTCACGCATTCAACATAATCCTGTGATGGTTAAAATTGAAGAAACAAAGGCGGATGAGCCTAAAATTGATCAATCTGTTGTATTGCATGATAACAACAGCGAAAAAGATGCATTAGTTGCTAAATTATTGTATCGCCATGAGCCTGAATCTACTGTGATTTTCTGTAACACAATCGCCGCTTGTATCGAATTAGAAAATTATTTATATGCGCAGGATATCGATGTTTTATCCTTGCATGGTGATTTAGAACAGCGTGATCGTGACCAAGTATTGTTGCGCTTCAGTAATCGTAGCTGCCGTGTGTTAGTGGCAACAGATGTTGCTGCTCGTGGTTTAGATATCGCGGATTTATCTATGGTGATCAACTATGATTTGCCATTTGATCCTGAAGTTTATGTACATCGTATTGGTCGTACTGGCCGTGCAGGCAAAACAGGGATTGCAGCAAGTTTAGTGTTAGCTTCTAAATTGCATCGTTTGGAAGAAGTAGAAGCTTATATCGAAAAATCTATCCCAAAATTTTCAGCGAATGATTTGAAAGATGTAAAACCAATTTCATTGATCGCACCAATGGTGACAATTGAAATCAGCGAAGGTAAAAAATCTAAAATCAGCGCGGGTGATATTTTAGGTGCTTTAACAGCAAAAGGCGAAATTGCAGGTAAAGATGTGGGCAAAATCAACTTATTGCCACTACAAGCTTACGTTGCTGTTTCACGTAAATACGCAAAAGAAGCTGTGGATCAAATTTGGAAATCCCCAATCAAAGGCATTCGTTGCCGAGCAAGAATTGTGGGCGAATAAATATTTAGGAGATAAATATGAACTATATTCTACAAGTTGATTTCCCTTATACTGGCCCTTGGGGTGATGAAATGACTGCTGCAATGAATGATTTGGCTCATTCTATCGCTGAAGAAGCAGGATTAGTTTGGAAAATTTGGACAGAAAATAAAGATGCCAATGAAGCTGGTGGTATTTATCTATTCGATAACAAGGCAGATGCAGAACGTTATTTAGCGATGCATTCTGCTCGTTTGAAGTCATTTGGCATTCCTCATGTGAATGGCAAAATCTTCGCGGTGAATGAAGCTTTATCTCAAATTGACAAAGCGCCATTGTAAATAAGAAAAGCCCTCATGAAATCATGAGGGCTTTAATATTTGGTTGCGGGAGCCGGATTTGAACCAACGACCTTCGGGTTATGAGCCCGACGAGCTACCAGACTGCTCCATCCCGCGTCTGTATTGAGTGATGCATTATACACAGTTTTCAATAAATTACTGCGTAAATAGTACTCATACTACTTTGTGCCTGATTTCAGTGCTGTTACAGTGTCTTTTAAAACTGCTTTCAGCTCATCCATATTGTGATGATGTTTTGCAACCAATGGTTAAACATGAAAAATACTAGATCAAATTATATTGCTCTATAGCATCTTGCCAAACAATTGATTTATTTATCAGAATTAACTCTTTAACTAAGCCTTCTATAGTATTTTGTTCTAAACACTGCCTTTGAAACATTTCAATAAATTGTATCGAATCAACTTCCTTCAGCGGTTTTGATTCATCCCCTAAATTACAACAACCAAAGCCATCAAATGATACTCTGACTAAATAAATCAACCCATTAATATTATTAAAATCCAAAAAAACACTACCATCCAAACATGTTAAATAGTAATCTGCTGGACGGCTGATTGGCATTGTTGTGATTTGAAAATTAAAGTTTTCCAAATGATTTTCCTATAATTCTTACTTTAGATTAGCCTAATGCACTTACTATTCATACTTTAATCTATGAGACTATCCTTCCTCATCTTTAACTCTAACTCTTTAAACTTTACAATTGGAAAATCGCTACATCTACTACGTGAATATAGCCTATTTCGTAATAATAGCGTAATTTTCTTATACTGAAGATATGCAATAATTAAAAATTGTTGTTTAACCATAACAAACGATTCTACCTCTTTTAGAACTACATCTTTTGTTGGTTGATAAATTATATCTAAAACATCATAGATGATGACTTTTACAAGATGTTGATGTTCTTTGAGAACCTCAAAAGAAATTTTAGTTGCACCTGGCTCATGAAATAAATAAAGCTCACAGTTTTTAGAATCTAGTAAATCTAAACAAATATCTAAAATTTCATCATGAGGGTCACTAAAAACATGAGTAATAGAATCAATATTAATAGGCTTATTATCAACTACCCAAAAAATATCACTCCAGCCATAACTCCCAAGGTTAATGATAAAATCAACATTATTGGCTGTAATTATTTGTTCAATCCTTGTATTCATTCTCTCTCATGCAAATTTATAATATTTAATTATAGTTGCAATTATAAGATAAAAATACAAAGCCATCTATTCCATAAAGAGATAGATGGCTTTCAAATCATAAATAATCTACTTTGTGCCTGATTTCAGTGCTGTTACAGTGTCTTTCAAAACTGCTTTCAGCTCATCCATATTGTGATGATGCTTTGCGATCAATGACACAATATATGAACCTGAAATTGCACCATCCACACCCATTGTAATCGCATCTTTCACTTGTTCTTTCGTACTGATACCAAAGCCTTGCACGATTGGTACATTTGTTACAGAACGAATCAATTTCACTAAGTTAGGCAAACCTGCATCCGTTGCTTTATTTAAGCCTGTAGTACCACTGCGTGACATTAAATAGATGTAACCTTCTGCGGCTTCTGCTGTTTTGCGAACAGTTTCTTCACTCGCATTCGGTGGAATGATGAAGATTGACTCAATACCATTAGCACGTGCAACTTCTTTGAATGGTTTAAATTCACTCAATGGCACATCCACAACTAATACAGAATCTACACCGATTTCTGCCATTTTTTTATAGAACACATCCAAAGTTGGGCGATAAACCAAGTTTGCATACATCAATAAGCCGATTGGAATCTCAGGATATTTCGCACGCACTTTTGCAATGATCTCAAAAGATTTTGCAACATTAGTACCAGCATCAAATGCACGAATACCTGCATCTTGAATGATTGGGCCATCTGCCATTGGATCAGAAAACGGAACGCCCAACTCCAAGCCATCTGCACCATTTTCCACCAAAGTTTCTATAATGGTTAAAGAATCTTCAGGATTAGGATCACCAATCATCACAAATGGGATAAAAGCACCTTCATTTTTAGCTTTCAACTCGCTGAATTTTTTAGCGTAACGACTCATGATTATTCTCCCTTTCCTTGTGCTTCTTGCTCTGCAAAAATTTTCGCCACTGTAAAAATATCCTTATCACCACGGCCTGATAAGTTCACCAAAATTAGCTGCTCTTTTTCAGGATTTTCGTGGATGATCTTCAATGCATGCGCTAATGCGTGTGATGATTCCAATGCAGGAATGATCCCTTCATTACGGCACAGTGCTTTAAATGCCTCTAATGCTTCATCATCTGTAATAGAAACATATTGCGCACGACCAATGGCTTGTAAATGCGCATGTTGTGGGCCGACAGATGGGAAATCTAAACCTGCTGAAACTGAGTGAGATTCTTCAATTTGCCCTTCTTGATCCTGCATCATTGGGGATTTCATACCAAAGAAAATCCCTGTTTTGCCGTGCCCTAATGGCGCGCCGTGCTTGCCTGTTTCAATACCGTAACCACCTGGTTCAACACCAATCAATTCAACGCCTTCTTCAGGGATAAAATCAGCAAACATACCTATCGCATTTGAACCACCACCAATACAAGCCAAAACTTTATCAGGCAAACGACCTTCTCTTGATAAGATTTGTGCTTTTGCTTCTTCACCGATCATCTTTTGGAATTCACGTACAATCGTTGGGAATGGATGCGGGCCTGCTGCTGTGCCTAATAAATAATGTGTTGTTTGGTAGTTTTCAGCCCAGTCACGCAATGCTTCTGTACATGCTGCTTTCAATGTTGCTGTACCTGAATGCACTGGAATGACTGTTGCACCCATCATTTTCATGCGAAACACATTTGGCTCTTGGCGCTCTACGTCTTTTGCACCCATATATACACGGCATTTTAAGCCCAATAATGCACATGCAATTGCTGTTGCCACACCATGTTGACCTGCGCCTGTTTCTGCAATGATTTCAGTTTTGCCCATACGTTTTGCTAATAATGCCTGACCCAATACTTGGTTAGTTTTATGCGCACCGCCATGCAATAAATCTTCACGCTTTAGATATAACTTTGATTTCGTACCTTTGGTTAAGTTTTGACACAATGTTAACGCTGTTGGTCTGCCTGCAAAGTTTTTCAATAAATCCATAAACTCAGCTTGGAATTCTGGATCTTCTTTTGCTTCTACAAATGCTTTTTCTAATTGATCTAACGCTGGAATCAATAACTCAGGCACGTATTGACCACCAAACTCCCCAAAATATGCATCTAAAATTGCCATGATTTTCCTTCCTTATTTAAAACTATTTTTAAATTTTTATCTACTTAGCTTCCCACGCTTCGCGTGGGAAGCATATTACTATTTCTGTGCTTTAATCTTAAACCGTTCTGTATTCACGAATGGTTTTAAAAATGTTCTGTATCTTCTGCGTGCATTTTTCACCTTTAATGACTTCTAAAGCGGAATTCATATCTACGCCTGTCACTTTTTGATTCAATGCATCACTGATATTCTCTTCTCCCACTCCGCCCGCCAATAAATAACGACGCTGTGGTAATGTTTGGATGATTGACCAATCGAAGCTTTTCCCCGTACCACCTTGCCCATAATCGAGCACGATGCAATCAATTAATTCATTTGTTAAATAATCTTGCTGTGCTTCCATTTTGCTCGCATCAATAGCTTTAAAAATCTCCACTGATTGCGGTAATTCCGCACGTAGTTCAGTAATATATGCTGAATTTTCATCACCATGCAACTGAATTGCTTTTAAATTCAGATCCTTTGCAATTGTGCTTACAAATTCAATCGCCGCATTCTGAAAAACACCCACAAAATTTAATGGTACATTCATCAATGCTTTCGCATCTTCTGGTGAAATATAGCGCGGTGATTTTTCTACAAAGATTAAGCCACCATAATAAGCACCCGACTCATAAGCTGCCGTTGCTGCTTCTAATGATTTCAAGCCACAGACTTTGTGTGTACCAAAAATCAATTCACGCAATGCTAAATCTAAATTATCTGAACCCACTAAATGGCTACCTACTAAGAATCCATCTGCATATGGTGATAAATCTACTACATCATTGTGAGATGAAATGCCTGATTCACTGATCACAATGCGATCTTCAGGAATCTTCACTGCCAATTTTTTTGTGGTTTCTAAATTCACAGTTAAAGTATGTAGATCGCGGTTATTGATGCCGATCACTTTTGCATCGAGTGTGATTGCTCTTTCTAATTCAGCTTCATTACTGGTTTCTGTCAATACGCCCATATTCAATGAATGTGCAACTTCACGAAGTGCTAAATATTTATCATCGGATAACACTGACAACATCAATAATACTGCGCTTGCACCATGTAAGCGCGCATAATAAATCTGGTATTCATCAATAATGAAATCTTTGCACAGTAATGGTTTATCTGTTAATTCACGTGCAATTTTTAAGTTCTTAAATTCGCCACCAAAATATTTATTATCCGTTAACACTGAAATTGCAGAAGCAAATGGTGAATAAGCTGTCACGATTTTTGTTAAGTTAAAGTTTGGGTTAATCGTGCCTTTTGAAGGTGATTTTGGCTTACACTCCAAAATATAAGCTGGCCTTGCTGAAGCTAATGATGCGTAGAAATCACGATCATTGGGTTCAATATCCATTTGGAAATTACAGAAAGGTTTCTCCTGCTTCAATAAACTTACTTCAATGTATTTGTCTGCGACGATTTTTTCTAAGATAGTTGCCATGATCAATTAACCTCTGCTCACCATTTGTTGTAATACTTCATAAGGTTTTGCAGTACGAATCATGCTTAAAACCTCTTCCACATTTTGCTTCACGTTGCGCTTACCAAATAAACGCATCAACAATGCAACGTTTGCCGCAACGACATTTTCATGTGCGGCCTTGCCTTTGCCTTGTAAAATATTTTCCAATAAGATTTTGTTCTCTGCTGGCGTACCACCACGAATGTCATCAATCGTCATGATTGGCAAGCCAAAATCTTTCGCTGTTAAGTAGTATTCTTCAATGTCACCATTTGCCAATTCAGCAATATGTGCATCTGCATGTAATGAAACTTCATCCAAACCTGCTGTATGGATCACTGCTGCATTTAAGTAACCCAAGTTTTTCAATACTTCTGCCATTGGGCGAACTAATGAATCTTGGTAAACACCCACGATCGCAATGCGAGGACGCGCTGGATTGATTAATGGGCCCAATACATTGAAAATTGTACGAGTTTTGAGTTCTGCACGAATTGGCGCAACGTTTTTAAAACCTTTGTGATATTGCTGAGCAAATAAGAAGCAAACGCCCAATTCATCTAGCAATTTTCTTGATTTTTCTGGTGTTGAATAAATATCTACGCCCAATTCTGTCAATACATCTGATGAACCACTCAAACTTGAAACACTGCGATTACCATGTTTAGCGATTGGATAACCACATGCTGCTGCTACAAAAGAGCTCGCTGTAGAGATGTTAATGCTGCTTGCGCCATCGCCGCCTGTGCCAACGATGTCTGCAAACATATAATCTGGCGTTGGGAAAGTTTCTGCATGTTTCAATGATGCCAATGCAGCTCCTGTTAATTCAGCGATGGATTCGCCACGAACTTTCATACTCGTTAACATTGATGCTAAATGGATTGGAGAAACTTGTCCTTCGATGATATTACAAAAGATTTCAAAGCTCTCTTCTTGTGATAAGTATTCGCCGTTGTAAACTTTTAGTAATGATTGGTTCATATCTGCCTCTGCTGTATTTTTTAATGCTTATTTCAAATTTTGGGTGCTACAGCGGGCGAAAAAAAACCCGCTTATATGCGGGTTTCTTTTTTCATGTACTGACTTTTATTTTTGCCATGACACGACTAAATCTCCCGCCTTGTGAGAGATTTGCCACCAAAAATTACGTGAAACTGATGTAATGCGTGTCATGAATAAATTCCTTAAAATTGATGCTTTTTAATCTATCGGAATAAAAAGCAACCGTCAACATTAATTTGAAAAATTATTTTCTAATTTCACCCAAGTAATCGCCAATTCTCACCACTGCATCAGTTAAAACATCGCTATACGGCAAAAATGTGATTCTAAAATGATCAGGTGTTGGATAGTTAAATCCTGAACCTTGCACAATTAATACGCGTTTTGATTCCAATAAATCGAGTGCAAAAGCCTCATCAGATAACAAAGGATACATTTCAGGATCCATTTTTGGGAACATATACAAAGCACCTTTTGGCTTCATACAAGTCACCCCTGGAATGCTCGTTAACAAATCATAAGCCAAATCGCGTTGCTTCGTTAATCTACCATTCGGTGCGATTAATTCATTGATGCTTTGATAACCACCCAATGCTGTTTGAATCGCATATTGCCCCAAAGAGTTGGAGCATAAACGCATAGAAGATAGAACGTTCAATCCAGCAATATAATCTTTTGCATGCTTTTTAGGGCCTGATACAATCATCCAACCTGCACGATAACCACATGAGCGATAAGCTTTCGATAATCCATTAAAGGTTAAGCATAAAACATCATCTGCCAAAGCAGCCGTTGATGTATGCGTATGCCCATCATATAAAATCTTATCGTAGATTTCGTCGGAGAAAACCACCAAACCATATTCACGTGCAATCTCTAAAATTTCTAATAGAATTTTATCGCCATACAAAGCGCCCGTTGGGTTATTCGGGTTGATGATCACAATCCCTTTTGTACGTTGTGTGATTTTAGCGCGAATATCAGCAACATTTGGTTGCCAATCATTGTCTTCATCACACATATAATGCACAGGGCGACCACCTGCCAGTGCTGTTGCGGCTGTCCATAATGGATAATCTGGCGTTGGGATTAGTACTTCATCACCATTATTTAACAACGCATTCAAGCTCATTGTGATGAGCTCAGAGGCGCCATTACCAATGTAAACATCATTCACATCAACATTTTTGATATTCTTCTGTTGGGCATAATGGACGATGGCTTTGCGTGCGGCGAAGATCCCTTTAGAGTCCGTATACCCAGAAGCTTCTGGCATATTTTTGATCATATCTTGCACGATTTCATCAGGTGGCATAAAGCCAAAAGGTGCAAGATTCCCAATGTTTAATTTGATGATTTTGAGGCCATCTTCTTCCATTTGGTTCGCTTTATCGAGAACTGGACCTCGAATTTCATAACGAACATGGTTCAACTTATCTGATTTTCCAATTGTTTTCATAAACGCACGCAAGCCTTCATTTTTAGTACTAAAAATAACGAAACTTTAATATAGCGCCTATGTGCAGTGTAAGCAATATGAGCAACCATAAATAAAGCTATGCATTACTACATAGCTTATTATTCTATGTAAATACTGATTAGATTATGCAAGCACTTGCTGAACCACCGGTAATTGCATCATACGCTCTTTGAATGCCAATACATTTGGGCAAGCACTCAAATCATAACCCGTTTTCACCGCCCATAATGTTGTCATTAATAGGTAAAAGTCTGCACTTGTGACTGTTTCACCTGTTAAATATGGTCGGTTCGCTAAGTGATTCTCAACATATTGGTAACGAAATGCCAATTGTTTTGTAGCATGGCCATTCCACTGTTCACCAACATCCATGCCAAATACTTTAAAAATTAACGGCATATAACTTTTATGAATCTCTGTTGCGATATAATTAAACCATTCCAACTGATCAATCATACCTTTGCCAGACAATGGAAACACTGAATTATCACCCTTCAATGATGCAAGGTAAGCACAAATCGCCACAACCTCAGTAATCACTTCACCATTATCTAGCTGCAATGCCGGCACATAAGCTTTTGGGTTAATCTCTTTAAAATCGCGCCCATCTTCTGTCACTGCTTTCACAATATCCACTGTGATTAATTCAAGCTCAATGCCTAATGATTTTGCCGTCATATAAACAACGGAAGAACATGTGCCTTTTGCATAATACAATTTCAACATTTGAGACCTCATATTTTTGGAAAGAAAATTCTAAATACGTTTAGGTATTCTGAATCGTCTGACTTTAGCAGGTTTTTCACCATCATCATAATGCTCAATTGTCCAACCTGTACACGCATAGACAATCGCAATCACAGGGCTCAATAAGCATAAAAATGCATAAGGCAAGTAGCTGAATGAAGCTACACCTAAAGTTGCGGTCATAAAGGCACCACAAGTATTCCAAGGGATTAATGGTGATGTCATTGTGCCTGCATCTTCTAATGTGCGAGATAAAACCTTCGCTTTAATGCCACGCTTACGATATTCATCTGCATACATTCTACCTGGAATAATGATAGACATATATTGGTCACAACCTACAGCATTACCTGTAATGCCTGTAAATACTGTCGCAATGATCAAGCTTTTTGTAGATTGTACTTTGCGCGCAATGTGCCCCACGATCACTTCAAATATTTTTGTGAACTCTAAAATACCACCAAAGCACATCGCAATGATCACCAATGAAACTGTTGATAATACTGCACTGATTCCACCGTTATTCAATAGTTCATTCAACGTTTTATTCTCCGTTGTAATGCTATAACCATCATATAATGAATTTAAAACCATGGATGGATCTGCATCTTGAATGAAGATCGCACATAAAACACCCAATGTAGAGCCAATCATTAACCCTGGAAATGCTGGGATCTTAAAAATCATCATCACAATGATGAAAGATGGTACTAATAATAACCACGGTGAAATCAAGAATATTTCTTTCAAATCACGTTGTAAATCAGCCGTTACTGTGATACTTTCTGGCATTGCACTTGCTTGTGTATAACCCAAAATCGCAAATAAAATCAATGAAATGATCAATGCAGGAATTGTTGTATAAAGCATATATTGAATATGCTCAAATAGATCAACGCCCACAATACCAGGTGCAAGATTAGTTGTTTCTGATAAAGGTGAAATTTTATCACCAAAATAAACACCAGAAATCACAGCGCCTGCAACCATTTCAGGCGGCATACCTAAACCATAACCTATGCCCATAATTGCGATACCAATTGTCCCTGCAGCTGTCCAAGCATTGCCTGCTGCGATTGAAATGATGCAACAAATCGCACAAGCTGCTACTAAAAAGTAAGCAGGTTCTAGAATATTTAAACCATAGTAAATCAAAGTTGGCACAATACCACCTGCGATCCATGAAGCAATGATCGTACCGATCACCATCAAAATTACAACGGCCTGCATTGCTAAACGCACAGCATCTAACATGCCGCGCTCAACTCTGCGCCAAGAATAACCTAAACGCATAGCAACAAGTGCCGCAACACAAACGCTGACTAATAATGGAATATGTGGACTTGTCCCAAAAAAGAATATGCCAGTTACCAAAGAGATAATCATAAAGATAATTGGGATTAGAGATTCTAAAACAGATGGCAAGCGACCCTCTTCGCCTGCTGGAGGAATAATTTCCATATGTACAAATTTTCAGATAAAAAATTGTGGAAAATAAAGTAATCAGAAACTGATCGGCGATTGGGGTGAACTCTTGCAAGATTGCAAATTCCGGCGAATCATATCCCCATTTATGGAAAAACTATAATTAATTTTTTTTATCAATCAGCAAGCCTTTTTTTATTTAATTGATCATTGTTTTATTCAATGTTAAATTATCATAAATTTAATGATACGAATATAGGTTTTAAAATATGATAGATAGTCAAAAATCTTCAAAACCACGAATGATGCTGAGATTTTTACATCAATCTAAATTGCTTTCGGATGATCAATTAACGCAAGCTATGACGAAAAATTTAAGCCGCACCCAACCGTTTCATCATGCTGATATTTATATTCAACTACTCAGTTGGATATTAATCGCCACAGGAATTATTTGTTTAACTGCATTCAATTGGTTTCAAATGTCAGACTTTACAAAATTAGCCATTGCTGAAATAGCTTTGATTCCTTCATTTGGTGCAATATTATTCACTAAAAAGCCGCATCATAAATCTCTTGCAGGTGCCATATTTACCCTTATGATCGGTGTATTTTGGGCTATTTTTGGACAAATATATCAAATCAATAGTAGCATCTATCACTTTTCTTTAATTTGGTGCATTTGCTTATTACCATTTGCCATCATATTGCGCCAGCAATTCATTACGATTATCACAGCATTACTATTTTATAGTACATTGATGCTATATCTACCTTTACATTATAAAATTTTCTATTTTAGCTCTCTCACATCAATTGCAATCTCTGCTCTATTCACTTTTGTGATTATCTTTGCGAAGCGCTTTAAAATACCAAGCATTGCTAACTCTATTTGTTATATTTTCTTCAGCATTACATTACTCGCATTACTCGGCTCCAGCATTGAATTCTTATTCAGATCTAATACAACAACTGCATGGCTGATCACATTATTTTCATCCATAATTGCAATCTTCATACTTATTCATTTAAATGAAAAAACCATGATGATTGCGCTTTATCTCTACACCATATTTATGGTACTACTTCGCCTATTTTCACTAAGCCATTTAGATATTGTTTCACTCACATTAACAATGTCTATCTGTGCCATCATCGCCATTTACCCTACATATAAAGGCGCAATTTGGCTCATTCATTATGCTAACAAGGTGAATCACAATGAACAGCCTTAATTTAAGAAATTTATTACTCACAGGCTCTGCCATTGTACTAATGCTATTTATTATGGCATTTCCCACTTATCTCTTTGTAGAAGTATTTCAAAACAAAGGAGCAACCGTTTTTCTCTTGGTTATCTTTGCCATTGGATCATCCATTTATGGTTATTGCATCCGACAAGATAATTTTATGACAACGATTTTAAAACTATCATTATTCACTTCAACATATTTATTGATGCTAGCAACATTGATTAATTATGAATATTTTTTTTCAATTTCTGAAAAATTTTTATTACTGATCAGCGCTCTATATTTTGCAAGCATGCCATTATTTTTCCGAAATCCTTTTATTAGAATTTTAACACTAACCGTAGCGCTCACTATCTTCAACGTAGTGATGACATTGTATTTTCCTGAAATTGGCATGAATACCATATTAATACTAAACCTAGTGACTTTAGTTATCTTGGGATTATCAAATTATGCAATACGTTATTACACATTATTAATTGCCTTATCATTATGCTTATTCTTATGGTCACTATGGCAATCATTTGGATTTCACTATATAGATGTCTCACTAACAACACCTACCATCATTTATATTTTATTAGGTTTAAGTTTTATACCACATCTACTTTTTCAATGGAAAAATCAAAATATACAATATAATATTTGCTATCTTATTGGTACGATTAGTATATTAATACTGACTTATTTTTTACCCATCTCAACCATTGCTGGCATATTATTAATTACCATCAGCTTTTATTTACAAGCTCGAACATTACATGTTATTGGTATATTACTATTTATCTCTTCACTGTTTATGTATTACTATAATTTAGACAGTACCTTAAGTACCAAGGGCATCATATTAATCATAACAGGCATTATAATTTTAATAATGCGCTACACCATTCGCTATTTTGGAAAAATCCCTCATGAACACTAAACAGAATTACTTGCTATTACTAGTATTCATGGTTGTTTTCATTTTTATGAATATACAAATATTCCAAAAAGAAACAATTAAAAAATATGGTGAACGCATTTATTTTAAATTGGCACCTACTGATCCTCGCGCTTTTATGCTAGGTGACTACATGGCATTAAATTTTGAACATAATTTACGCAACTATTCCAAAGAAAATACAATAATGTTTTTAATCACATTGAATGATCAAAAAGTTGTTATTGATGCTGAACGTTATGTCGGTACAGATATTCAACCAAACCAAAGATTATTACTCATCCAAGATCAACTTAGGCCTAACCGTTTCTATTTTCAGGAAGGTTATGCCAAATCATATGAGTCTGCAAAATATGGACAATTTCGTTATTTATCGCCCCAACAATTTTTATTGGATGGATTAACAGATGATAATTTAACAACGATAAACCCATAAAGCAAATTAGATAAATGGCTGATATAATTATTTAGAGGGTAGAATTACTATGTTAGTGATAGAGTTCATTCAATAATTATATAAAAGGAGTACATATGACAAATACATCTGCACCACAAAACAACAATTGGTGGCTAACAGTCATTGTCGGGATTTTATTCATCATCATTGGCTTTTGGAGTCTCTTCACACCAGTATCAACATTATTAACAATTGCATATTTTGTTGGTTTTATGTTTTTACTCACAGGAATTTTTGAAGTCTTTTCTGTTTCAACTAGCAATAATAACTGGGGATGGTCCTTACTCTCTGGTGCGATTGATATTATCATTGGTATTTTATTTGTCACAATGCCGGCAGGTGAGGCTATTTTAGTCATTTGTTTTTTATTTGGTTTTTGGGTTTTATTTCGTTCAATTTTAGGCTTAGGGATTGTTTTAAGTTTAAAAAATTCCAATATTCCTGCAATTGCTAATACGCCCAAAGGAGTCATCGCATTACCCATCATTGGAATGATTTTCGGTTTTATCTTTTTAATGTCACCTGTGCTTTCTGGTGGATTTATTGTCGGTATTTTTAGCATGGCAATCATTACTTTTGGTATTTTTGAACTATACTGGGGCTTCTTCTTAAAAAAGAATAGTTAATTTTGTTAGTTCGTTGAATTCATAATTAAAACCTCATATTTATAACTGAGGTTTTCTTTTTTAAGCTTTCAAAATTTGTGTTACAATCATTCGAACATGTTAAATATTTGATCAATTATTATGACTAGTTTTTTAGGTGAGTTTGAGCTTAAACTAGATGCTAAAAAGCGTCTAATGCTTCCTGCTAACCTAAAAAAACAACTAGAAGATACTGACCGTTTTGTTCTGAATCGTGCTTTTGATAAATGTTTAAATCTTTATCCTTACCATGTTTGGCAAGAAGTTGATGCAGAACTCACTAAACTTAATTCTTTTGTTAAAAAAGAGAGAGATTTTGTACGCTTTGTTCGAGGTGGAGCAACGGAAATACAATTAGATGCTCAAGGACGATTCATCATGCCTAGTCGCTTAATGTCCTATGCAAATATCACCTCAGATATTATATTATCAGGCAATGGATCACTGATAGAAGTTTGGGATCGTGATACCTATGATTCAATGCTGTCCATAGATCCTGAAGACTTCTCTAACTTAGCTGAAGAAGTCATGGTAAAATACGAAAAAGAAGAGCTCTTCGAGTTCGATGAAAGTATTGTTGTTCCCATCATGCGTCGTTAATCCAAAATGAAAATAGGCTTCATAGATTCAGGTATTGGTGGGCTTTCTGTTATGAAAGCCTTTATTTCTTATCCCATTTTGGCGGATTATTTCTACATTGCAGATACTGCTCATTTGCCTTATGGTTTGAAAACTCATGATTATATTCATGACCGAGTGGAGAAATTAACACGCTATCTCATCGACACTCATCACATTGATTGTTTAGTCATCGCTTGCAATACTGCAACTGCCATCAGTGCAGAAAAACTCAGAAAACAGATGCCAGATTTCCCAATCATTGGCATTGAACCAGCCATTAAACCTGCTGCCTTAGCATCTAAAAATAAAGCCATCGCAATCCTAGCCACAACTTCCATGATTAATAATCCACGTTTAACACGTTTAATCAATGAATTTGCTTCTGATGTTAATGTTTCTAAAATCCCTGCTGATCATTGGGTAACATTAGTGGAACAAGGAATCTTTAATGGACCACAAGCTCGTGCTATCATTCACAATACATTACAGTCAGTCAAAAACTTACCCATTGATCAATTAATTTTAGGTTGCACACATTTTCCATTCTTAGAATCAGAATTACGTTCTATACTTAATACAGACATTGTATTAGTTAATCCTGCTGCTGCGGTTGCAAAACATACCTTACACTGTTTAGAACTGCACAACATTGAAACTAATACTTCATCCACATATCATTATTTTACAACAGGTAACAGGGTTCAATTTAACAATCAAACCCAACAATTACAGATGCCAGAAGGCTCTGTACAGGCACTTGCTGTTTAATTGACTAAAGGAATCTACATGCCAGCATTGAAAGAAATTTTTCGTAAAGATTATCAAGCGCCAGACTTTTGGGTTACTGATGTTTCCCTCAAATTTATATTAAATCCCAATGCGACTTTAGTCACAACAGAATTAAAACTTTCTAAAAACAGTGAAACAACGTCTCGCACATTAGTATTAAATGGTACAGAACATTCACAACTTCTATCATTGAGAATCAATGATACAGCAGTTGCTTTAGATGATATCCAATATCTAGAACATGATATTCATTTGAAAGATTTACAAGACGATGAATTAACCGTTACTTTATCTAATCAGTTGGACCCTGCAAATAATAGCGCATTAGAAGGTCTATATTTATCTAACAATATTTTTTGTAGTGATTGCGAACCTGAAGGCTTTAGAAATATTACTTATTATCCTGATCGTCCTGATATCATGGCAAGATATACAGTCACCATCATTGCAGATAAAGCAACCTGCCCTGTTCTATTGTCCAATGGTAATTTAGTTGAAGCCAAAGATTTAGATAATGGCTTACATCAAGCAATTTGGCATGATCCATTCCCAAAGCCAAGCTATCTTTTTGCATTAGTTGCAGGTGATTTAGGCTATATTGAAGACAAACACATACGCCCTGATGATTCTCCTGTACAATTACGTATTTATGCAGCACATAACGAAGTTGATCAATGCCATTATGCCTTAGGTGCGTTAAAACGCGCAATGAAATGGGATGAAGATCGCTTTAATTTGGTGTGTGATGTTGACCAATATAATATTGTCGCTATCCATGATTTCAATGGTGGCGCAATGGAAAATAAAGGCTTAAATATCTTCAATGCTAAATATGTTCTCGCTAACTCTGAAATTGCCACAGATACTGATTTTGAAACCATTGAATCCATTATTGGCCATGAATATTTCCATAACTGGACAGGTAATCGTGTTACCTGTCGTGATTGGTTCCAGTTATCTTTAAAAGAAGGATTAACGGTTTTTCGTGACCAAGAATTTACAAGTGATTTGCGTCATCGTGGATTAAAACGCATTGACGATGTCAAAATGCTAAGAAATTATCAATTCCCTGAAGATGCAGGTCGTTTAAAACATCCAATTCGCCCCGATAGCTACGTTGAAATGCGTAATTTTTACACAACAACAGTCTATGAAAAAGGCGCTGAAGTTGTACGCTTATATCAAACAATATTAGGTGAAGAAGGCTTTAAAAAAGGATTAACACATTATCTCACTAAATTTGATGGTACTGCTGCAACTTGTGATGATTTTTTAACAGCCATGGCAGAAGCTAATAATCAAAATATGGATGGGTTTGAACATTGGTATAGTCAAGCAGGCACACCAAGAGTACAAGTCATTAAAGAAATGACTGATGAGGGTGTGAAAATTACATTTAAACAGTTCCTATCTCCAGAAGGCAGTAATCTTCAGCCTCAATGGATTCCTATTCGCTTTTCACTTATTGGTAATACTGATCAAATCATTTATGAGGATACTTTTATTCTCAAAACTTGGGTAGATACCATCACAATCCCTTGTAAAGAAAAAGATATCGCTTTATCACTTTTGAGAGATTTCTCTGCTCCTGTTATTTTAGACTATCCATATACAGAAGAAGAATTGATGAAAATTGCATTCTTTGAAACCGACTATTTTTCACGCTGGGAAGCTGCACAACGCTATCTATCTGCGCTCATTGCATCGGATAAACCTGTTGAAGATAAAAAAGCTAAGTTTATTGCCCCCTTAGAAGATTTTTTCGAAGCATGTCGCCTAGAACCAAGTTTTTATGCACTATTTTTCACTTTACCAGACCCTATTTCCATTCAAAGCACGACAGCTGAAAAAGATTTAGCTAAAATTTGGCAACAACGTTTTGATTTAATGCAATACTCAGCAAAAATATATGAAAAAGATTGGTTAGAAATTTACCAATCACATATGATTGGCAATGCTTCCGCACGTGATTTAAAAAATAGTGTTTTAAATTACCTAGCAACATTACCTAATCATGAAATTACTGTAACTAAACAATATGAATCTGCAACTAATATGACAGATCGCATGGCCGCATTGCGTGCTTCAGTATTGAATAACCATAGTACAGCCAAAATTTTACTCACTAATTTTTTAGAAAAATATCAATCTTACCCATCTGTTGTGGATAAATGGTTTGCATTACAAGTATCTAGCCCATATATTACAATAAAGATGTTGAATCATTTACGTCATCATAAAGAATTTAATTCTCATAATCCTAATCGTGTTCGCTCACTATTAGGTGCATTGGGTCAAAATAAAGTGGCATTATATCAGCAGCCACTACAATTCTACCCTTGGTTATTAGATAACATCATGATGATCGATAAAATCAATCCTCAAGTTGCAGCAAGATTAGCCACGCCATTCTCTCAATTAGATTTCCTAAAAAAATCTGATCAAGATGCAATTCGCAACATAGTTAAAGCACAACTTAGCAGCCAACTCTCCAATAACCTTGCAGAACAGTTGAGTAAATCATTATGAGTATTAAAGATCATATTATAAAACGCCGTACCACCCATCATTACAAACCTATCCCCATTGATGAATCGATCATTGATGAAGCTTTGGCATTAGTGGTACATGCTCCTAATCACCACTTAACTTTCCCATACCACTTTTACAAAGTAAAAGGTCAAGTACGTGATAATTTATTAGCCTATGCATATGATTCTTTTGCACAAAAATCACAAGAAACAGCTGATCAGAAATTAAAAAAATGGTCATCTATTCCTGGTTGGCTATTGGTAACACAAAAGCGTTCTCAGGTTGATAAAACTGCTCGAGAAGATTATGCAACCATCAGCATCGCAATGTATATCTTAATGCTAGCTTTAGATGAAAAAGATATTGGTGCAAAATGGTCAACTGCATCTTTATTCGAAACAGAAGAATGGTATAGAATTTGTGGCATCAATGCAGAGGAAGAAATTATCATTGGCATGCTTTGGTATGGCTATGCTGATAAAGCACCCAAGTTTTTTGAACGCCCAAATATTGAAAAATATTCTTCTATTTTGGAGTAGATATGAGTTATTCCGACCCAACGATTCTACTCTTTATTATCTTATTCTTAGCTGCAATTCTAGCAGGATTTGTTGATTCCATCGCTGGGGGTGGTGGCTTGATTACCGCGCCCTTAATGTTAAGCATTGGCGCCCCACCTCACATTGCACTTTCCATGGGCAAATATATGGGTGTATTTGGTACCTCTATTGCCGCATGGGCTTACATTAAGCGAAAAGTGATCAATCCCAAAGAGTGGATTTGGTGCGCTATTATGACATTATTAGGCAGTTTTATCGGTGCACTTTTCTTATTAAGTTTAGATCCTAGCTTTATTAAAAAAATGATCCCACCCTTACTAATTGCTATAGGCATCTATATGCTGATTCCAAAATCTAAGAAACAAGTTGAATCTGAAGATAGCACAGTATCCAAATCTAAACAGATTATCTCTGGTTTGGGTTTAGGGTTTTATGATGGATTTATTGGCCCAGGTACGGGGTCATTCTGGACTGTCTTATATAATAGAATCTTCAATCAAGATTTTATGATTTCTTCTGGTGTTGCTCGCTTAATGAATAGCATGAGCAATATTGCTGCACTTGTGATCTTTGCTGCCGCAGGTAAAGTCGCATGGTTCATGGGTGCTTTCATGGTGGTTGGATTTATGCTTGGTAGTTATGTTGGCGCACGCAGCGCCATCAAATACGGCGAAAAATTTATCAAACCACTTTTCATCACCCTTGTATTTATTATTGCAGGGCGATTAACATATATTGAGTATTTCACAAACTAAAGAGACCAAAATGAGTAATGTAGAAAGCACACTCGCTCCTGAACGCGAATTAGAGATGACTGTTTTAATGACGCCCGACATGGCTAACTTTTCTGGTAATGTTCATGGTGGTGATTTATTAAAACTACTCGACCAAGTCGCATATAGCTGTGCCAGCCGTTATGCTGGGCAATATGTCGTAACTTTATCTGTGGATTATGTTCTATTTAAAGAACCCATTCATGTACAAGAATTAGTAACATTTAAAGCATCTATTAATTATGTTGGTAATTCATCGATGGAAGTTGGTGTACGCGTAGAAGCTGAAAATATTACTACACGTAAAAAACGTCATACCAATAGCTGCTATTTTACAATGGTTGCAGTTAAAGATGGTAAGGCAACAAAGGTTCCACCACTTTGCATAGAAAATGAAGAACAAAAAGAACGTTGGAATAAAGCATTAATGAGACGTGAAGCACGTAAAATTGCAAAAGAAATGATTGATAAAAACGATCAGTAATATTAATAAACCCTTTAGAAGATTTTTCTAAAGGGTTTAAATTTGCTGAATACATAGGAGCCTATATTATAAAATCTCTATGGCAAACCAAATTTATGTAACATTTTTATACATGTTCTATCTAGAATGCTCAACAAACCTTAATGAATCAAATTTCTCCTATTAATTTTATAAAAAAATCACTATTTTTCATGTGAATCTAACGCACAATGAGCTAAACTTTCATCTTTTTTACAAAGCTCATCATGATCGAAATTATCATCAGCGTTACTTTTTTAATCATCGTTGGTTATCTCATTGCCAAGAATTACGATGCTAAAATTATTCTTTTTCTCTCTGGCCTAACTTTACTTTATGCTTCTGTTATGATGGGAAAACCTATTTTTCAAGAAGGATCTACAGGTTCAATATGGCTAGATCCATTTAAAATGGCAACCAATGTTTTCACCATGCAAATGGGTATCGTCGGTTTAACTATTATGGTACTTTTTGGGTTTGCCAATTATATGAATCATATTGGTGCTAATGATGCAATGGTACATGCTTTATCCAAGCCTATCAAAAAAATTAAATCGGTTTATATTTTAGTCCCCATAGTTTTTCTATTGGGTAATGCATTGCAAATGGTTTTACCAAGCGCAGCTGGCTTAGCCATCCTATTAATGGCAACTTTATATCCTGTATTGAGAAGTGCAGGTATGTCACCTTTAACAGCAGGTGCTGTTATCGCAACAACAGCAACAATCACACCAACACCTCTAGGATCTGATAATGTCGTTGTTGCACAGCGCTTAGGCATTTCTTCATTAGAATATGTAATGCAGTTTCATGCTAAAGTTTCTATTCCCGCTTTACTTGCGATGGCGATTGCGCACTTACTTTGGCAACGTTATATGGATAAACGCCAAGGCACAATTCATGTTCCATTTGAAATCCCCCATTCAGCAGATGAGAAAAATCAACCATTGCCGCCTTCTTGGTATTCAATTTTTCCAATCATGCCAATCATTCTATTACTTATTTTCAACTTGGGGTTCATTGATTCACAGACACAAAAGTCCACCATCAATATCGGCTTAGTTGAAATCACATTAATCTCCATCATCATTCCCATGTTTATAGAACTCATTCGCAAAGGAGATATCAAACAAAGCATCAAGGATTTTAATCTATTCTTTGAAGGAATGGGGCAAGGATTTTATCAAGTCGTTTCTTTAATCATTGCAGCAGGCTTATTTGTAGAGGGATTAAAGTCTATCGGCGTAATTGACTTATTAACTAATAGTCTAAACAACGTTCAAGGTGCAGGCTCAATATTAATGTTATTCTTTTCTGGCATGGCTGCACTCATTGGCTTTATCAGTGGTAGTGGAATTGCTGTATTTCACTCTTTTATCAAAATCATTCCTGAAATTACAGAACAAATGAATGTTAATACTGTACTTGTTGCTTTACCTATGCAATTAACCGCAAACTTAATTCGCTCCGTTTCACCTGTGGCTGCTGTTATCATCGTTGTGGCTTCTACATTAAAGGTCAGCCCCATTGAGATTGTAAAACGAACTTCTATTCCTGTGTTCACAGGTATTTTTGTCTGTTTAATACTATCTTATTATTTCTTTGGCTAAAATATAAATGCCCCAGTTACTCAATCAAAGTCTGGGGCACATATAATATATCACTTTCAAAACATTATTTTTCAGCCTGCTTTGCTAACAAATCACGAATCTCTTTCAAGTAATCTTCTGCAGTCGGTGCTGGTGGCTCAACAGGCGCTGCCGCTGCAGCTTCTTGTTCTGCCTTATGAGTCGCTGCCATCACTTTATTCACAGTTTTCATAATGGCAAATAATACAATGGCTGTAATTAAAAATGTAATCAATGCACTTAATACTGAGCCAACATTAAAAGTTATACCTTTAACCTGAAAAACTAAATTTCCTAATGCATCATCAGCTGAAGTATTACCTGTTGTCACTACAAAAATTAAGCTAATAATAGGCGTTAATAATCCTTCTACAATTTTATTCACGATTGCTGTAAATGCTGTACCAATGACAACACCTACTGATAAATCTAGAATATTACCGCGTAATAAAAACTTCTTAAATTCTTGAAACATGTTATCCCACTTATTATGAATAATTATAAAATTAAAGAGTTATCAGAATAGTACATAAATCATTATTTTGAGCAATTCAATTCATGTTTAGCCCAATTTATTTTAAAATGTGCCAGGATATGCCCCCCCATCAATTAGAAAATTTTGTCCAGTTATGTAAGCTGCTTGCTCACTACATAAATATGCACACAAAGCACCAAACTCATCAGGTTGACCAAAACGTTTCGCAGGAATTTTTTGCATACGCGCATCCACTGCTTCTTCTTGTGAAATGCCATTTTTATCTGCTTCTGCTGCAATGGTCTGTAATAAACGATCTGTTGCAAATGCTCCAGGTAAAATGTTGTTAATCGTGACATTATCATGAACTGTTGTCCGTGCTATACCAGCAACAAATCCTGTCAAACCTGCTCGCGCACCATTAGATAATCCCAAAACACTGATCGGTGCTTTCACAGCACTCGAGGTAATATTCACTATGCGACCAAATTGTTGTGCTTGCATTTTTGGTGTAACAGCTTTGATTAATTCAATGGCTGTAAGCATATTATTATTCAATGCCTTCATCCAATCTTCTGTTGTCCAATCTAAATAATTTCCTGGCGGTGGGCCACCTGCGTTATTGATTAAAATATCAATTTGAGGCGCTGCTGCCAATACTTTTTCACGGCCTTCTGGTGTTGTAATATCTGCTGCCACAACAATCACTTTGCCTGCATTAGGCAATGCTTCTAATTCTTTTTGTGCCGCCAACAAGGATGATTCTGTACGACCATTAATCACAACATTCACACCTTCACTCACTAATGCTTTCGCACATGCTTTCCCTAAACCTTTACTGCCAGCACATACAATCGCCCAACGATCTTTAATCCCTAAATCCATGACATCTCCTTTGATTGCAATCATTATCAAATGCTACTATTAATCATAGCGAAAATTTCACAATTAATATGTTTAAATTCGAACCTCGATAAGGATTCTCATGCTCAATCAATGGCCACAAAACTCTAATCCTAAATTCATCTTATCTTTCAGTGGCGGTAAAGATAGCACTTTAGCGCTATATTATGCATTGCAACAAGGTGAATGTATTGGCTTAATCATGATGTTATCGGATGAAGGCGATCATTCTCGTTCCCATGGTGTACCGATGCCCATCACGCAAAAACAAGCAAATTCTTTGGGCTTCCCTATTCTCAGCGCACAATCCAGTTGGGATGATTATGAAGTCAATTATCTAAAGCTTTTAGAGGATGCCAAGCTCAAAGGCGCGGAGCTTTTAGTCACAGGTGATATCGATGTGCCTGAACATGCTTCATGGCATGAACAAATCGTGCAAAAAGTGGATTTAGATTTATACATGCCATTGTGGAATCGCCCACGCAGGGAAATTGTTGAAGAATTTGTAAATCGTGGTTTTAAAGCCATGATTGTTTCAGTGAATCTCACAATGGGCATGACAACAGAGGATCTAGGTAAAATGCTCACATTAGAGATGATCCAAAACCTAGAAGATCGTGGCATTGATCCTTGCGGTGAAGCAGGTGAATTTCATACATTAGTCATTGATGGGCCTATCTTTCAATTGCCCATCGAAGTATTTCCCATTGATATTCGTTCTAATGGGACCAATGCATTTTTGCAGTTGACATCTTAAAATTCAACTCAAAACCCAATGGTCGAGATTCAATATTAGGTAGCAATGTACTATCCCTCCAGTTGCCTGATAAAAATACATTACTCAAATCTATATTTTGGAGTAATGTCCAATTCGGCTCTAGAATTTCCCCAACATGGCCGCCCAATAAGTAAAAATCCACATGTTGGTAATTCATTTTGGGCGCATCATCCTTTAAATGAGCAATTTTGATAATTTTAATAGATTCAGGTAATTGCGTACGCAATTGGGTAATAAATGCCTGAGTTTCCCAGCCATTCAATAAAATGGCATCAAGTTTTATTTCATTCACCACATACAAAATATCCGCTAAATCTGAATTTTGGAAAATACCAATGTGCTTTAAAGGTGAATTTTTGGCGATCTCTTTCGCTTCTTCAATCGCAATGCCATAAGGCGACGTCAACACAAAAATAAAGCCTGCATAAGTTGCACCTGCTGCATGTGCTGCCATTAAATCTGCACGACTTGTAATACCACTCACAATGGATTCTTTCGATTGTAATGTTTTCAATTGTGTTAACGCTGCCATTTCATTTCCTTTAGATATAAAAAAAGCCCGCTTTCTAGCGGGCTTTCATTTGATATAGGGTGAACTATTTTTGATTCACGAACAGCTATATCTCCCGCTTGTGGAGATAATAGTAATAATAGTAGTTCGCAAAAAATTGGTTCATATATTTAATTAAAATAATTTAGATAACAGATTGATCATAATCTTTTTAAAAAAGATGTCAAGAAAGTTCTACAGAAGGTGCTCCTAATTTAGCAGCTGCTCGCTTTTCTGATAGATCCACCATTTTAGCTGCAACCAAGTCACCTGTTACATTTCCTAATGTAAACACCATATCCACCAAAATATTAATCCCTGCTGTTAACGCAACAATCTCAATTGGCAAACCTGCTTGAGCAAATACTGCGGACATCGCGATCAAACCAGTACCAGGAACACCAGCTGTCCCAACTGCTGTCAATGTACCAATTAAGATAATCGACACAAGTTCAACGATACTTAAATCGATACCCATGATTTCTGAGGCAAAGATCACCGCAACACCCAAGCGCAATGCTGTACCATTCATATTCACAGTTGCACCAATCGGCAATGTTAAGTTCGCAATGCTTTCATCAATGCCTGCTTTTTTCGCTGCACGAATTGAAATTGGCAATGTACCTAAGCTGCTTGCTGTCACAAATGATGTCAGCATACATTCTTTAATATCACGGTAAAATTGAATAACCTTACAGCCCCACAATTTTAAAATTAATGGATAGAACACAACCAACAATAAACCAACGCCGATGTATGAAGTTAAAATAAACTTACCCAATGCAATCACTGTATCTAAGCCTTGCGCGCCAATTGTTGCTGCTGTGATGCCAAACACACCAATCGGTGCATATTGCAAAATACCGCTCAAGATTCTTAATGTCACTTCATTCGCAGCTTCCACAAATTTCATGAGTGTTTCACCCATATTTTTGTGAGTAGCATCATCCGAATGGCGCATGTACAACATCGAAATACCAATGATGATTGCCACAAACACGATTGCTAAAATATTGCCATCAGCAAATGTTTTCACAATATTCGTTGGCACCATATTAATAATCGTATCCACGAAGCTTGGGCGATCAGGCACAGTCACAGAAATACCTTCTTGTAACTTTACGCCAGCACCAGGATTCATCAATTTCGCAATCACAATACCGATCACAACAGATAATGCCGTCGTTACGATATAAATTGGGAAAACTTTGACACCAATACGACCCAATTCAGATGGGCTTGAATGATTAACCGCAACTACCAATGATAAGAAAATAAGCGGAATTACGATCATTTTCAATAAATTCATAAAGATAGCACCAAGCGGTGAAAAAATTGCATTTTGTGGGCCTAGTACAACACCAAAAACCAATCCAAGAATAAAACCTACCGTAATTTTGAGCATAAAAGATTTGCTCATGTACCAATTCCACAACAACTTCACTACATTCCTCCTAAAAATATTCTTATTTTTACCGATCATAATTTTCTATATAAAAATTGACTATCTCGGTAAAATGCTGATAAAACAGATGTCCAGCATTTTTAATTCACACAATCTAATTTTTGATCTAGATCATAAGATCGGCTAGATTAGTAGTAAATGTGTTATAAATGCAAGCGAGCTTTCCGCATTAATTCATTCCATATTGGATTGAATAGTAGTTTTATATTTTTAAGGACAAGATGTATGAACCTTTCTCAAATACCGCGCAAACAGATTCCATCGATGGCTTCTTTGCAGTGTTTTGAAGCCTCAGCGCGCTATTTAAGCTTTACGCAAGCAGCCGAAGAACTCTTTTTAACCCAAAGTGCTGTGAGTAAGCAAGTGGCACAATTAGAATCCACTCTCCAAACAAGTTTATTTTATCGCGTACGTAAACGCTTAAAATTATCTGCAGCGGGCGCAGCTTATTTGCCAGAAGTACGAAAAATCCTTGGCATTGTGGAAGATTCTACTTTGCACATGCTCACTTATGGCGGTGATCGTGAAATTTTAAGTTTAGCTGCGCACCCAACATTTGGCGCGCGCTGGCTTATTCCCGCCCTCAAAGAATTTTATGATATCTACCCGAACATTCATTTGAATCTTAAAGATTATGTTCAGCCTTTTGATTTAGCTAAAGCGGGGATTGATGTTGCATTCATCTTTGGTGGTGGCGTTTGGGAAGATATCGAATGTATTAAATTATTTGATGAATGGATGGTTCCTGTCTGTCACCCAACTTTTCTACAAGATAAGGGCTACCCCATTAATACGCTGGAAGATTTCAAACATTATACCTTATTACAATGCCAATCTCGTGTAGCTTCTTGGTACTTATATTTTTCTAGTCAAGGTGCCAACATCGATCATTGCTATCAAGGCCCTGAATTCGAGACTTGGTCAGCCTGTATTCGTGCTGCTGAAATGGGCTATGGCATCGCTTTAGTGCCAAAATTTTTAGCACAAGAGGAATTAGAACGTGGAACTTTGGTCATTCCTTGGGATTATGAACTTGATAGTCATGGTGCTTATTATTTAGCCTACGAAGCACAATCCATTGATATTCCTAGAATTAAAAAATTCATTACTTGGCTTAAAAGCCATTTATCAAATATAAATGCCATAGAATCGGAAAAAAAGGAATAATTCACCGCTTTTTTTTCGTTTGAACCCCATTCGGATTTTTGATTTCATAACCCCATCATCAATAGCATTGATCACACTTTTCCACTAGAGAAAAGCCATCATTGCTATCTTTGGAGGAAACTACATGAGCATTACATCCGCACTTTCTATCGTGCACCCTATTACTTTGTCACATGGCTTAAATGCTAAAGCTTGGGATGAAAATGGTAAATCTTACATCGACTTTGTTGGCGGCATTGGCGTTTTAAACTTAGGTCATTGTAATCCTAAGATCGTTACAGCAATTACTGAACAAGCACAAAAGCTTACTCATTATGCTTACAATGCTGTGCCACACGGCCAATATCAAAAAGCAATGGATGCATTAGCAAAGTTTATCCCAACTGAAAAACCCATGATGGGCATGTTCACAAACTGCGGTGCAGAAGCGACAGAAAATGCTTTGAAAATTGCACGCTTACAAACTAAGCGCACAGGAGTAATTGCATTTGATGGCGGCTTTCACGGCCGTACATTAGCGGCATTAAATTTGAATGGTAAAGTTGCACCGTACAAACAAGGCATTGGCCCATTGCCTGGCCCTGTTTATCACTTACCTTTTCCTAGCAAAGATACTGGTGTAACATCAGCAGAAGCAAAAGCTGCATTGACACGTTTACTCAGCGTAGAAGTGGATGTTCAAAACATCGCATGCATTTTCCTAGAGCCAATCCAAGGTGAAGCAGGATTCCAATTCATGGATAAAGAATTTGCACAATACTTGCGTGAATTCTGTGATCAAAATGGCATTCTCTTAGTTTTAGATGAAATTCAATCGGGCTTTGGCCGCACAGGCAAGCGCTTTGGTTTTGAGCATTTAGGCATTGAACCTGATCTATTATTGCTTGCAAAAAGTATCGCAGGTGGTTTGCCATTGGGCGCTGTGATGGGCAAAGAGCACTTAATGAATAACTTACCGAAAGGAAGTTTAGGTGGGACTTATTCAGGTAATCCTATCGCTTGTGCAGCAGCAGTTGCAACGATGGAGATCATGTCTGATGATCAACAATTGGCTAAGTGGAACTCACAATATACGCAAATGATCGAAAAGTACCATGCAAAATGGCAAGCCGAAGGTTTAACTTGTGTTGGCCCATTAACTGGCGTAGATGCAATGCGTGGCATTACTTTATTGAATAAAGATGGTTCAGCAGGTACAGAAGTGTTGGCAAAAGTATTAGCAAGTGCCCGTGAACGTGGATTGCTATTAATGCCAAGCGGTAAAAGCCGAAACATCATCCGCTTATTAGCACCCATTACGATCGAACCTGAAGTATTAGAAGAAGGCTTGAACATTTTAGGTGAATGTTTAGCTGAAGCAAATCAATAATAATATTAAAAATTCATTTGGAGGAACTCACCATGTCAAATACAGCATTTATCTCGCCTGATTTAATCAGAGCGAAATTTTCTAGAGCAATGTCCCACATGTACCGCGATGAAGTGCCATTGTATGGCGACTTAATGCAATTGGTTTCTGATGTGAACCAATCTACATTGGAGAATGATCCTAAACTACATCAACACTTGATCAAAACAGGCGAAATCGAGCGCCTAGATGAAGAGCGACACGGCGCCATTCGTTTAGGTACAGCACAAGAATTACACACGATGCGCCGTTTATTCTCAGTGATGGGCATGTTCCCTGTAGGCTATTATGACTTAACACCTGCGGGCGTTCCTGTTCATTCAACAGCATTCCGTGCGATTCATGAAGATTCTTTGAATGTGAGCCCATTCCGTGTATTCACATCATTATTGCGCTTAGAATTGATTGATGATGAGGATCTACAAAAAGAAGCCAAAGAAATCCTTTCTCAACGCAATATCTTCACAGATGGCGCAATGCGCTTGATTGAAAAAAATGAGAAAGAAGGTGGCTTGAATGAAGCCGATGCCGATGAATTCATCCAAGAAGTTTTAGAAACTTTCCGTTGGCATTCTGATGCAACAGTGACAGCTGATCAATATCAAACTTTACATGACCAACATCGCTTAATCGCCGACGTTGTGGCATTCAAAGGCCCACATATTAACCATTTAACACCAAGAACAGTTGATATTGATCAAGTACAAGAATTAATGCCAAAACGCGGTATCACACCAAAGGCAGTTGTAGAAGGCCCTCCTGCTCGTCAATGCCCTATTTTACTTCGTCAAACGAGCTTTAAAGCATTGCAAGAAAATGTACGTTTCACAGATCAAACAGCTAGTGAAAACACAGGTCATCACACTGCTCGCTTTGGTGAAATCGAACAACGCGGTGCAGCATTAACGCCAAAAGGTAGAATTTTATATGATCAATTGCTGAATCAAACGCGTGCAGAAATTGGTACAACCAATGAATCTAATGCAGACCAATACCGTGCAGCATTGACAAAACACTTTGCAACATTCCCTGATAGCTACAAAGAATTGCATGATGAAAAATTAGCATATTTTGCTTACTATCCTACCGAAGAAGGATTAGCAAAAGCGGGTTCATTTACAGAGCATTCCACGATTGAAGATTTAATCGCAGCTGGCGCAATTAGCTATGAGCCTATCGTTTATGAAGATTTCTTGCCAGTGAGCGCGGCAGGTATTTTCCAATCTAACTTGGGCGACAATGCACAAGCAGAATATACAATCAGCTCAAACCAAGAAGAATTCATGAGAGATTTAGGCGCAAAAACAATTGATGAATTAGAATTATATGCTTCATCTCAAGCACGTTCATGGGAAGCATGCAAGAAAGCCCTAGCAATCTAATCTCATCTTTATAAAGCAAATGGTGTTCCTCCCACCCTTTGCTTTTTTCATGGCATAATATCCCCCTATGTTATGCAGTCACTGAGGATTTGATCGAATGGCAACATTATTAAACTATAAAATCACCCAACCTGAAACCAGGCTTCACACAACACCAATTTTATTAATTCATGGTTTATTTGGCGATATGAACAACCTTGGTATGATCGCGCGAGGTTTAACGGATTACACGGTCATCCAAGTTGATATGCGTAATCATGGTGATTCTTTCCATTCTGATGAAATGAATTATTCTGCAATGGCGCAAGATATTATTGTTCTACTTGATGATTTAAATATTCCTGAAGTGACTATTATCGGCCATTCTATGGGTGGTAAAATTGCAATGAAAGTCACAGAATATATTCCTGAGAAAATCAAAAATCTTATTGTAATTGATGTAGCACCTGTGGCTTACAATGTTCATCGCCATACTGAAATCTTTGCAGCTTTAAATGCTGTGAGTGATGCAAACATCACAGACCGCAAAGAAGCTGCTGAATTAATGCGTACAATTTTGGATGAAGAATTTGTTATTCAGTTCTTATTAAAATCATTCAAACAAGGTACATGGAAATTCAATGTGGCAACCTTACAAGATCGCTATTTAGAGATCATTGATTGGCAGGATGTACCAACATTTGCAAAACCAATACTGTTCATCATTGGTGGCGAGTCTGAATATGTGCGCCAAGAGGATCAAGCATTGATCACTGCACAATTCCCTAAGGCAACTGCAAAAGTAATCGCTGGCGCAGGCCATTGGGTCCATGCCCAAAAAACAGATGCTGTGCTCCGCACGATTCATACGTTTTTAGACAAACATAATAGTTAATACCATATTATTTTATATTTTAAAAACAACAACTAATCCCTTACAAACAATAGCATTCAAAAAAACAAGATAATTAAAAATAACGATTTTTATCGACTTTTAAAAAGTTTTTATATATTTTACCTGTGGTTTTTAATAATTTTATGTTTTTAACAAAATACTTTTAGGGGAATGGATGTATAAAAAACTACAATACTTTTTTGCTTTACCCACTGCAGGTGGCATCATTTTAATGATTTGCGCCTTACTAGGATTGATCATTGCGAACAGCCCATTATCAGAATCCTACTTTTTAATGTTAAATAGTTATCTTGCAGGATTATCTATTTTGCATTGGATTAATGATGCATTAATGGCAATTTTCTTTCTATATGTCGGCTTAGAATTGAAACGCGAATTTTTAGTGGGCGAATTAGCCACAAATTCTCAAAGAATTTTACCCGGATTAGCAGCGTTAGCAGGTTTAGCTGTACCTGCTATGATCTATTATTATCTCAATAAAGGGGATTCTGCTGCTCTGAATGGCTGGGCAATCCCAACAGCGACAGATATCGCATTTGCATTAGGCATATTAGCGCTATTAGGCAGCAGAGTGCCATTATCCTTAAAAGTATTCTTAACTGCTCTTGCTATCATTGATGATTTGGCAGCCATTATCATCATTGCTGTATTTTACACGCAAGACTTAAATTTACTTTATCTTGTGGGCGCGTTCGTGAGCATCTTAGCGCTGATCTTCTTAAATTTTAAAAAGATTACCGCACCTCATTTCTACCTATTCTTTGGTGCCATTTTATGGTTCATGGTTTTGAAATCGGGCATCCATGCCACATTGGCAGGTGTAACATTAGCATTAACGATTCCGCTCAATAATGTTCCACTCAATGCAAAAAATGAGCCACCATTGATTGCCTGGGAACATGGTTTAAGTAATTGGGTCAGTTTCTTAATCATTCCAATTTTTGGCTTTGCCAATGCGGGCGTTTCCTTTGCAGGATTAGAATTATCAATGCTTGCTCATCCTGTCGTTTTAGGTGTTGCTTTAGGCTTATTCTTTGGTAAGCAAATTGGTATTTTTGGCATTGTTTACTTGGGTGAAAAATTAGGATTATTCAAGAGACCAAATGGTGCGACATGGCTACAAGTTTATGGTGTTGCATTACTGTGTGGCATCGGCTTTACCATGAGTTTATTCATCAGCATGCTTGCATTTATTTCACCTGAATTACAAGATCTAAGCAAAATTGGCGTATTTATTGGCTCATTCTTATCAGGCGGGTTGGGTTATATGATATTAAGACTACATCCGGAAGCAAAGTAATCCAAATGGTTTACTCAAATAACTAAAAGCGAGTCTTTAAGACTCGCTTTTAGTTCAATTTAAGCATTATCTTTCTCTCAAAGCTTCTCTTGCTTTATTAAATGGCTTAATTAAAAAACTGAGAATAGTCTTGCTCCCTGTGTGAATATCTACTGTAGCAATCATACCCGGTACAATAGGGAAATCTTTATTATCCTTACCTTTTAATGAATCAGTATTGGTTCGAATATAAACCCTGTAATAATATATCTCCCTATTTACTTCATCTTGTATTGTATCAGGAGAAATCAACTCTACAGTGCCTTCTAAACCACCATAAATAGAATAATCATACGCACTAATTTTTACTGTAGCTTTTAAACCTGGGCGAATATAGGCAATATCTCGTGGTGATATTTTTGTTTCAATTTGCAATCGCTCATCCATTGGAATAATTTCCATTAAACGGCCGTTTGGAGGAATGACACCGCCAATTGTATTAATTTCCACATCCTTAACAATACCACGAACCGGGGATGTAATTGTTGTTCTAGATAACACATCACTTCTACCAAGAATAATCTGTTCTTGAGTTGCAACATCTACTTTCGCTTTTGCTAACTCTTCTCGTGCCTTTACAAAATATTGATTATGAATATCAATTTCTTTTGTACGTAACTCTACCAATTGCCTTTTTAATCTCAAAACCTCAACACTACTTGCTGCACCTTTTATGACTAAGGGTTCTGTTAAATCTAATTCTTGTCGAATTAAGCTTTGTGATTCTTGTAAATTAGCAATCGTTTCTTGTAATGATTTTCTTTTAGAATTAAAAAGCTCTGTTTCAGAATTTACCAATGAAGTATCATTAATAACTTCACTTGGAAATATTAGTGGTGCATCACTAACCTCAGCCTCTAACCTTGCTACAGTTGCTTTAGCTGCATGTAATTTAGCTAATGATTCACCTACACTAGATTCCATCCGTGTCGGATCTAATTGAGCTAGCACTTGCCCCGGCTGTACAATATCTCCTTCCTTCACTAATAACTTTGCTAAAACCCCTCCCTCTAAGGATTGAATAATTTGTTCTTTAGAAGAAGCGACTACTTTTCCTGATCCAGAAGATACCTCATCTAATTCAAAGAAGTAAGCCCAAATAAAAAATGTTACAAAAGCACATAAGATGATCCAAATAATGATACGTGATTGTTGGGTATCTCTCTCTGTCAACTCCCACATACTAAAATGATGCTTATCCATGATTTCCCCTCTGAGCATTAACATTATTCTGACCAGATAAATTTGCCAAAATAGTTTCTTTGGGGCCATCTAATACAATACGTCCATTATCAATAACAATAATACGGTCAACTAGCTTCAATAAAGCAGGCTTGTGAGTAGCTACAACTAAAGTACGGCTTTCCAACCATTCTCCCAATGAACGGACAACATGTTGTTCTGTAATTTCATCCATCGAAGCGGTAGGTTCATCTAATAATAAAATATTGGGATCTTTGATCAGTGTTCTTGCTAATAATAATGCCTGTTTTTGCCCACCAGATAATCCTGCACCACCTTCTCGAACTAAAAAATCAAGTCCTTGTGTTTGGTTTTGAATAATAGGCAAAGCACCTGAAATTTGTAATGCTTTCAATATTTCCTGATGAGAAGCTAATGGCGATCCCATGATGATATTTTCTCGGATTGATCCAAACAATAAACGAGAATTTTGGGTTAGCAAGCCAATATCTCTTCGAACATCAGCAGGATCAATCTGTAAAATATCAGTTGCATCCAACAACACACTCCCTTGTTGTGCTCTAACCATACCTGCTAATAATTGTAATAAAGTAGACTTCCCCGCCCCCATTTTACCAAGAATACCGATACGTTCACCTTGTTTAATATTAAGCGACTTAATATCTAAAGTTGGCTGTTTTTGTTTATCACTATATCTAAGGATTACAGAACCCAATTCATAATGACCCAATAATACTGGACGATGCAATAATTTACTACTTGATGATTGATCTAACGGCTTATCCATTAAATCAGTTAATCCTGCATAAGCAGTTTTCGCTTGTTGCAATCTAGATAAAATACCAGACCATTGAGAAATAGGTCCCATCATTCTAGATGACAAAATAGATGTTCCAACTAACACCCCAGTTGTAATACTACCATTGATTACCAAATATGCCCCAATCAAAAGCACCAATGCAAAAGTTAGATTTTGCAATTCTTGCGCCCAAGATAATAAAAAATTTGTTATTCTACGCTGTCGCAAATTAATACTTGCAGAAACGCTATTTGCCTGATTCCATTGACTTTGAAAACGGTGTTCCGCTCGCAACAATTTAATATCTTCAATAGCTTCAACTGACTCAATCATAATTGTATTACGTAAAGCAGATTCCCTCATTCCTTCTTTAGCAAGTTTAGCCAAAGTTTTTTGAACAATCACACCTGGCAAAATTAATAGGGGTAATATACCTAATGCAACAAATCCTAAAGGCCCACCAATAATAAATAACACAACTAAAAATAATAAAACAAAAGGAAGATCTGCTATCGCATTCACCGTACTTGATGCCACTACTTCTCTTAAATGATCAAGTTCTCTTAATTGAGATACAAATGAGCCTGTAGATTGCGGCCTCACATCATTACGTAAACGAAGCGATCTCCCAAATACTGTATCTGAGACTCTTAAATCTACTTTTTTACCTGCAATATCTGAAATATGAGTACGAGCTATTCTTAATAAAAATTCAAAAACAATTGCTAATGCAACCCCCATAAATAGAACCCATAACGTAGATTCAGATTGTGCGGGAATCACCCTATCATAAACCTGCATAGAAAATACAACCGATGCTAACGCTAATATATTAATCAAAAATGATGCTGTAACAATATGTCCATAACTGCGCCAATCTTTAAATAAAATACTAGAAAACCAATTAGGTTTAAAAGGTTTAATATAATCATCTACTCGAACATCTTCGACAGATGATTCAGGGCGCAAGACAATGATACGTTTGACACTCTTTGTCACTTCAGCCATATCTAAATCTATGGCTAAACCATCATCATTTCCCATTAAAATCGTACATTGCCCTTCAGAATTAACTTTGGTAATAACACCAACTGTGTCATTCATAAACTCAATGACTAAAGGCAAACTCCAGGGATCTAACCTTTTAGCTGTAAACTTTTGAAAACGTAACGTTAACCCTAAATGTTTTGCCATACGGCTTAACAATTCATCTTTATCCGTATTTCTTTCCCAATCTAAAAAAACTCGTACATTTTCTTCTGAAATATCTAAACGATAATGACGTGCTACCGCCATGAAAGATAATAACCATTGTTGATACGCACTATTTTTTCTGCTCATCGATATTCTCCTATATTGTCAAACCTACCTGATAATCTAGGGAATTTACAACATAACGAAAATACAGTTTGAGAATGCAATATATCTTTAATAACTATTAATACTGATAATGGCACAAAGCCATTAACATAATTTTTTTTCATAAAACTAGTCTATTTCTTAATAACAAAAGGAAGATCAAAACAACTTTACTATACGGAAATCCCCCTATCGCAATCAATACGATAGAGGGAATTACTTTTTAAATAATAATTTGATTATTAGCTAATAAAGTCAACAAATCAGTTTCAGTATTTTCTAAAGTGATCACTGTTGCAAAATCGTGTGCATCACCCTTACCATCTCTGTCAATACTGATGATTGTACTACCATCAACCACTTCAACTTTAAGATAATCTAAAATACCTTTTGAGTTATAGTCTAATTTCATTTCACCTTCATCAGTATAGAAAGAAACTATACCATCATAATCTAATAGCTCACTGATATTAATCGCATCAGCATCTTTATCAGTAATAGTATTACCAATATGGAAGCCATAGGCAGTATCTTGTCCATTACCACCAGTTGCATCAGCATGGTCCAATAATCTGTAGAGTAAAATATCATTACCTGTATGAGTTAAGTGGAATATATCATTGCCTCCTTTACCTTCAAAGACGTTATTTGCAGTACTATTGGTAAACACATCATCATAATCACTACCGATCAAACCTTCGATACTGATCAATTTATCATTACCCATACCTGTTGCTGTACCTGCTGTTAGGTCTGCAATAATACCTTGAGTTGCATTGCTATAATCAACGATATCCAAGCCTTCAGTTGCACTCCACACTTTTTCACCAGTGAGAGAGCTGTTCCAGCCACCGCCACCGCTGTAAATGTCATCACCTTCGGTTGCAAAGAACGTATCATTATAACCTGTACCACTAATACCATTGCCTAATGCATGATTAACCGCATCATCTGCTTCAGCCGTTAACACTAAGTTTGTATTAGCTTGCCCTGTCTTAATATTTGTCCATGCATTGTTAACAGTGGTTTCATTATAGCCACCCAAATTACCACCACCGCCAACATGGTTAGCAACACCATCCGTGATTCTTAACAGTTGTAATGAATAAGTCTCATTAGGATCTAATCCATAAAAATTAAGAAGCCCTGAACTAATGGTAGTCCCTGAAGATTGAGCATTGATGACCTGTGTTGCTACAAGCTCACCTTTACTATTGTATAAGTTAACCGTATTACCAAAGAATATATTAATACCATTACCATCAACAATTGAAACATTTAAGCTTGTACCATCTGCAACCGCATTGGTATTTTCAACCAAAATAGTTTTACCTTTGGTATATAGCAATAAATCAACATTACCATCCCAGTTATAATCAACTGCCATCGCACCAGAATATTTGCCTTCAGGCGCAATAATATGTTTCTGAGCAGAAGAGTTCCAAACATTATCTCCTGTGTTTAAATATAGGGTTGGTGATCCACTCGCTCTATATTTTGGTATTTCAATGATATCCATCATACCATCATGATTCCAGTCGATGGCTAATGATGCTGCTGCATCGATATCATCTCCAAACCATAATGTATCATCAACTGAGGTTAACAACCCACCTTTACCATCATTGAGATAAATACGACTTTCACTATCTCTAGCTGCACCATTTTTGCCATAACCTTTCCCTATGAATAAATCTAAATATCCATCACCATCAAAGTCAGCCCAAACCATATTAGCAACTTCATCACCATTATCCTCATAACCATTTGTTTGGAATATATTATCATAATGTGTTACACCACTTAATGTATGTCCATCATTGGTTATCACTGTTAATGAAGTACCTGTATTGCCATATGTGCCATTTGCTCTACGATTAGAGTGACCGACAATATCCACCGTACCATCATTGTTGATATCCACACCGGATAATTCATGCAGCATAGTTAATGCACCATCTGCACCTGTAGGTACAGAATTATTTAACTGTAACGTCCCGCCATTATTCTCAAGTAAGGTAAAGATATGATTTTTACCAGCAACACTAGTTTCAGAAGTTGACATGAAAATATCAACATATCCATCACCTTTTAGGTCAATCGCAATTGTGCCGCCTAAATGCTGAAAAGTCCCATTAGGTGTATCTATATGGTTCGGTGTAAATGTACCATCTGCATTCTGGAACCACGCCGAGGTTTTATATGGAGTACCATAACCACTTTTCGCGCCAATGACATCTATTAAGCCATCACGGTTAACATCAAACATAGTAGCACCACTTAAGAAACCACCATAGCCAGCCTCTTGAACCCCATCTGGTAAATATAAGTAGTTATAATCAGCATCGCCATTCACAGTATCTTTCATAAAATACAAGCTACCATTATTATACCCTCTACCACCATCCGCATTACGAGGAGGAGATTGGTAAAAGACCCATTGACCATTCTGTAACGTTACTGATGCTACGTTAATTCCATAGAAACCTTCACTACTTTGTCCCCATGTTTGCTCCACTGCAATATAACCCACACCATCTGTCGCACCTACAGGAGTCGGTGTGCTCATGTCTGAACGGTTGCCAGCTTCATCCCAAACTACAAAACCAAGATTGCTAGAACCTGCTGGTAATCTTACAGACAAACTCCAATCACCATTTTCATCTGCTTTTACATAACCAATAATTTTATCTAAACCTTCTCGATACTTACCATCACGATCAACATCATTAACTAATGAAACTATTTCTCCTGCACCAACCTTTCCATAAGTATCACTATTAAATTCATAATATGTCGAAGTATTTACTGAGTCTGGCATAATCGGTGCTTTTGTCAAAGCATCGGGATTAGTAACATCAACAACAACAGTATAACCTTCATCCTTAAATGTCGTATTTGTGGCAACATTACCTGCCGTATCCACAACACGGAAGTGATAAGTGATAGAACCATTACCTTCAAACTCAGGAATAGCGTACTGCCAACTTGTACCTGTTAATGCTAAAGAAGTCCATGTTTTACCACCATCGCTCGATATCTGTAAAGAATCACCCGCTGCCAATTCAGCTGATAAATTACCAGACAATGTTAAAGTTTGATCACGAGTAATCAAATCATTATTAGTGGCAGTAGAACTATGGCTATTGCCATCTCCCGCATCCAAACCATGACTAGTATCTGTGCTAATTCCTACTGTCATAGTTAACCCTTGAACATCAGGACCTGTCGTATCTATTACTACTATTTGATTCGCAGATGCCCCTTCATTACCTGCTAAAGTTGCAATACGAGCAATGACATCATAAGAACCATCCACCAATTCAATTGCACTATGATCATACGTCCAACTTGTACCATTAACTGTTGTCGTTATCCAGGTTTTACCACCATCTAAACTGATTTCAACTTTTTCATTAGCTTTTAATTCAGATCCTAATGAGCCATGGAAAATTAACGTATTATCGTTAGTAATAAAGTCATCATCCAATGCTCCCGTATCATCCGAAATACTATCAATTGTAATAGTATTATCAGCAGGCTGTGATGTGTCTACATTCACAGAAAACTCATTACTTTCAACACTTTCATTGCCTACATTATCTCTAACTTTTGCAATGAATGTATAGTTTCCATCTCCTAGAGTAGATGTTGTAAATTCCCATTGGCCATCAGCATTTGAAGTTGCTTCACCCAATTTTACTAAACCGCTATCAGTTTTACTGTAAATAATAACAAAACTATTAGCTTCGGCAGTCCCTTGAAGTGTCGGGGTTTGATCATTTGTATGCCCATTATTAGAAATACTACCTTCAACGGGAGCGACATCATCAATCACAGCATCAATCACTGGTGCATCTG